>CAJPFO010000256.1 GCA_905339255.1 Myxococcaceae bacterium
TGCGTCATCGAGGATTCCTCCGGGTGCGCATCCCGGATCGTCCTCTACGCGACGGGCCGCTCCTCGCGCTCCTTCTCGAGCCCGTTCGGACACCAGGGCTCGGCACGTACCTTCGACTCGTTGTACGCCTTGCGCGCGCTCGTGCCTTCGACGCGCGACGCCGGATGCCAGAGATGAACGCAGACGGCGCGGTTCACGATGATGAGCGGCACCAGGCCCGCGAGCCGGAGGCGGAATCCGAGTTCCACATCTTCGAGCCCCCAGCTCTCGAAGTCCTCGTTCCAACCGTTCACGCGCTCGAGATCGTGCTTCCAGAGCGAGAGGTTCCCGCCGCGTGCGTTTCGATTCTTCTTGAGACGCTGCATCGCGCGGAACGAGAGCTCGCCCGGAAGGTAGACGCCGTAGGCGATGTTGCGGTTCGTGCGGCGGATCACGTCGATCACGTCGCCGAGGCCCACGCGCGCGTGCGTACCACGCCGGACGTCTTCGATGCCGATCTCACGCGTTCGCCGTTCGCTCAGGAACGCCGCCCGCCCGACCAGGTAGTGGCCGAACTTGCGATGACGGAGATGCGCTTCGACGAAGCGTCGATGCGGCACGCAATCCCCATCGGTGTAGATCAGATGGTCGGCGCGCGCGTCGCGGGACGCCTGGTTCAGGATCGTGCACTTTCGGAAGCCGCGATCCTCGTGCCAGACGTGGCGCACGCGGCCTTCGAGAAGCGACGCGTAGCGCCCCACCAGCGCCGCCGTTCGATCATCGGAGCCGTCGTCGGCGACGAGAAGCTCGAAGTCGGCGGTGGTCTGCCAACGGAATCCCTCGAGGCAACGCTCGAGATTCTCCGGGCGGTTGTAGGTGCTGACGATCACGCTCGCGCGAGGCTTCATGCTCGGGGCTCGACCTCGGATCGCATCTCTCGCTCTCGCTCCGCGCCCGTGCGCGGTCCGGATCGCCGGAACGACCTTCCCGATCGCACTTCCCGCGCCGGAGGACCGCCTCGGCCGCGAACGCGTCCGCGGCCCGGAGGGCGCAGGGTAGCGTTTCGGCCTCGGGCCGCAGCGCCCGGCCGATTGGCGGCGGGGCCGCGCCGTGTGCTTCCCTACTCGGATGCTCGATCCGAGAACCCTCGCCGCTCGCCGGGACGAAGTGGCCGAGAGCTGCCGCCGCCGGGGCGTCGTGGTCGATCTCGACGCCGTGATCGGCCATCAGGAACGCGTCGCCGCGCTCACGACCCGTCTGCAGGAGGTCTACCGCCAGCGCAACGAACACCAGGGCCGCGGGAAGCGCCCGCTCGAGGTGGCCGAGCGCGAGTCGCACGCGGCCGAGGGAAGACGGCTCAAGGACGAGGCGGCTCGGCTCGAAGCCGAGGTGGTCGAGGCCGAGAAGGAACTCCGGACACTCGCCTGCACGGTGCCGAATCTCGTCCATCCCGACGCACCGACGGGAGGTGAGGCCGATTTCCGCGTCTTGCGGCATTCCGGGACACCCGCCCACTTCGACTTCCGGCCGCTCGATCATCTGAGCCTCGCCGAGAGGCTCTCGCTCGTCGATTTCGAAGGCGGCGCGAAGGTCGCGGGGCAGAAGTTCTACTTCCTCAAGAACGAGGCCGTCCTCCTCGAACTCGCGCTCCAGCGCTTCGCGCTCGACGTCTTGATCGACGCCGGCTTCACGCCCTTCGTGACCCCGGATGTCGCGCGGCCCGAGATCCTCGACGGGATCGGCTTCGATCCGCGTGGCCCCGAGACGCAGATCTACTCGATCGCGAACGAGGACCTGTGCCTGATCGGAACCGCCGAGATCACGCTCGGTGGTCTCTACGCCGATGCGATCCTCGACGAGGATGCGCTCCCGCTTCGCCTCGCCGGCCTCTCGCATTGCTTCCGAACCGAGGCCGGCGCGGCCGGCCGCGAAAGCCGCGGGCTCTATCGCGTGCACCAGTTCTCGAAGGTCGAGATGTTCGCGATCACGCGACCCGAGGATTCGGAAGCGATGCACGAAGAGCTCGTCGCGATCGAGGAGAGGATCTTCCAGGCGCTCGAGATCCCCTACCGCGTGATCGACGTCGCTTCGGGCGACCTCGGCGCCCCCGCGTACCGCAAGTACGACATCGAGGCGTGGATGCCCGGCCGCGGCGAAGCCGGAGATTGGGGCGAGATCACGAGCGCTTCGAACTGCACCGACTACCAGGCGAGGCGGCTCGGCATCCGGGTGCGGCGAAAGGCGACCAAGCGCAACGAGTTCGCCCATACGCTGAACGGCACCGCGGTCGCCCTCTCGCGAGCGCCGATCGCGATCCTCGAGAACCACCAGCGGGCCGACGGCTCGATCGGCATCCCGAAGGCGCTCCAGCCGTACTTCGGCCGCGATGTCATCGGGCCGCGCTAGCAGACCGACCCGAGACCCGCAGCGAGGTCGGAGCGCCGCGGACTTCCGAGCGACGTCGCTCGTGCTCGGCACGGCGGGCCACATCGACCACGGCAAGACGGCGCTCGTCCGTGCGCTCACGGGAGTCGACACCGACCGCCTTCCCGAGGAGAAGGCACGCGGCATCACGCTCGTCCTCGGCTTCGCTCCGCTCGATCTCGCCGACGAAGCGGGAGCCTTGCGCCTCTCGGTGGTCGACGTTCCCGGGCACGAGGCCCTCGTCCGCACCATGGTCTCGGGCGCGACGGGGATCGATCTCGTCCTGCTCGTGGTTGCTGCGGACGAGGGTGTGATGCCGCAGACGCGCGAGCACGCGGCGATCTGCGAGCTTCTCGGCCTCGAGCACGGCGTGGTCGCGCTCACGCGCTGCGACCTCGTGGGAGACGAGGAGCTCGAACTCGCTTCCGACGAAGTCCGTTCGCTCCTGGCCGGCACCGCGCTCGCGGATGCTCCGATCGTCGCCGTCTCCGCGCTCACTCGAGCGGGCTTGCCCGAGCTCCGCAGCGCACTTCTCGCCGTCGCCCGCGCGGCCACGCCGAGAACTCCACGAACCGGGCCCACGCGGCTCGCCGTCGATCGCGTCTTCACGAGGCCGGGCTTCGGGAGCGTCGTCACGGGGACGCTCATCGGCGGAGCATTCGAGGTCGGAGACGCGGTCGAGATCCTCCCATCGGGTCGCCGTGCGCGCGTGCGCGGCCTCGAAAGCCACGGGCGATCGGTGACGCGCGCAGAGCCCGGCCTGCGCTGCGCCGCGAACCTGCAGGGAATCGATCACTCGGAGCTCGCGCGCGGCGACGTCGTCACGCGGCCCGACGCGCTTCGCCCGACCGGCGTCCTCGACGTCTCGCTCCGCTGGCTCGCGACGGCACCGGTCCTGCTTCGCGATACCTCGGTCGAGCTTCTCGCCGGCACGCTCGAGCGCCGTGCGCGCGTCTCGCCGATCGGCGCCGTGCGGATCGAGCCGGGGGCCTCGGGCTTTGCCCGAATCCGCGTCGAGGGCGAGCGCGTCCCGCTCGTGCCGGGCGACCGCTTCGTTCTCCGGGGATTCGCACGGCTCGAGTTCGGCGCCACGCTCGGCGGCGGCATCGTCCTCGATCCGGCTCCGCAGCGGCGCCGTCTCGGCGATCCGCTGCTTCGCGAGCATCTCGAAGCCTTCGCCGGCCGCGACCCCGAGGCCCGGCTCGAGCGCCGGATCGCCCGCTCGGGATGGGCTGGAATCCTCTTCGACTCGCTCCGTCTCGAAAGCGGCCTCGAAGCGGACTCGCTCGATCCGCTCCTCGCGGCGTTGGCCGAGGCGGGCACGGCGCGCGTCACCGAAGCGAGGCGCTGGCTCTCGGGTGCCGCGCTCGCCGAGATCGAATCGCGGATCGAGGCCTCGCTCGCCGCGCAGCATGCGACGAACCCGCTCCTTCCGGGGATCTCTCGCGGGGCGCTTCGCGGTCGCTTGCCGTCGAACGTCGCCCCCGACGCCTTCGACCTCGCGCTGCGCCGGCTGGCCGCGGAGGGGTCGATCGGCTTCGAGGGGGATCTCGTCCGGAACTCGGGCCATCGCGTTCGCGAGTCCGCCGCCGAAGCGCCCATGCTCGCGGGGCTCCGCGACACGCTCCGCGCGTCCGGACTCGAGCCCCCGTCGCTTCGCGATCTCGCCGTGAAGCTCGACGCCTCCGTCGAGACGCTCCGCCCGCTGCTCGCGCATCTCGAGCGCGAGCGCTCCGTCATCCGCGCGCCGGGCGACCTCTACTTCGACCGTGCCGCCGTCGACGCGCTGCGCGCACGCGTCGTCGCTGCGCTCGAGGAGAAGGGAAGTCTCGATACGGGCGCCTACAAGGCGCTCATCGGAACCTCGCGCCGCACCGCCGTCCCGCTCATGGAGCTCTTCGACGCCGAGCGCATCACGCTTCGTGCCGGTGAGCACCGCCTCCTGCGGCGGGGACGCTAGAGACCGATCCGGGCCGCCTGCGGTCGGTCTCCTGGCCGCAGTCGCGCGCTTCGCTCACTCGTGCCACGCTTGGGGGCCGCAGATCCGCATCCCGACCACCGTGGAGAGGAGCCTTCCGATGTGCCCGGAACCGATTCCCACCGGCGTGGCGCTCTCGCGCGAGCGTCTGCTCGAGGCGTATCGGACCATGCGCCGAATCCGGAGTTTCGAGGAGAAGCTCCAGGAGCTCGTCCTCGCCGGAAAGATGGCGGGTTTCCTCCATCTCTACGTCGGAGAAGAAGCCGTCGCGACGGGCGTGTGCATGCATCTCGACTCTCGCGATTGGGTGACCTCGACGCATCGCGGCCACGGCCATTGCATCGCGAAGGGTGTCGGAGTGGCCGGCATGATGGCCGAGCTCTTCGGCCGTGCGACGGGTCTTTGCAAAGGCAAGGGCGGCTCGATGCACATCGCCGACATGGATCACGGCATGCTCGGCGCGAACGGAATCGTCGGTGCCGGGATCCCGCTCGCGACCGGGGCCGCGCTCACGGCGAAGGTCAAGCGCAGCGGGGGCGTGGGGGTCGCGTTCTTCGGAGACGGTGCGAGCAACCAGGGGCAGTTCCACGAGTCGCTCAACATGGCGCAGAACTGGAAGCTCCCCGCGCTCTACGTCGTCGAGAACAACGGCTGGGGAGAGTTCACGCCGACCGGGTTCGTGGTTCCCGTCGCGGACATCGCCGAGCGGGCGCGCTCGTACGCGATGAACGCGCTGATCGCGGACGGGATGGACTTCTTCGACGTCTTCGAGAAGGCGGCCGAGGCGATCGCCCGCGCGCGCCGCGGAGACGGCCCGACGCTCCTCGAGTGCAAGACGTACCGCTTCTCCGGCCATTACGTCGGTGACACGCTCGCCTACCGCTCGAAAGAGGAGGCCGAGCACTGGAAACAGCGCCGCGACCCGCTCGAGCGCTTCGAGCACCGCGTCGTCGAAGCCGGTCTCCTCTCGAGCGACGCGCTTCGGAGCGCAGACGGAGAGGTCGCCGCCCAAATCGCATCCGCGGTCGCGGCTGCCGAGGCCGCTCCGCTCCCGGATCCGACCTCCGTCACCAGCGACGTCTACGTGAACGGGTGATGCCATGTCGCGACTGCTCTCGACCGGACAGGCCATCAACGAAGCGCTCGCGATCGCCATGGAGACCGATCCCGACGTGATCCTGCTCGGCGAGGATCTCGTCGGGGGCGGCACGCGGGAGGTCGAGGGCACCGACGAGATGGGAGGCGTGCTCGGCACCACCAAGGGGCTCGAGAAGCGTTTCCCGGGCCGCGTGCTCGATACGCCGATCTCGGAAATGGGGATCCTCGGCACGGCGGTCGGCGCCGCAGCGACGGGCCTTCGCCCCGTCGCCGAGCTCATGTTCATGGACTTTCTCGGCGTCTGCCTCGACCCGCTCCTCAACCAGGCTGCGAAGCTCCGCTACATGTTCGGCGGAAAGGCGCGCGTGCCGCTCACCGTCCGCACCGTCTGTGGAGCCGGCATGCGCGCGGCCGCGCAGCATTCGCAGTCGCTCTACTGGATGACGGCCGGCATCCCGGGCTTGAAGACGGTGATCCCGTCGAATCCCGCCGAGGCCAAGGGCCTCCTCCTCGCTGCGATCCGCGACGACGATCCCGTCGTCTTCTGCGAAGCCAAGGGCGTGCTCATGCAGCGGGGCGAGGTTCCCGAGGGCGATTTCACGATCGCGATCGGACGCGCGAACGTCGTCCGGACGGGGGCGGACGTGACCCTCGTCGGCTTCGGCGCGACGGTCTCCGTGGCGCTCGCCGCAGCGGACGCGCTCGCGAAGGAGGGCACCCATGCCGAGGTGATCGATCTGCGCTCGGTCGCTCCGCTCGACGAGGAGACGATCCTTTCCTCGCTCGAGAAGACGGGGCGGCTCGTCGTCGTCGACGAGTCGACGCCGCGCTGCTCGATTGCGAGCGACGTGGCCGCGCTCTGCGTCGATCGAGGCTTCGACTTCTTGAATGCCCCCGTCCGGCGCATCACGGCGCCGCATTCGCCGGTGCCCTTCGCCGCGATCCTCGAGGACGCCTTCCGTCCCGACGCGGCCCGCGTGATCGCTGCCGTTCGCGAGATGGGCTGACGAGGTCGGGATGCCGGCGCCGATTTCGATGCCGAAGCTCGGAATGTCGATGCAGGAGGGTCGTGTCGTCGCGTGGCCGATCGAGATCGGCGGGCGCGTCGAGCGCGGCGAGACGCTGCTCGTGATCGAATCCGAGAAGGCCGAGGTCGAGATCGAGGCCACGGCGAGCGGCTTTCTCCGTCACGTCTACGTTCCCGTCGACGAGACGGTCCCGTGCGGAGCGCTCCTCGCGGCGTTGACCGACACTCCCGACGAGCCCTTCGACGCCGACGCGTTCCGGAAGTCGAACGACCTTCCCGAAGCACCGCGTCCGGCGAGCGAAGCGGCTGGCGCGACACGGGCCGAACCACTCCGCGATGCCGATGTCCAGAGAGGACCGCGAAGGCCGATCGCACCGGCCGCGCGTGCGAGGGCACGCGAGCTCGGACTCGATGCCGAAGCGGTCCCCGGCTCGGGGCCGGGAGGCCGCGTGACGCGCGAGGACGTCGAGGCCTTCGCGGCGCGCCGGAAGGGCCGGAGGCCGGTCGCTCCCGGCGTCGCGCTCGACGTACCGCACCAAGGCGAGGGCGATCCGGTACTGCTCCTTCCCGGCTTCGGAACGGACGTCTCCGCCTTCGCACGGCAGGCGCCCGTGCTCGGCGAATCGTTCCGGGTGCTCGGTGTGAATCCGAGGGGAATCGCGGTCTCCGACGCTCCTGCCGAGGACGCCTACGACGTCGCCACGATGGCCGCCGACGCACTACGCTGCTTCGAAGGCCGGGCCCACGTAATCGGTGCGAGCCTCGGCGCGGCGGCTGCGATCGAGCTCGCGCTCGCGAGCCCCGAGCGGGTTCGCTCGCTCGTGCTGATCACGCCTTTCTCGACCGCAACGCCACGGCTTCTCGCCGTCCTCGATGCATGGATCGCGACGGCGCGCGAGGCGCGGCCCGCCACGCTCGCCGCGGCGCTGCTTCCGTGGCTCTTCGGCGATGCGACGCTCGCCGACCCGCGCGCACGAGAGCGCATCGCGCGCGGCCTCGCCGAGATCGCGGCGCGCGCTCCGGTTGCGACGCTCGAACGACAGGCCGCAGGGCTCCGCAGGTGGTCGGGGACACGAGAGCGCGACCTCGCCCGGATCGAGGCGCCGACCCTCATCGTCGCCGCGGACGCGGACCTCCTGGTTCCGGATGCCGAGCGGATCGCGCGCGCCATCCCGGGCGCGACGCTCGTGGTGGCGCCCGACGCCGGCCACGCCGTCGCTCTCGAAGCGCCCGAGCTCGTGAGCGAGGCGATCCTCGCGCACCTGCGCCGCGTCTAGGAGACCGACCCGAGATGGGAGGCGGAGCTTCTTGCGCCGATGCGCAGCGCAGACGAGACGCGCGACCGAGCCGTAGCGCGAGCTACGGCTCGGGGAGCGCAACACGGTCGGCGGCGATCCAGAGACGTCCCAGCGATCCGATCCGTCTTGGGTCGGTCTCCCAAGAAGCGGGATCGATCTCCGCACGCCGGCGAGTCGATCCCGCGGCGCTCTCTCCATCCACGCCCATCACGCCGCGGCGTCGCCCGACACACACGACGCTCCGGGTTCCGATGGCGCCCACGACACCCCGGGCTCCCACGACGCCCACGACGCTCCGGGTTCCGATGGCGCTCACGACGCTCCGGGTTCCAGGTAGGGGCGACCCGGTGGGTCGCCCCCGCGCATGGCCCCACATCCGCTCGCGCCCTCTTACGGCGCCGCGGGTGCGGAGGGAAGACGAGGCGTCGGAGGCCTCTTGCCCGGATCCGGTGGGGATCCGGTGCGAGACGCCTCGCGATGCTGCTCGCGCCACTCCCAGGGCGGAACACGATCCTTCTCGGGAAGCGACCAGAGCCCGGCGCGTGCGTCGCGCGCGGTGCTCTCGATCCCCGCGAGCTCTTCACGCTTCGCGTACTTCGTGTACACCCACGCCGCACCGCGACGCACCATCTCGGCCGGTACGTCGACGCCATCGGCAAAGACCCTCGCCACCTTCCGGCCGTAGCGATCGACGTCGATCACCTCCGCCTCGATCGTCTTCCCGAAAGCCAGATCCGAGAGCTCGCGCTTCGCGCGCTTCCCCCAAGGTTGCCCGGACTCCGGAGCATCGACCTCCGCGAGCCGCACCTCGACCGTTCGCCGATCAACCAGGACCACGAGCGAATCGCCGTCGCGAACCCGCACCACGCGCCCCTCGAGAGACTCTGCGGCGGCCCCGCACGAAGCGAGCGCAACACTCCACGCGACGAGGACGAGCCACGCTCGCGCTCTGCTGCGAACCGGCCACTCGACCAGGAACCCCGATCGCGGACGGAAATCCCCCACGGCACCTCCCCGCGAGAGCCTAGCGTCGAAGCCTCGCTCGACGCCGAGCGGCGCCCGGCGGCGCCACTGGGGAGACCGCCCGACCGTTCCGACTTCGACACATTCGGGCTTCCGCGACCACTCGATTGGGACTGGTCGTCGCGGAGGGCTCGGCAACCATGCTCCGGTCGCACCTCGCCATTCTCTTGACCAGCATCGTCTCGATGGGCATCGCTCCGATCCGGGCTTCCGGAGTCGGGTACGGAAGCCCCCTCCCCGCCGAGCCGGAGGGCGGAGTCGGCAGGAGCTTCGTCCCGCTCGCGGAAGGAGTGAGTGACGTCGCCCGCTCGTATCTAGACCTCGAGGAGGAGAGCTTCTTCGGCTCGTGGGCAAAGCGGGACGAGGAACGCTTCCCGACTCCGCAGGACCCCGCAAGCCTGATTGCGACCATTGGCCCGTCATCCACCTACGCGATGGTCGACGCCCATATCGCTCTTCTCCGGGAGCAGCTTCGACGCATGGAAGCGAGCGCCTATCCGGGATTCGGCACCTCCTACTCCGGCGTGTCAGCGTCGGTCTGGCTGGCCCTCCCCGAGCCGGGGACGCTCGCACTGCTCGGATTCGGACTCGTCGCGATCGGTCTCGGGCGACGCCACGGCTGACTGGGCCGAGCGCTCCTCGTCGCGCGCGACGGATCCACCCCGGAGGGGACGATCCGCTCATTCCCGCACCCGCTCGTGCCACTTTCGGCTCGTTCCGTCCACCTAGTCGACGTGGCATGCGGCGGTTCGCCTCGGCGGACCGATCAATCAGGAGGGCCCCTTGCGGAATCGGTTCGGCTCGAAGTTCCAGTTGTTCGTGGCAGTGGTGGCGGCATCTTTGATGGGGGGGTCGAGCGCGCTCGCGCTCGAACTCTACGCGGCAGACTACGACGGCGCAGCGACGCTCTTCCACATGGACCAGGCGGCCGGCACGGCGTCGCCCATCGGAGCGATCGGCGACGACAAAATCGGTGATCTCACGAGCGATACGCGTCCCGGAACCGGAACGCTCTGGGGCGTCCGGATTGCGAAGGGCGAAGACCTCGACGAACTCGTCACGATCGACCCCGCGACGGGCGCAGCAGTCGGCTCGGTCGCGATCAACATCAATACCGGCGGCGCTTTCCAGGGCTCGCCCGGACACATGGCGTCGATCGCATTCGATCCCGTGAGCGGAAAGCTCTACGGAAGCACGGCAGAGGTCTACGGAGCCCCCTTCGACGCGCTCTACCTGATCGACGCGCTCAGCGGTGCGGCGAGCTTCGTCGGGCGCATCACCTTCTCGAACGTCCTTGCCCTCGGCTTCAGTCAGACGGGCGTACTCTACGGGGTCGCCTACTCGGGCGCCCAGCTCATCCACATCGACCTCTCGAGCGGCAACGGCAGCCTCATCGCCGCCATGCAGGTGACCTCCGCCTTCGACATCGCCTCGCGACCCGACGACGACGTCATGTTCCTCGTCGACTCGGGGTCGGGGACGGACTCCCTCTACACGCTCGACGTCACGAACGGCGCACTCACCGGCGTCGGTGGCTACGGCGGCACGAGCCCGAACCTGGCCGGCCTCGCCTTCGCCCCCATCCCCGAGCCCGGCACGTTCGTGCTCGTCGTGTCGGGGCTCGTGGCCCTCGCGGAGCGACGACGGAGCTCGGCTCGCGCCTAGACGATCGCAGCGGGCGCGGTCGTGGCGAGCGGGTAGGCTCTCCGGTCGATGGCCGACGCCAACCCGCAGCCCGCCCGGCAACACCCGCCTCGCAGGAAGGCCGGCTTGCTCGGTCTTCTGCGCGCGCGCCGTCGCCTCCTCTTGGCGCTCGTCGGCGGCACGCTGCTCTTCGTTTGCATGCCGTCGCGGCTGACCGGCGAGATCCGCGTGGCCCTCGCATGGGATGGTGCGGTACTGCTCTTCCTACTCCAGGCGCTCGCGCTCATGCGCGGTGCACGACCCGAGGAGATGCGGCGGCGCGCGGCGGAGGAGGATGCCAGCATGGCCGCAAACCTCCTCCTCTCGCTGGCCGCGGCGGCGCTCAGCCTCGGTACGGTCGGGGCACTGCTCCTCGTTGCGCAAGGCCTTCCGGCGGAGGAGCGGGTTCGGCACCTGCTACTATGCGGTGTCACGATCTTCCTTTCCTGGCTCGCGGTGCACACGTTCTTCGCCGTGCACTACGCCCACGACTACTACGACGACACGGGCAACGTGCCCGGTGGCCCCATCCGTGGCGGCCTTCGCTTTCCGGCGGAGGATCGTCCCGATTACTTCGACTTCCTCTATTACGCATTCGTGGTAGGGATGACGGCGCAGGTAGCAGACGTCGAGATCACGGCTCGGAGCATGCGTCGCGCAACGCTGGTGCACGGCATCGTCTCCTTCGCCTTCAACACGGTGATCCTGGCCTTTGCGGTGAACATCGCGGCCGGTCTGATCTAGGGACCGTCTTGACGCGTCTTCTACGCTGCCACGACTGTGATCTGCTCCACGAGGTGCCGGAGGTCCCGGCGGGCTCCCGCGCCCTCTGCGGCCGCTGCGGTGCGGTACTTCTCGCGCGCAGGCCCGAGACGGTCGAGCGAAGCATCGCGCTGGCGCTGGCGTCGCTCTTCTTCTGGCTCGTCGCGAATCTCTTCCCCTTTCTCACCATGGAGATCGGCGGCCGGATCGAGCCGAGTCGGCTCGCCTCCGGAGTCGGTGGACTCTGGGCCGATGGCTTCTTCGAACTTGCGGTCCTCGTGCTGCTCTTCGCCGTCGCCTTCCCGTTCCTCAAGATTGCCGCCTGGCTCGCCGTCCTGGTGCCGCTCCATCTCGGCCTGAAGCCCCGCTACCTGGCCCCCCTCTTTCGCGGGCTCGACCTCCTGCATCCGTGGGCGATGACCGAGGTCTTCTTGCTCGGCGTCCTCGTCTCCTACACCAAGATCGTCGACATGGCGTCCATCACGGTGGGTCCGGCCCTCGTCGGCTTCGTGGCGCTGATCGTCACGATGATCTGGACCGACCTCACGCTGGATACGGCAGAGGTCTGGGATCGCATCGCAGCGCCCCCGGAATCGGGCGTCCCGGCGACTTCGGGCACGCTTCTCGTCGGCTGCCACGTCTGCGGCGTGGTGGCGGCGCTTTCCGAGCAGCATGGCGTCGTGCACGGGCGCTGCGCACGCTGCGGCGCGGGCCTCCACCGGCGCAAAGCGAACAGCGTGAGTCGCGCCTGGGCACTGGTGGTGGCCGCACTCATCCTCTACGTGCCCGCCAACCTCTATCCCGTCATGATCCTGGTCTCCTTCGGCGAGGCGACGCAGGCCACGATCCTCGGCGGTGTGCAGGAGCTGATCGCGGCCGAAATGCTTCCGCTGGCCCTCCTCGTCTTCTTCGCGAGCATCACGGTTCCCGTCCTGAAGCTCGTGGGCCTCGCCTTCCTGCTGGTCTCCGTACAGCGCCGCTCCCGCTGGCGTACCCGGGAGCGGACGGTGATCTACCGCATCGTCGAATCCGTCGGCCGCTGGTCGATGCTCGACATCTTCGTGCTCGCGATCCTCGCCGGTCTGGTGCGGCTCGGGAACATCGCCACCATCGAGCCGGGAGCCGGCGCGATCTCGTTCGCCGCGGTCGTGGTGATCACGATGTTCGGTGCCATGTGCTTCGATCCTCGCCTCCTGTGGGACGCGGCGGGAGCCAACGATGGACATTGACGCCGGGAACGGAAGCGGGCCGCCGGGATCGCCCCGCATCGTGGTGGCGCGCCGACCGCGCGTCCCGCTGGTGTGGACGATCCCGATCGTCGCCGCGCTCGTGGCGGCGTTTCTCGCATGGCAGACGTGGTCGCAGATGGGCCCCACGATCACCATCGTCTTCGAGCACGCGTCGGGCCTCGAGGAGGGCAAGACACCGATCAAGTATCGGGACGTGTCACTCGGCGTCGTGAAGACCGTCCGGCTGAGTCCCGATCTCTCGCACGTGATCGTCACCGCCCAGATGGACGAGGACGCGGAGGACCACCTGACGGAGGGGACGAAGTTCTGGATCGAGAGCGCGCGACTGAGCGCATCGGGAGTTTCCGGACTCTCGACCCTCGTCTCCGGTGTCTATGTCGGAATGCTGCCCGGTCCGGGGAAGGCCGCTCGGAGATTCGATGGCCAGGCGAATCCGCCGGTCCTCACCATGAACGTGCCGGGTCGGACCTTCCATCTGCATGCCGACCGGCTGGGATCGCTCTCCGCGGGCACCTCTCTCTACTACCGCGGCATCGCCGTGGGCGAGGTGCTCGGCTACGACCTCGACGCGAGCGGCCGAGGCGTAACCATCTTCGCCTTCGTCCGCGCACCACACGACACATTGGTGAAGCCAGAGACGCATTTCTGGAATGCCAGCGGCATCGATGTGTCGCTCGGCGCATCCGGCGTGAAGGTCCGCACCGAGGGCCTCGTCAGTGTGCTGCTCGGTGGCATCGCCTTCGATACGCCGGACTCCGCCGCGTCGGCGATCCCGAGCCCTGCCGGAGCCAGCTTTCCGCTCTTCGACAGCCACGAGGCCATCGCCGAGGGGCAGTACACCGAGCGCATCCCGTTCCTCGCGCGCTTCGAGGGCTCCGTCGAGGGGCTTCTTCCGGGCGCCCCGGTGCTCATGAGGGGGCTCCAGATCGGCGTCGTGAAGAGCGTGAGCCTGGAGATCGACCTCGATACGAGCGAGGTCGAAATCCCGGTCGTCTTCGAGATCCAGCCGCAGCGCGCCTCGCTCCGGGGCAAGCTCTCGGAATCTCCCGGCCGGGAGCGCGCCGCCGCCATGGTGAAACATGGCCTCCGGGCGCAGCTCCAGTCGGGAAATCTCCTCACGGGCTCGCTGCTCATCGGCCTCGAGTTCTTCCCCGACGCCCCGAAGGCGGAACTCGTTTTCGAGGGCGAGCTCCCGGTGATTCCCACCGTGCCCTCCGACATTCAGGAGCTGAAGCAGGAAGCGACGAAGTTCGTGCAGAATCTGGCGAAGGCGCCGATCGGCCAGCTCGTCACCGATCTCCGAAACGGTGTGCAGACCATCGACCGCCTGCTCGCTTCGAAGAAGGTCCAAGAAGGCGTTCCCGAGATGGTCGACAACGTGAATGCAACGCTCGCGGCGGCGCGCGGCGCCTTGGAGAAGGCCGAGGTCTTGATCGGTGATGCGGGAGACGCGATCGGACCGGACTCCGCGCTCCGCTACGAGCTCGGCCGGATGATCGCGGAGCTCACGCGTACGGCGCGCTCGCTACGGGTACTCGCCGACTTCCTGGAGCGCGATCCCAACGCTCTCATCTTCGGCAAGGGGACGGCCCCGTGATGCGGAGGCTCGCCTGCGTCCTCGCACTCGGCGCGATCGTTGCGGGCTCCGGCTGCGCGACGACGCCCACGCGCTACTACCTGCTCACGCCCGGACCGGGCGCGGAGGCCGCGACGCGCGCGACGGCCGTCGTCGCCGTGGGTCCGGTTTCGCTCCCCGACGACCGGGACCGACCCGAGATCGTGACGCGCGACGGTACCAATGCTGCAAGGCTCGGCGCGTACGACCAGTGGGCGGGCCCGCTCGACGACATGCTGCCGCGGGTGCTGGTCGAGGACCTCGCCGCGCGGTTGCCGGGCGATCGCGTCGTGGCCTTCCCTCGCACGGAGAACCCGGTCTTCGCGCACCGGGTGGCGGTGGATGTAGCGCGCTTCGACGTCGACGAGACCGGAACGGCGATCCTCAGGGTGGGCTGGCAGGTCCACACGCCGGGCGAGAAGACGCCGCTCTTGGTGCGCGACAGCACGCTCCGCGCCAGCTCGGCGAGCGACTCCTACGCGGATCGCGTGGCCGCGCTGAGCCAGGCACTCGGCCTGCTGGCCGACGAGATCGCACAGGAAATCGGCTTGCTGCGCTGAGAGCGCGAGACGGACGGATCGGAAGCTTCTCCCTGCTGATCGCGGTGGTGTTGGCGCGGGGCGTCTCACCCGCGACGACGTGGCGCTCGATCGCGGCAGGCTCCCGGGCCACCGCTCCTCGCAGGGCTGCATGCCCCCAGTCTCGTGCCTCGCTGCAGGGGGTCGGTCGAGCACGGCCGGAGGGATCCCAGAGCGACCGCCGCCCCACACCCAACGGCGTAGAAGATCCCGTAGGGGACGATGCACCGATCTCACGCCCCCCGGTTCTCGCCGAGCAGGAGCGCGGTGACGTCGCCCTTCGTCCGGAACGACTCGATGAAGAGATAGAGGCTCAAGAAGAGCGCGCCGCCGAAGAACGCGCACAGCCCGAGCAAGGGACCCGGCCCACGAAACCGATGTCGGTAGGCCACCCAGAGCGCCGACAGGGCGAGCATGCAAAGGAAGTCGAGGTTGAACTGGCCCGGCCAGGCGAGCTTCGCCATGTCGCCAAAGAAGATCGGGAAAAGGCCGAGTCCGTGGTTGGCGATGACCACGCTCGTGTAGGCCAAGAGTGTCGCGAAGACGAGAGCGAGAAGCGCACGAAAGACGCTCATGACGTATCTCCCATGGGTGGGTCGGCTCGCTCGTTCTCGATCGTACGGATCCTTCGCCGACCGCGGTGATCTCGAGCCGGCATCCGTGCACCGTGCGATCGACGGCACCACCTGGCGGCTCCCGGAATGGATGAAGCATCGCGAGATCGAGTTCCATGATCTCGCACGTCATGGGCGCGATCACCTGCCAGGCGGTACGTTTCGTCCGTGACCGAAGTCTTCGCGCAGCTCCTTCGTGCGCACCGGACGCGCCATCGATGGAGCCAGGAGAGCCTCGCCCTCGAAGCAGACGTCTCGGCCCGCCACCTGAGTTGTCTCGAGACGGGCAAGGCGCGGCCGAGCCGCGAGATGGTGCTTCAACTGGCGGGGGTGCTCGGTCTCGATCTACGCGAACGAAATGCTCTTCTCGTCGGCGCCGGGCTCGCGCCGATCCATCCTTCGACCCCCCTCGATGGCGCCGCCATGGCACCGATCCATCGGGCGATCGAGTTCCTCCTCGCGCAGCAAGAGCCCTACGCCGCCGTTGTGATCGACCGCTGCTGGAACGTGCTGCGCGTAAACGGGGGGGGCCGGCGGCTGCTGCGGACCTTCCTCGACCCGAGCGAGGTTTCCGAGGCGATCTCGCAGAACCTCGTGCGTGCCACGCTGCATCCCGAGGGATTGCGGCGTCACGTCGTGAACTGGGGCGAGGTGAGCTCGGTCGTCCTCGAAAGGATCGAGCGCGCCTACCATGCACGACCAGCGGACGAGGGGCGACGCAAGCTTCTCGAAGAAGTCCGCGCCTACCCGGACGTTGCCGGGCGGCTCCGGTGCGCACCGCTCGGCGGAGCGCCCGTCGCCATGCTCCACCTCCGCCGCGGTGACGACGAGCTGCGACTCTTCACGCTTCTCACGAGCATCGGGACGCCGCTCGACGTGACCGCCGAGGATCTCACCCTCGAATCGTTCTTCCCCGCCGACGAGGCCACCGAGCGCTGGTTCGGCTCGCGCAGGCACGAGATCGGATCGGCGTCCTAGGATCGCGACGTCGTGTCAGCCGAGATCGCAATCCATCGGCATCGTGACGGTCGAGATCAGCTTCGATCGATCTCCACCTTCTCGATGATGCCGTTGTCCTCCTCGGCGACGATGCGCCAGCCCGCAGTCTCGGGCCGGCCCTCCGCCCAGGCGAGGTAGGCCTGGTACAAGCTCCAGGGCATCCCCCTGAAGAGGATCCGCGCCGCCTTGTCACCGTCGCCGCGCGCGACGCGATGAACGAGCCAGCCGTAGAGAAACTCCGGCTCCTCCGAGACCCAGGGTGAGCGCGGGTCCTTGTGGCGGAGTTCCTGGTACTTGCGCTGGAAGATCGCAACGGCGTAGTGCCATGCCTCGTGATTCTCCTCGCTGTCCGGATACTCGCGCTCGATCTGCTTGAAGATCGCGTAAGCCTCGAGCAGCTCGCCCTTCTCCACGGCCGTCTTGCCCCGAGCCAGGAGAGAGCTCGCGCCGCCGCCAGGCAACGCGGCACAGCCCATGGCGAGGGCGATCCCGATCGAGAGAAGCGACCAGCCGATGCGGGACGGCCACTTCGCACGCCCGCGGGCCCATCCTCTCACTTCGGCTCCCCCTTCGCTCTGGCGCCGCCATCCGGCTTCGAGCCGAGCACTACGTCGAGAGCCGATTCCAAATCGCCCACCCGCTCCGGATTCCAAGGCGCATCGAGCAGGACGCGCCCGTCCGGCGTGAGCACCATCACGGACGGCATGGGGGCGTGATCTGCGCGAAGCGCAGAGATGTAACCCTCCGAGTAACTGTCCCGCAAGAAGGGAACCGTCCAGGCAAGCTTCCGGAGCCGTTCCCGAAGCACGCGATCCGGGTGCTCGCCCTTGGCGAAGAGAACCACGAGCACGCCTTCGCGCTCACCGAGCTGCTTCAAGCCCTCGGCGATGCCCGCGAAGCCATCCGATGCGGGATCCGCGAAGACGGCCACGAAAGCCTTCGCGGCATAGACCGGACCGAGGTCCAGACCCTGGATCGAGGGCGCGGCGGAGTCGACGAGCCTCGTCCCGATGGCGAAGACCAGGTTCGGCGCGATCTTCTGCTCCTCACCGAGGCGAATGCGATCGGCGCGGGCGACGATGTCCGTGGCGCCCACGGGCACCTCGGCGCGTCCATCACGGCCGAAGTCGATCCGCGCCACTCCGGGTCGCTCGAGCCGGACGAGCACGGCGAGCGTGCCTGCCTCGAGCGGCGCCTTGCGACCGGCCGGCGTGAAGGGCTTCGTGAGCTCCACCTGGTAGGGCCAGAAGCGCTCGTTCTCGAAAACGTTCGCTTCGGTGATGCGAGGTGCAGCAGGGTCGGCCGCATCGAACTTCGGCGGCTGAACCGCCGCGCCCAGGAGCAGGGCGGCCAGCAACCCGAGGGCGGTACGACGGCTTCGCGTATTCTGCATGGCTACAGGATCTCCGGGACGGGAGAAAAAGGGAACCGCCACCCCGCGAGCGGGTGGCGGTTCCGGAACGAATCTGCCGGAATCGAGACGCCGACTAGGCGTCGCGGCGGCGGCCCATGGCCGCGAGACCGGCAAGGCCCGCCATCGTCAGCACGATCGTGCCGGGCTCCGGAACGACCTCGGCGAGGAGCTGGACGTTGTCCACGCTCGGGGCACCGAAGAAGTCCGGGGTGAAGCGGAGGCGGAAGAACGCCTCGTCGAGGTTCTGCGCGGAACCCGGCGCATTGAAGAGGAACGGCGTGGCCGCCGGAGTGAGCACCGCCACACCGATCTGCTGGTAGAGCGAGCCGTCTTCCGAGAACTCCACGATCACGTTCGAGCTGCCGCCCTGGGGCCCCAGCATCTGACCACCGAAGCCGATCTGCCAGCCGCTTCCGGAGAGCGTGCCGAGATCGGCCTGGAAGACCACGTCGATCAGTTCACCCGGCTGGATGATGCCCTGAGGATCGAGGGCCTGCAGGCTGTTCGCGTTCGTCTGGCCCTGGCTCGGCGTCGGCGACTCGGTCAGGAGAATCTGAAGAGCAGCGGCGCTCCCCATGGGCCCCGGAAACACGCCGAGCGGGACGGCCTGCGCGTTCACGTCCGGCACGCTGGGCACGAGCGGGTCGTTGAAGCCGTCGGCCGGCGTGTTGTAGGAACCGAACTGGCCATTCAGGTACATCGTGCCGTACTGCGTGGAACCGATGCCAAGGCCCGGGAAGAGCGTGTTGTCGAGGTCCGAGTAGTTGGAAGGCAGCGTGTTCACGAGCGAGATGCCGCCGTCGGTGCTGAGGAAGCCGACGATGTACTGCGAGAAGTCGAAGCCGGCAACCGTAGCTGCCTGAGCGGAGCTGGCGCCAGCCACCAGCGCGATCGAGAGGGAGAGAGCACGGAGCTTCATGGCGATGACCCTGCCTTTTTTTATTGGTTGCGAACGGGTGGTCCCGGCCCGCCCCTTTGCCCCTCGGCTCGGGGCGGGCCGGAACGCTTCAGCGATCAGGCCGGACTAGAGCAGCCCACCCTTGTCGAGCGCCGTCCATCCATCGGTCCAGAGCGAACCGGTGGGGGCGAAGGCGCCGCGGTAGGTGGCGTTGCGGTCGAGGCCCGGACCCTGGGGCGGCACACCATTGCTGCCACAGGCACCGAAGCGCGGCCGCGGGTTCACGGTGGGCTGCACGACACCGAGAAGCTTCCCGGTGCCCCCACCCGTCGGGTTGATCAGGTTGTTCTCCGCGGTCAGTCCGAGGTACGCCGTGTTCACGCAGTTGGCGCTGTTGGCGCCGGCCGGTGCACCGAGGTCCTCACGGATGGCATCGCCGTTGTCGAGCGCCGTATCGGTGGCGCCCGTCGGCGTCTGGACGTCCTCCAGCGTGGTGGTGCCGATGGCGATCAGACCGACACCCGCGTTGGTCTCGGCGTCGAAGCCGGGAGCGCCGCCGGCGCCGTTCTGCACGCGGATGGCGTGCCCCGTCGCAGTCGCCAGGTTCGGGCTGTTCGCGGTGTTCACGATGATGGCGTTGAACATCCGGCCGGCGAAACCATGCCGCATGTTCACGCCGCTCTTGCCACCGATCGCGGCCGCCGAAAGCGGAGACGCGGCCGGGTTCGTGAACGCGTCCGGACCCGTGGCGCCACCGGGCCCGATGCCCGTGAAGTTGTAGACCACCGGGAAGGAGAGCGGCCAGGGAGTCGAATCGACCGCCGCGATGGGGGGGTTCACCGTGCCGGGAACCTGGAACCTGGTGCTCAGGTTCACGTTCTGTCCGGCCGGATTCTCTTCGGGCGCGTTGTAGTCGTCGCCGTCCCACTCACCGAGCTTGTCGCACGACTTGGAGCCGTAGGTGCTGCCGCTGTTCTCGTTGAACGCGCAAGCGTTCGCGAACCAGAACTGCCCGACGCCCGTAAAGCCCTGGTCGAGGTCGAAGGCATCGTCGCCGATGTGGGACGCCACCAGGTGGTCGGTGAAGACCGTGCCACCGAAGAACTCGTGGCCATCGTCGAAGTTCACGTAGCACTCGACGAAGGACACCTTCGTGCCGTCGCCCACTGCACCGTAGGAGATGCAGTTGAGCTCGTTGCCCTCGCCGAGCTCGTCGCCGCCGTGGCGGACGGAGACGTACTCGAGTCGGCCCGAGCTGTCGTGCGGATTCACACCGCCGTAGATGGCGTCCGCGGCCGGGAAGCCGGGGAAGGTGAGACCTTCGATGGTCTGCTTTCCGTAGCCCTGGCCCGCTGCATTCGAGAGGTTGGTGGGCGCATTGCCGAGAATCACGAGGCCACCCCAGAGGTCGGTGTTCTCGACGCCCAAGCTGTTGAGCGGGGAGAGGGGGTCGCCGAGCGGATCGTCGTCGAGGAAGAGGTCGCCCGAACCGGCGCCGCCATACGGCGCGCGATCGAAGCCGGCCGCGTCGGCTTCGCCGTTCTGGTCGTTGTCGGTGGCGGCGGTCGTGAAGATGACCGGAGCGAGAGCCGTACCGACCGCTTTGATCTTGCCCGTCTGGGTCACGATCAGTGCGCCCGGCGTACCCGCCGTCTGCCCCTGCAGGACGGCAGCCTGGCGCGGCTGGCCGCGCACGACGCACCCGGCACTGATGCTGAGCGTGGCGCCATCCTTCACGAAGACCGGCTCGTTCAGGATGATCGGGCAGGTGAACGGAGCCACGCCCCAGACCGTATCCGTGACGATCTGGCTGACTGCTCCCGCCGTCTGCGCACACTCGCCTGCGTCGGGCGAGCCCACGCACGTCTCCGCACTGGCGTGGCCGGCCATACCGGCGGTCGCCAGGGCGATACCGAGAAAGAGCTTGGTTCGCATAAGTCGTCTCGTCCCTTCGATTGGTTGGAGGTCGTCCGGGAACGTTCCGGCCCCGGGCGCTCGTTGGAGTCGGGTTCAGCGTCCGGAGCGCGCGCATGCCAGCTCCGAACGAGCGTCAGTCTATGGCGGAGCCCGGGTGCCAAACCCTCGCTCCGAGGCCAGCGGGCGCGATCTTCGGACGTCTCGTGGTGGAGAAATCACGACGGACGCGCGAACTCGTCAGCGCGTTGCGCTCCTTCGCATCTCCGGTTGGAAGTGGCGGGGGAGTGCCTCCCGTGGCGTCCCTCACGAAAACGCCACCGAATCCCCCCAATCAACGGGTGTGGCCACGTTCCCTCGCAGCGTCGTCCTCCAGTCTCCATCTTGCGTTCACAACACGGGAGCGCGTGGCGCTTATGATCGAATGCGCTGGGAGGGCGGATGCTGCTGGTGGAGGGAGCGATGCTTCCGAGCGTGCGCCGCATCGAGGGGGCGAGGTTTCCCGTTTCGATCACACCGTTCTCGCTCGTCCACGTCACACGTGGCGAACTGGCGCTCCGCGGCGACCCCGACCGTCCGCGTCTCTTGCCGGGCGCGCTCTTGGCACTCCGTGCCGGGACTCCGGTCGAGCTCTCGGCCCCGAGGCCGGACGCGGAGGCCCTGCTCCTGCAGGCCTCGCCCGAATGGGTGGCACAGGTGCGCGCTCTCTTCGGCGCCGCCGGCACCGATCCGGACGTCGAGCCCTTGGCCTACGAGATGGCCGGGAGCGAGCTCGCCCGGCACGCCGGGCGCTTGCTCCTCGCTGCGTACGTCGAGCTCGA
>CAJPFO010000257.1 GCA_905339255.1 Myxococcaceae bacterium
AGACGGCGGTCTCGAGGACGATCCGCGCCGTCACGGCCGGATTCGTGACCGGTGCGAGCCGCTTGCGGCGGATCCGATCGGCGAGATACGCCTCGAAGAGCGCCACCGCCCCCTCGCGACCGCTCGAGAACCACACGGCGGCGAGTTCGGGATGGTCGTGCGCGCAGCGGTCGAGAAGCTTGATCCCGATCCGATGCCGCGCGAGCACCCGGTAGAGCTCGCGGAGGATCTCGTCGAGCTCGGCGCGAACGTCCCCGACGCGGCGTCGCGCGAGCGCTCCGGCGAGCGCCGGGAGGCGGTTCTCCGCGACGCGCTTGCGGACCTCCTCGAGGGTGGCGCCGGGGGAGGGCGTCGCGACGGGAAGCGTCTCGGGAAGTTCGATGCGCTCGTCGCGGTCGGCGTGGCGGACGACGGCGTGGAAGAGCGCTTCTTTGCTCTCGACGTAGAGGTAGAGGGTTCCCTTCGCGACGCCGAGCCGCTCGGCGACGTCCGCCATCTGCGTCCGCCGGTATCCCTGCTCGAGGAAGACGGCGGTCGCGGCTTCGACCAGGTCGTGGAAGCGGTCGGGAGCGATCGGGCGGGCCATGCGGCGATGATATAATGACCGTATCAGTCAGTCAATAGACGGGCCTGTCCGCCTCGATGGAGCGGGCCAGGGGTCGGGACCCGTCGGGATGGAACGGCCGAAGGCCTGCCCCGGGGAGCGAGCGCCGGTTCCCGTATCGTCGAGCAGGGGCGACCCACCGGGTCGCCCCTACACGAGGACCCGCGCAGCCCCGCGACCGCGGGGATCGATCGGTGCGATCCCGACCCCGCGCAACCGCGACCGCGGGGATCGATCGGCGCGATCCCGGTCTCGCCCGCGATCCGCTGCTCGCGAACGACGCTCGCCACGAGCGGCCGAGGCGTGGGCATCCAACGTTCGTGTCCTCTGGGCCGACGGCCGGGTCCCGGCGGCTCACGCCGGATGCGTGTCACGGACGCCCGCGCCCGATGCGTGTCCCGGACGCCCACGCCCGATGCGCGCCACGGACGCCCACGCCGGATGCGTGCCACGGGCGCCCGCGCCCGATGCGTGTCACGGACGCCCACTCCCGATGCGTGCCACGGGCGCCCGCGCCCGATGCAGGGGTAGGGGCGACCCGGTGGGTCGCCCTCCGCGCCCGACGTCCCGGTAGGAGACCGACGCGACGCGTCTCGATGCCTCAGCGCCCGGGCGTCGGCCGGCGCGGCGGACCGAAGATCCGGCGCGACCCGCGCGGCGGCCAGTGGTCGATCGGTGCCGGATCCATCGGCTCGAGCTTCGCAGGGGGGGGCGGCTCGGGTTCGACGATCGTCGATGCCGGCGCGGCGAGCACGGCGGCGTTCACGCGCTGCGCGTCGCTCGCGACCGTGATCACCGAATCCGGAAGCGACTCCTCGGGCGTGAGCAGGAAGCGGGCCTCGCGAAGCTTGAGACCGACACTTCCGCGGCTCGACCAGACGGTCACGGGGACGGCGAGGACGAGGCCCGTCAGCACCGGAAGCACCCACCATGCCCGATCGGGCGCGGCGACGATCAACAGGACCCCCCAGCCGACCGCCAGGAAGAAGAGCACGCCGAGCGACGAGAAGGTCTCGCGCATGCCGAGACCTCGCTCGGAGCGGTGCTGCGGATCCCAGCCCGTCACGCGTCCGAGAAGCAGCATCGCCACGAAATAGCTGTGGAGCGCCATCATGATCGGCGCCATCAGGATCGAGAACACCATCTCGAGGAGCGTGCTCACGAAGATCCGCACGCCTCCTCCGAAGCGCCGCCGATCGCGAAAGAGGGTGAGCAGGAGACCGAGGATCTTCGGGACGAAGAGCAGCGAGACCGTGAGCGCGGCGAGCGAGATCGTCTCGGTCAGCTTCGAAATCGGCCACTCGGGAAAGAGACTCCGACCTTCCGGGAAATACGCGTGTCCGACCACCGCCGCGAGCACCATCTCGGCGGTGCTCAGCACGAGGAAGAGCAGCCAGAGCGGCGAGAGCGCGAAGGCGAAGGCTCCCGAGAAGAAGTGGAAGCGCGAGAGCCAGTGGAGGCCGCGGGCGCGAAGGAGCTTCAGGTGCTGGAGGTTCCCCTGCGCCCAGCGCCGATCGCGGACGGCGAAGTCGAGGAGGTTGCTCGGGAGTTCCTCGTAACTCCCCTCGAGATGCGGCAGGAAGTAGACGGCCCAGCCGCTCCGGCGCAGGAGCGCCGACTCGACGAAGTCGTGGCTGTGGATCTCGCCTCCGAGGGGCGGCTTTCCCGCAAGCACCGGCAGACCGCAGCTCGTCCGGAACGCGCGCGTGCGAACGATCGCGTTGTGGCCGTAGTAGTTGGCCTCGCCCATCTGCCACCACGCCGTCCCGGTGGCGTAGACCCTTCCGTAGACCCAGCTCGCGAACTGGAGCGCGCGCGCGAAGAGCGTCGTCGCGTTCACGGGCATCGGAAGCGTCTGGATCAGGCCGGCCTGCGGGTTCGCTTCCATCAGGCGGACCAGTTCGACGACGGTGTCGGCGGTCATCAGGCTGTCGGCATCGAATACGATCATGTGATCGTACTGATCACCCCAGCGGCACAGGAAATCCGCAATCGTCCCTGCCTTGCGGCCGTGGTGTTCCTCGCGCTGCCAGTAGAACAGATGGCCCGACGCGCCGAGCCGGCGGCACGTCGCGGCCCAGACCCTGCGCTCGGCGGCGGTTCGCTCCGGGTCGCGGCTTCCCGAGACGATGAAGAAGTCGAAGTAGCCGATCACGCCCGTCGGCTGCAGATCGCGGTAGAGCGCCTCGAACGCCGCGAAGATCCGATCCGGCGGTTCGTTGCGTTCGGCCATCACGATCGCTGTGCGGGTGGCGAGCGGCTCGGTCGTGGGCGGGTGGAGCGACGCCCGGCGTCGCAAGCTGATCGGCTCGATCCGCAGGGCTTCGCAGACGAAGCCCATGAAGGCCGACCAGAACGAGAGCGCGAGCCAGAAGAAGTTGAAGACGAAGAGCGAGAGGATCGCCTTCTCGATCGGCTGCATGCCGTTCGCGCCGAGGATGTCGGCCATCGAGAACGACGCGAAGGCGGTCGTCGCGAGGCCGAGTCCGAAGAACGTCGCGCGGCGAGCGCGGGGCGCCACGGGCCGGATCCGACGCGCCGTCGAGGCGTCCTCCCGTTTGGTCTCGCTGCTTCGGCCGCCGTCGGGCATGCTGAGTCGCGCTTTCCGGCTACGGCGTGTAGCGGTACATCCAGGTTTCGGTGATCGGTCGGCCGTCGAGGACGAGCTTGGCCATGAGTTCGGTGGCCGGGGCGCCCTGCGTGTCGATCCGGAAGCTGAGCCGCCAGCGGCCGCCCTCGGGAAGCTTCCACACGTGCGGCTCGCTCACCACGCCGTTCGAGGTGCGGATCTCCGGTTCGACCGGGAGCTTTGCTCCGAGCAGCGGGAGCTCGCCCGCGTCGAACTCGATCACCACGAGGCGCTTGCTCGGCGAGGGCTTCTCGCCGGTCCCCGGAACGACGGACGAGCCGATCCGGGTCTCGACGACGCGGCCGATCCGATCCGGTCCGGGATCGCCGAGCATGGTGTGGAGGGTGTACGAGAAGCCGAGCTCGCTTCCCGCGCGCGGCCGGTCCTTCGGCATCCAGTAGAGCACGATGTTGTCGTGGATCTCCTCGTTCGACGGGATCTCGACGAGTTCGACGGCGCCTTCTCCCCAGTCGCCGATCGGCTCGACCCAGTAGCTCGGGCGCCGGTGGTACTCGGCCTCGGTGTCCTGGTAGTGGGCGAACTTGCGGTCGCGCTGGAACAGGCCGAAGCCACGCGGTCCCCGCTCCTGGAAGGCCGAGACGCGGAGCTCGCGGCCATTGGTGAGAGGGCGCCAAAGCCACGCGCCGGTTCCCGAATGGATCAGCACGCCGTCCGAATCGTGCACCTCGGGCCGATGATCGTCGAACATCCGCGATCGGTTCTCGCCGTAGAGGTGCATGCTCGTGAGCGGTGCGATCCCGACCTTGTTCACTTCGGCGCGGAAGTGGAGCCGCGTCGTCACGTCGATCCGCGTATCCGTTCCGGGATGGAGGACGAACTTGTACGCGCCCGTCACACGCTGGCTGTCCATGAGGGCGTAGATCACGAGTTCGGTCGACTTCGGATCGGGGGTCAGGAGCCAGAACTGCCGGAAGAACGGGAACTCCTCGCCGCGGGGCTCTGCGGTGTCGATCGCGAGCCCGCGCGCCGAGAGGCCGTAACGCTGCTCGCGGCCGAGGAAGCGGAAATACGAAGCGCCGAGAAAGACGATGATCTCGTCCTTGTACGCGGGATCGTTCAGGTCGTAGTGGACGCGGAAGCCCGCGTAGTCGAGAGGCGCGCTGATCGACTTCGCGAGGTCCGTGTCGCCGAAATCGAACATCGCCTTGTCGTAGGTGAGCGGCTCGGCCTTGCCCTGATCGACGACGACGATCTTGACCGGCGTCTTGAACAGGAAGCCCATGTGGAAGAGCTGGACTTCGAAGCGGCTCTTGCCGCGCCAGAGCGCATGGTCCGGTCGGAAGCGGAGCTTGCGGTAGTCGTCGTAGCTCGCGTCGGCGAGGGGCTTCGGAAGCGCGGCCACGGCTGCCTGGTAGGGCTTCGAGGCGAGCTCGCGCGCCATCGCCTCGACCTTGTCGAACGTGAAGGGCCCGCTCACGACGGGCGGTGGAGCCGGCGGCGCGGGCGACTTCGGCTTCTGCTTCTGCGGCTCGGCCGGAGCCGTCGGCTTGCGCGATTCGCCCCCGGGCTTTGCCGCCTGGGCGACGGCGGCCGGAGCGCCGGCCCACACCGAAGCCGCGGGCACGACGAGCGTCGCGGCGACGAAGAGGAGGACGAAGATGGGCAGTGCGGGCGGGACGGGTCGGTTCATGGCAGCCTTGGGATTAGCAAAGGCCCGCGCACGTGCGAGCGATGGGGGGGTGGTGGCGTTTCGTCTCATCGGTCCGGACCTCCCGGCTTCGCCGAGCGAGGGCCCCGCTGCCCGGCTGCTCTCGAACGGGACCCTCCACACCCTGGTGACGGGCGACGGGACGGGCTTCACGGCCTTCGGCTGGCGTCGGGTGACGGATTGGACTCCCGACGCGGTCGAGGAGGGGGGCGGTACCTTCGTCTTCCTTCGCGACGAGGACGAAGGAGGCGCCTGGTCCTTCGGCCGCGCGCCGATCAGGAGCAACCTGGCGCGGACGAGCGCCCGCTCCGAACCGGGCCGTGTCCGCCTCGAGCGCAGCGAGCGGGAGATCGAGGCGAGCTGCGAGATCGTGGTCTCGCCCGACGCCTCGCTCGAGCTGCGGCAGCTACGGGTTCGCAACGCGAGTTCGCGTACGCGACGGCTCTCGATCACGACCTGCTTCGGCATCGTGCTGCACCATCCGGGAGCGCACGCCGGGCACCCTGCCTTCTCGAAACTCTTCGTCGAGACCGAGGTCGATCCGGCGGCCGGCCTGCTCCTCGCGCGACGGCGGCCTCGCGAGCGGTCGGAGGAAACGCTCGCGCTCGCCCATGCGCTCTTCGGGCCGGGGGAGGCCTCGTACGAAACCGATCGCGCGCGCTTTCTCGGACGCGGGCGCTCGCTCGCGCGGCCGGCGGCGCTCGACCCCGGAGCCGAGCTTTCGGGGACGGTCGGAAACGTGCTCGATCCCGTGGCGAGCGTTCGGCGGACGCTTTCGCTCGCTCCCGGCGAGAAGGCGTGCTGGCTCGCGGTCGTCTCCGTCGCGACGGATCGGGGCGAGGCCCGTCGCCTCGCCCTCACGGCCGAGCGGCCCGGGGCCTTCGACGAAACGAGACGCGCGGCCCGCGATCGCATCGAGGCCGAGCGCGCGAAGCGGAAGCTCGAGACCGCCGAGGCCGAGTACCTCGAGGCGCTTCTCGGCCGCATGCTGGTCGGCGCGCGCGGGCTTCGCGCGGACCCGGACGTCCATCGCCGCGTGCACGGCTCGCCCGACGATCTCTGGATCTTCGGCATTCCGCCCGACGCTCCGCTCGCCGTCATCGAGCCGGGGCCGAACGCCGCCGTGCTCGCCGGCGAGCTCGCGGTCGCGATCGACTACTGGTCCGCGCTCGGCGTCGGCGTCCGCGGCCTGGCGCTCTCGCGAGAGACGCCGGCCTCGACGGCCGTGGTCGTCCCTCCGGCGGATGCCCCCGCGAATGCGCTCGATTCTGCTCGCGCCTGCGCGAGGCTCGTGCTTCGAGACGGCTGGCCCCTGCTCGAATCGACCGCCATGCCCGCGGCGGCCCCTCGTGCCATCGAAGCAACACCCTCGGGTGTCGGAACGTTCGCGGCCTCGGGCGAGCGGCTCGACCTCGAGAACGGGAGAGGGGGGTTCGCTCGCGAAGGTCACGAGTACGTCGTCCGCGTCGGGGAAGGCGCCTCGCGAGAGGCGCTCCCGCCGGCGCCATGGGCCCAGGTGATCGCGAACCCGGGCTTCGGCGTCGTCGTCTCCGAGCGTGGCGCCGCACACACGTTTGCGGCGAACTCGCGCGAACACCGGCTCACCCCCTGGTCGAACGACCCCGTCGCCGATCCGCACGGCGAGGCCCTCTGGATCCGCGACGACGACGCCGGCGTGTTCTGGTCTCCGCAGCCCGGACCGACGCCGGGCGAGGGCGGCTACGAGGTGCGCCATGGCCTGGGAGTCTCGGTCTGGCGACACACGTCGCGAGAACTCGAGCAGGAGACGACGCTGCTGGTCGCCCCCGACGCTCCCGCCGCCCTCGTGCGGATCTCGCTCCGCAATGCGTCGTCGAGGCGGAGACGGCTTTCGCTCTTCGCGTATCGTCGGCTCGTTCTCGGCGTTCTTCCCGAGGAGATCGCCCACGCGACCGTCGTCGAGGCACGCGACGACGGCCGGAGTCTTCGAGCGAGAAACGGACTCGCGGGAGTCTTTGCCGGCCGCGTCGCTTTCTCGGCCGTCGCCGCACCGCCAGGGGCGCACGTCGAGTCCGGAGCCGATCGCGCGAGCTTCGTCGGAGCGGGAGGTTCGCTCGCCGCACCGCGCGCGATCGGTTTCGACGAGCGCCTCGACGGTCGCACCGGAGCGGGGCTCGACCCCTGCTTCGCGCATCGCGTGGCGATCGAACTCGCTCCGGGAGCGAGCGAGACCTGCGTCTTCGTCCTCGGGGAGGCCGAGGACGGGAACACTGCCGATTGCCTCGCCGCGCGTTTCGCGAGCCGGGAGGCCTTCGACCGCACGCTGGACGCGGTTCGCGCCGATTGGGGAAGGACCCTCGACGCCGTCCGGATCGAGACTCCCCTGCAAGGTCTCGACCGGCTCGTGAACGGCTGGCTCCCGTACCAGGTGCTCTCGTGCCGGCTGCACGCGAGGACCGCCTTCTATCAGTCGGGGGGGGCCTTCGGCTTCCGAGACCAGCTCCAGGACGCGTCGGCACTCGCGCTCGTCCGCCCCGATCTCACGCGCGAGCAGATCCTGCTCCACGCCGCGCACCAGTTCGTCGAGGGGGATGTCCTCCACTGGTGGCATCCACCGGCCGATCGCGGTACGCGGACGCGCTTCTCCGACGATCTTCTCTGGCTGCCCTGGGTGGTCGCGCGCTACGTCGAGACGACGGGCGACGCCGCGCTGCTCGACGCGCGCGTGGGATTCGTGAAGGCACGGCTTCTCGCCGACGGAGAGGACGAGGCGTACCTCCCGACGGAGCGCGCCGGGGTCGAGGCGAGCGTCTTCGAGCATTGCTGTCTCGCGATCGAACGCTCACTCGCGGTGGGCGCGCACGGGATCCCGCTCATGGGCACCGGCGATTGGAACGACGGCATGAACCGGGTCGGCCGCGAGGGGCGCGGCGAGAGCGTGTGGATGGCGTTCTTCCTTGCCGACGTGTTGCGGGGCTTCGAGCCTCTTTGCGAGGCGCGCGGCGAAGCCGGGCGTGCCGCGCGCTACGCCGCACACCGGAGTGCGCTCGCGCGGGCGGTCGAGGCGAATGCCTGGGACGGCGCCTGGTACCGGAGGGCGTGGTTCGACGACGGCACCCCACTCGGGACGGCCGACGCCGAGGAGTGTCGGATCGACCTGCTTCCGCAAGCGTGGTCGGTGATCTCGGGGCTGGCCGAGCGCGAGCGTGCGGATCGCGCGATGAGCTCCGCGCTCGCCGAGCTCCTGCTTCCCGAAGGGAGGCTTCTCCGGCTTCTCACGCCGCCTTTCGACGAGAGCCCGCACGATCCGGGCTACATCCAGGGTTACGTTCCCGGGATCCGGGAGAACGGCGGGCAATACACGCACGCTGCCACCTGGGCGATCCGCGCGCTCGCCGAGCTCGACCGTCGCGACGAGGCCTTCTCGCTCCTCGAGACGCTCCTGCCCGTCACGCATGCGCGCTCGCTCGACGAGATCGACATCTACCGCGTCGAGCCCTACGTGGTGGCCGCCGACGTCTACGCCGTGGCGCCGCACGTGGGCCGCGGCGGCTGGACCTGGTACACGGGCTCGGCGGGCTGGCTCTACCGGGTCGTCGTCGAGTCGCTGCTCGGCCTCTCGATCGAAGCGGGCCGGCGGATCGTGTTGCGCCCGCGGATCCCGGACGCATGGCCGGGGTTCACACTCGAGCTGAAGCTTCCGGCCGGCGCCACCCGCTACGGGATCCGTGTCTCGAATCCACACGGCCGGGCAGCGCGAGTGGTTCGTGCCGTGGTCGACGCCACCGCGATCGCTCCCGAAAACGGTGCGGCCGCGTGGCCCATCGTGGCCGATGGCGCGCTTCACGAAGTCCGGATCGAGCTCGGTCCCGAGGCCTCGTAGACGACGACGAGCTCGGCCGGAAGCTCGGCCAGCCGCGGTTCGGCGGCACCGGCCACGCGCTGCGTGGTTCCGTCGACGCGGAGCGCTCGAACCTGGCCCGAAGCGAGCGGGCCGATCGCCACGCCACCCGGAGGACGGCACTCCCCGCCGAAGCGGAGCCGCACCTCCGACGCCCCAATCCGTCGGATCTCGAGATCGAGGCGGCCGAAGATGGTGGGAAGCCCGTGCACGGAGACCCCTTCGTCGAGCCAGCTCTCCGGAACCCCGGCGCCGATCACGAGCACTCCGGGACCGCGCCGCTCGTCGACCAGCAGGCGCCGCACGCTGCGCAGGAACCCCGACGCGATCCAGCCGTGGGGGAGGTCCCCGAGGAAGCGGGGGGCGCGCGGATCGCGCGTCGTGACTTCGGGCCACTCGCGCCAGGGCCGCGTTCGCTGGTCGGCGATGAGCGCTTCGAGAAGCGCGAGGGCGCGCTCCTTGTGGCCGAGGCGGACGAGCGCCACCGCGTTCCGGATCTCGTAGGCCGTGTAGGCGTCGAATGGCCTCGCGCCGCTTCTGCGTTCGTCGAGTTCCTGCCAGTAGCGCTCGAAGGTGCGCTCGAGCGCAGCGCGCGGCAGGCGCTCGTCTTCGCCGCAAGGATCGAATGCGATCGCCGTCGAAGTCGGATCGAAATCACCGAGTTCGACCGATCCCGGCAGGACGTCGAGGCCGTGGCGCGACATGGTCTCGTGGATCGATGCATGGAGATCACGTCGGAGCTCGTCGCGAAGCGCTTCGTAGCGCCCGCGTGCGCTCGCGTCGCCGACGATCGCGGCGGCGTGCGCGGCATCGTCGAAGCCTCTCAGCGCGAAGAAGTCGTCCCAGTAGGAGTGGACGGGCTGCGAGGCGTAGCCCTCGTGGCTGATCGATTCCGGGAGCAGCCCGCGGCGGGGGTCTCCCGCGAAAGAAGCTCCCTTGCGGAGCTCGACGAGCGCGGCGATCGCGTCGGCGGCGCGTCGCACGTGCGGCCAGAGTTCGTGAAGGAACGACACGTCGCCCGTGAGCCGGAAGGTCTCGACCACGCCGAAGACGAGCTCGCCGTGGCTGTCGTGCTCCACGGCGTGATCGATTCCGTGGCGGTCGATCGCGCAGGGAACGCGCCCGTCGGGAAGCTGGAAGGGGGCGTACCAGCGGAAGAACGCCTTCGCCTCCTCGGCGAAGCCGAGCTCGGCGAGCGCGCTCGCCGTGAGCGCGCCGTCGCGGATCCACGAGCGGCGGTAGCAGCGCGGACCGGGCTGGATCTTCGGGCCCTCGCGGTTCACGAGAATCCAGCCGAGCGAGGCGCGGAACGTCTCCGCGATCTCGCCGGCCGCTTCGGGAAAGACGATTCCGACGCGCGCCACGCGGGCGCTCCAGCGGGTGACGGCGTCGTCGAAGGCGTCGCGCTCGAAAGCGAGTGCGTCGGCTTCGGCGAGCCCCGCGCGCGGCGTCTCGCCTGCCGGTGACACGGTGAGGGCGAGGGTCACGCTGGCGCGGCCCTCCGGCCCGAGCCGGCGATCGAAGACGAAGGCGGCCTCGGCGAAGCCGAGCGGATCCTCGCAGCGGTCGAGCGGTGCCGCATCGTCACGGAGGAAGTCTCCAGGATCCGCCTCCGGAGATCCCGCCACGATGGCGTCTGGAGCCGAGATCGACGCGACGCTCCGTGCGTCGTTCACGCGGACCGTGGCGCCTTCGCGAGCGAGGCTCCGGATCGGCGCGATCGCGGGCGTGAGATTGAGAGACTGCCACTCGGGCATCGCCTGGAAGGGGCGGATCGCGACCACGAGACGAACGTCGCGCGGCGTCGGGCGCCGGTTCGTGAGCGTGTAGCGTGCGACGAGGATCCGCTCTGCGGAGTCGCCGGAGGCGAATGCCGTCGTCTCGAGCTCGAGATCTCCGGAGCGCCAGACCACCGAGGGAATCGGGAGGGGACCCGCTTCGAGGCGCTGCGACGACTCGACGTCGCTCCACGTGACGAGTTCGCCGTCCACCCGGAGGAAGGGCTCGAGCGTGAAGCTCTCGGCGTCGACCTCGAGCGCGGCATCCTCGGTCAGGATCGCCTTGCGCGCGTCGCCATCCCCTCCGACCACCGCCCAGTACGCGTGCTCGCCGAGAAGATGTCGCGGGAGCCTCCCGCGCGGAAGGCGCCGCGCGATCGCCGCCGCGTGGCGGGCGGGCGAGATTGCGAGCTCGATCGGGACGACACGAACGCGTGTCACTTCGCCGCGCCAGCCGGCAGGAAACTCGATCCGCAGAAGCCGCGCCTCCGCCTCTGCGGTTCCGAGCCAAGCCGGGGACGGGGCGGCGGGATCGTCGAAGAGCAGCCGCTCGCTTCCGGTCTCGTCGACGCCGATGACACGAAGCGGGACGGGCGGCTCGGCGGCGGCGCGCTCGACGATGAGCCCGCCGATCTCGCGAGCATCGCCGAGGTCGAGCTCGAGCCGCGGCGATCGATCGGAGGCCGCGGGGCTCCAGCGCCCCCTTCCGCCGCGCGCGAGCCGCGCGGCCGATCCGGCCCGCAGCTCGCTCGACGCGCGACATTCGAGGGCCTCGGGCGGCCGAGGGTGGACGGCGCGCGGCTCGATCCCGAGCTCCTCGATCCGGAGCGAGCCGGCCGCATCCGTGTCGGAGGCGACGGCGACCTCGACGGCCGCCACTTGGCGAGGCTCTCCGCCCGAGAGCGGCCCCCACGCGAAACGCAGGCTCGCCCGGCGGAGTACGAGGTCGGTCGCGACGGCGGGCGGAACGAAGCCGCGCTCGCGCCACCACCAGACGTTGCGTCCCGACGGATCGACGAGCTTCACCTGCAGCTCGACGGGCGCCCCCTCGCCGCGAAGCCGCAACCGCAGCCGATAGTGTTCGGGAAGCTCGAAGGCGAGCTCTCGCCGGACGATCGCCCAGGCCCCGTGGCCCGCGAGAGCGAAGTCGAAGCGGAGCGCATCGCCGTCGCGCTCGAGCGCGGCGCGCGAGCCGGCTGCGGCGCTCGCGAGCAGTGCGTCGGTCGCCAGGGCCGGGCCGATCACGACGATGTCTTTCGATCCGGACACGCTAGGCCGCCTGCAAGGTGGCGGTCCCGTCGCCGACCGGACGAAGCGTCCAGCGCGTCGAGAAGAGGTCGAGCACGCCGGCGCCGGTTCCGAGCGCGACGAGGGTCGAGTCGGGAAGTCGCGCAAAGAGGATCTCGTAGAGCCGGCGCTCGGTCTCGGCGTCGATTCCCGACATGGCGTCGTCCATGAAGATCCAGCGCGGCTCGTGCAGCAGCGCGCGAGCGAGGGCAAGAAGCTGCTTCTCGAGACCCGAGAGCGCATCGTCCCAGGCGGTGCACTCGTCGAGGCGCGCACCGAGATGCGAGAGGTCGAGCTCGGCGAGGACCTCTCGGATGCGCTCGTCGCTGAAGCAGCCCTCCTCGCGTGGATAGCAGAAGGCCGCACGCAGCGTGCCGATCGGTAGATAGGGAAGCTGCGGGACGAAGAGCATGGCCCCGTCGATCGGTTGCTCGATCCGTCCGGATCCGAAGGGCCAGATCCCGGCGATCGCCCGCAGCAGCGTACTCTTGCCCTTGCCGACGGCTCCGACGAGCGCCACGCGCTCGCCGGCTCGCACCGTTGCATTGATTCCCGAAAGGATCGGCTGTCCGATCGGCGCCTCGAGGCGGACGTTCTCGAGGCGGAGGACGCCGTCGGCCGCGGGAACGACGCAGACCCCCGCTCCCTCGAAGACGCGGGCGGTGTCGTCGATCGCGACCTCGAAGGCGTCGAGTCGTTCGACGTTGGCTCGCCAGCGGGCGATCTCGCGGTAGGCGTTCACGAACCAGAGCAACGCGCCCGAGACCTGATCGTAAGCGGTGCGCGCCTGCACGATCATGCCGAGCGTGAGCATCCCGCCGAAGTACGCCGGCGCTGCGAGCAGGAGCGGCAGCAGACCGTTCAGCTGCCCGATGCTCCCCGTCACGAGCGTCAGGTCCCGCTCGGCGCGGACGAGTCGCAAGAAGACGTCGTAGACGTCGTGGAAGCGGCCATCCGCTCCACGACGCTCGACGAGCTCGCCTCGATTGAGCCCGACCTCCTTCACGTGGTCGCGGTAGCGGACGAGCCCGTAGCGGAAGTTCGCTTCGAAGCGGAAACGGTCGAAGTTGATCGGGACGAGACGACGCCCCATCAAGTGCGCGGCGACGATCGAGACGAACGCCGCGGCGACGGCGACCCAGAAGAGAAGCCCCGGAAGCTGGATCATCTGGCCGTCGACCGGGATCTTCCAGGCGCTCGAAAGCGTCCAGAGTACGCCTCCGAACGATACGAGCGTGGCGAGCGCAGAGAGGAGCGAGAGGGAGAGGCCGAGCGCGCTCGCGACGAAGTCGCGGATGTCCTCCGAGATGCGCTGGTCGGGGTTGTCGAGATCCTGGTGGAGCTGGCTCTGCGCGAAGGCGCGCGGGCTGATCCAGCGGCCGACGAACTGCGAGGTGAGATCGCGCCGCCAGCGGATCTCGAGGACCTGCCGGACGTAGATGCGGAGCGTCGAAGCGGCGACGAAGCCGAGCAGGACGACGATGTAGAGGGCGCCGGCCTGGATGAAGTCGCTGGTCTGGCGATGCTCGAGGCCCTCGACCACCTGGCGCTGGTAGTCCGCGATGAGGAGGTTCGCGTACACGGTCAGGAACTCGAGGACGATCGTGACGAAGAGGAGCAGGGCGCCGATGCGGGCCTCGCGCGAGGTCCAGTAGCTGCGGCCGAGGCGCCAGATCGCCCGCAGCAGCGCAGCACCGCGAAGATTCGGCTTGAGTGCAGGCGACATGCGATCTCCTCCGGTCGGGCATGATCGGGGTGCAGGGGGCCGATCCACAAGCAGGAATCGCCTTCGGACCGCTCGTTAGAACGACGTTTGATCCAGCGAACCGGCCCGCCGGGCGGAGGCTCGCGGCCGCTCCCGCGAAGCGGACGCGAGCGATCCTAACCGCCACCTTCGAGCTCGGCGGCCATGGCGACGAGCGCCTGGGCGAGGAACGGAACGATCGGTCGCTGCGAGGCGATCTCGGGCCGCCCGATCGGCCAGCCGAGGTAGCTCAATCCTCTCGCGAGCAGGAGGTCGGGCAGCAACGCGATCTCGTCGTCGTCGAGCGGACGCACGGCGCGGTAGCCCTCGAGCATGCCGGCGAGCGCGTCGTCGTAGCCCCCCATGAGGCGAAGCGGGAAGAGCGTCGTGGCGATCTCGAAGGCAACGGAGCTCGTCCCGCAATCGTCGAAGTCGATCACGTGGAGCGCGTCGCCCGCGACGAGCAGGTTGTCGGGGATGAGGTCGCCGTGGACGAGGAGCGACGGGGCGGGGAGCTTCTCGAGGACGCGGCGCGAGCGATCTCGTGCGCGCAGTAGCGCATCGCGCGTCGCGCCGTCGAGCTCGGGGAGATCCCAGAACGCGCCGAAGACGGGTGTGTCACCGACGAGCGCGTTGGCGTCCCAGGACGGGCGGACGAAGCCCTCCGGCCGCCTCCAACGCTCGCCGTGCGCGTGGAGCTCGGCGGCCACGCGGCCGACCGTCCGATACACCGAGCGGAGCGTCGCGGCGTCGAGGTCGACGCCTGCCTCGAGCGAGCCGAGCGCAGTGCCCTCGATCCAGCCCTGGAGATCGCATTGCCGGGGCTCGGGGACCCCGCTTGCGCTCCGTGTCACGACGAGCGAGCCGTCGCGGGCAACGACGAGCGACGGGGTGCGGATCCCCGATGCGGAAACGGCGCGCATCCAGGCGATCTCCGATTCGATCTCGGCATCGCTCCGGTAGCCGGGCCGATGCACGCGGAGGACGTGCGGCGGCGTGCCGTCCGCGTCGATGCGGAAGACCGCGTTCTCCCGGTACTTGAGGAGCGATACCCGGGCGCCCTCGAATCCGAACGCGAGCAGTGCGCTTCGAGCGAGCTCGCCGAGGCGGTCGGCCTGCTCCTTCTCGGAAAGCGCCGCGAAGCTCAAGCCGGCCCCTCGCGCTCGACGTCGCCGAGTGCGCTCTCGAGGCGTTCGAGGAGATCGTCGCAGTACGCCACATCGACGAGCAGTCCCGGCTTCCACTGCAGCACGGAGGTGTCGAAGCCCGCGAACATCGCCCAGACCCCACGCCGGTAGAGCGCGCGAGAGAGCCGGACGGCGCCGAGCGCTCCCTCGAGCTCGAGGCCCATCACGAGGCCCTTCTGGCGGACGCCCCGCAAGAAGGGATGCCGCTCGCGAAGCGTCGCGAGACCTGCGGCGAGGTGTTTCGCGATCGCACGAGCGTTCGCGAGGGTTTCGGGTCGGCTCGAGAGCTCGAGCGCGCGAAGCGCCACACGGCAGCCGAGCTCGGAACCTCCGAAGGTCGAGACGTACGCCCAGCCCTGTTCGCGGAGAAACGAGCCGACCGCGCGCGTCATCACCACGGCCGAGATCGGATACAGGCCGCCCGAAAGGCCCTTTCCCGTCACGAGCACGTCGGGCTCGACGTTCCAGGCCTCGATCGCCCAGAGGTGTCCCGTGCGTCCGAGGCCGGTTTGCACCTCGTCGGCGACGAAGAGCGTCCCGCTCGCCTCGCAGAGCGCCTTCACGCCGGGAAGGTAGCCGTCGGACGGGACCGGGAAGCCGTACGTCGCGGGGATCGTCTCGAGCATCACCGCCGCGACGTCGCGATCCGCGAGCGCCTTCTCCATCGCGCCGAGATCGTCGAAGGGGACCGTCACGAACTCGGCCGGGTAGTCGCTCCGGAAGAGCTTCGCGTTCGAGTCCTTCCCGGCCGCGCTCGAGAGGCCGGTGGCGCCGTGGTAGCCGGCGTCGAGCGACACGATCTTGCGTCGCCCCGTGGCATGCCTCGCCGCGCGGATCGCGAGATCGTTGGCCTCGCTTCCCGACGGGACGAGCACGCAGTCGTGGAGTTCACCGGGTGTCTTCGCTGCGAGCGCCTCGGCGAGATCCGCGCGCGCTTCGGAAGGGAAGTGGTGGTTTCCGACGTCGAGTTCGTCGAGGGCATCGCGCAGCACGGCGACGAGCTCGGGGTGGCGGTGCCCGAGGTTGTAGGTGCCGCCATTGAGATGCAGATCGAGGAGACGGTGGCCATCGAGGTCGAAGATGGCGTAGCCCTCGCGACGGCCGATCACGAGCGGGATCCCGAGCTTGAGCCAGGTCTCGACGCGCCCGGGAATGAGGTACTCGCGCGAGCGCTCGATCACGCTCCGCGTGCGGGCCGAGAGGCCCTCCAGGGGATCGGCCTCGCTCATCTCGACCTCCGCGGCAGGGGACCGCTGCGCAGGCTAGCGCTTCGGCGCCTCGGCCCGCAGCCGTCCCGGGCGCCCCTTTCGAGCAATCGATGCGGTGCGGATCTCGGGTCGGTCTCCTAGCTTCGGAGCCATGGCGGAGACCACGCTCGTCTGGCTCGACCTCGAGATGACGGGCCTCGACCTCGAGGCGTGCTCGATCATCGAGATGGGAATCCTCGTGACGGGGCCGGATCTCGTCCCTCGCGCCGAGTTCGAGCGCGCGATCTGGCAGCCGGAAGAAGTGCTCGCGCGAATGGAGCCGTTCGTCCGCGAGATGCACGAGAAGTCGGCGCTTCTCGATCGCGTGCGCGCGTCTCGCCACTCGCTTCGGGACGTCGAGCGGGACGCTCTCGCGCTCGTCGCTTCGCATTGCGGGCATCGGCAGGGGATCCTCGCCGGAAACTCGATCCACACGGACAGGCGCTTCCTCGCGAAGTACATGCCTGCGTTCGAGGCGTGGCTCCACTACCGGCAGCTCGACGTCTCGAGCCTGAAGGTGCTCGCTTCGGCCTGGTATCCCGGAGTCCCCCGCTTCGAGAAGGGGGAGAAGACGCACACCGCGCTCGACGACCTGCGCGGGAGCCTGGCCGAGCTCGAGCACTACCGGAAGACGATCTTTCGCTGAACGGCCCGCCGCAGCCTCGGCGGTCCGGCTCTCGCGAGCGCGCCGGAACGTGCGGGCGGATCGGCGCATGCCCCGAGGAAGCGCGAAGACCGCCCCGGAATCCCGGGCTTCGGAGGGCGACCCACCGGGTCGCCCCTACACGGGAACGTGGCAATCCACCGGCTGGCGCCGGCAGGTCACGGCACGGATTCCCGCGTCCTGGGCGCGGACTTCCGCGTGCTGGGCACGGATTCCCGCGTCCTGGGCACGGATTTCCGCGTCCTGGGCACGGACTTCCGCGTCCTGGGTAGGGGCGACCCGGTGGGTCGCCCCGCACGGAGATGCGTGCGCGCCCGAGTTTTCCTTGCGGCGAGCGCCTCGGGTCGATCGCTCAGCGTTCGTAGGTGTTCGCGTCGGGATTCGACGCGGACGCATCGCCCTCGACCATCGGGACGAAGCGGACCTCGAAGAGCTCACGCTCGCGGATTCCGTCGGGCGTCTTCTCGAGGACTCGAAGCCGCTGGTCGTGGGTGCCGACGGGAAGCACCATGCGCCCGCCCGTGCGGAGCTCGCGAACGAGTGCTTCGGGGACGCGATCGGGAGCGGCCGTGACGAGGATCGCGTCGTAGGGCGCTCCTGCCGCATGCCCCTTCCAGCCGTCTCCGGTCACGACCTCGACCGATCCGAAGCCCGTCGCGGCGAGGTTGCCGCGCGCCATCTCGGCGAGCTCGGGGACGATCTCGATGCTCACGACGCGTGCGCCGAGCTCGGCGAGGATCGCCGCCTGGTATCCCGAGCCGGTGCCGATCTCGAGCACCTTCTCTCCCGGCTCGACCGCGGCGAGCTCGGTCATCACCGCCACGATGTAGGGCTGCGAGATCGTCTGCCCCTTGCCGATCGGGAGTGGATGGTCGCGGTAGGCCTCGCCTTCGAGCTCGGCGGGAACGAAGCGGTCACGCGGCACCTTGCGGAGCGCTGCGAGGACGCGCGGATCGCGAACGCCGCGCGCTGCGATCTGCTGCGAGACCATCGCTTCGCGCTCGACGGCGCGATCCGTTGGCTCGCTCCCGGCGGCGGCCGAGAGAAGCAGGGCTCCGGCGAGTCCGGTGGCGAGGCTCTTTCGTCGCACGCCGGGAGTCTAACGCCGCGTCCGCCGCGGAGGCCATGCCGGCAGCGCCGCAGGAGTGCTTTGCGCGCGCAAGGCGGCTCGCCACAATGGGGCGCGCGGAGGGGGCGACACGCCCGGGATGCCCCCCGGCGCAGGCATGGCGCATCGGGACCGGCGCGCCAGGAGGCTCGTGGCGAGGGGGGCGGGTGAACGGAGCGGAAATGAACGAGCGAAACGTGGACGAGACAGGGGGCGATCCGGGCGCTCGCCCGACGTGGCGAAGCGTCTCGATCGCGCTCGGCGCGACGGCGCTCGTCGCCGTGCTCTTCGCGATCTGGCTCGCTTCGCTCCCTTCTGCCGAGGCCTGGGCCGGGCTTTCGCCCGGCGACTGCTTCGAGTACTGCGAGGCGAGCGATCGCTGCGGCGCGCTCGCGACGCGCGACGCGATCCAGCAGCCCGCGAACACCTGGTCGAATCTCGCCTTCTTTTTCGTCGGAGCGCTCGCGCTCGCGACGCGGTGGACACCCGGAAGTGTCGTCTTCGCCTTCTCGTGCTCCGTCCTCGGAGCGGGGAGCCTGCTCTTCCACGCGACGGTGACTCGCGAGTTCCAGTGGCTCGACGTCGCGGGCATGTACCTCGGTCTCGCGGCCGTAGCCGCTCGCGCACTCCACGACGGTTTCGGCGTTCGCTGGCGAGTCGCGGTCCCGGCGTGGGCGATCGGATCGTCGCTCCTCATCGCCTTCAAGTGGCGCCTCGATACCACGCTCACCATGCTCTCGATCGGCGCGATCGCAGCGGCCGGAATGGTGCGACGCTTGCGCCGCGGGTTCGGATCGCTCGCTGCCGCGCTCCTCCCACTCGGTGCGATCGTCATTGCGTACGCGGTCCGCGAGGTCGACGTGAGACGGATCGTCTGTGACCCGGCGAGCCTCTTTCAGGGGCACGCGCTCTGGCACCTGCTCTCGGCCGCGTCGCTCTACCTGGCTTTCCGTTTCTTCGACAGCGGGCGAAGCGATGGTCGCACCGTCCCCGGGGTAGGCCCGGCCCCGAGGTCCGGGGGGCCGGGCCCGGGATCGAACGGGGTGGGGGGGGGCGACCCGCCGGGTCGCCCCCCCCCGGACGAGCGCGGAGTCGGAGGTCCTGTCGCGGCGCAGGCCACGATGGTGCCGGCTACGCGCGCCCCGCGGAGTCGGACGGGTCCGCGCGAACGGCCACGCGCTCCACACCGCGGAGCGACCCCGACTCGAAGCGCGCAACCAAGAACCCCGGCACCTCGTCGCCCCGGAAATTGGTCTGTCCGAGCGCGGGGGTAGTGAGGAGCGCGATGCGCTCGGCGTCGCTTCGTGCCGCTGCGAAGGGCGTCGAGCGGAGCGACCGGTCGCTCCGCGAGAGCTCGATCGCGTGGCCTCGATGGACGTGGCCCGCGAAGAGCGCGACATCGCCGCCGGCCCAGAGGAGCGCACGAACCAGGCGCGCCGGGTGGCGGAAGATCACGCCACGACGAAGGCCGCTCCGCCGCAGAGCCCGCTCGAACGCGATGTCGCTCCCGAGCGAATCCTCGACGGGAGGACCGAGCCGCGGGATCCGCTCCTCGACGCTCCCCGAGTCCGGAGGCTGCAGGAGCGGCGCGTGGACGAAGAGTGCGGCGCCCCGTCCCGCACGGGCGGCGGCTTCGAGCGAGCGTTCGATCGCATCGAGCTGCTCGGGAAAGAGCCCCTCGAGATCGGGATGGATCCAACTCGTCGCGAGCGCGGCGACGAGGAGCCTGCGGCGCCCCTTCTCGACGCTCCGGAACCGCGGCAGCACGTCGCGTCCGGCCGATGCGAGGACGAGATCGAGATCCCCGATCGTCGCCGTCGAATCGGTGCGGGGCGCGAGTTCGAGCAGATGCGGGGCGAGCGCCGAGCGGCCGTCCGGGCTCCGGCTCCGGAGCGCGTCCAAGTCGCTCGGGACGAAGGGCCAGGCGTCCCAGAGCCCCGCCTGGCGCAGGATCTCGGGCACGCGCGCGGCAGGCAGGCCGAGTTCACCGAGGCCGTAACTCCGAAGTCGCCACGGCGAGAGGCGGAAGTCGTGGTTTCCCGGAATCGCGAAGCTCGGCACCGGGAGCGTCGCGAGGGCCTCGATCACCCGGACGACGTTCGCCTCTCCGCGCTCTCCTCGAAGCGCTCGGCGCGGAACGCGGTAGGCGTGATCGACGATGTCGCCACCGAGCACGAGCGCATCGAGCTCGCCTTGCGCCGCGCGTGCGCCGAGTTCCTCGACCATCCGCTCGAGGTGCCGGCTCGGGGAGTGGAAACCCGCGACGAGATCGGGCGCGAAGCGTTCGACGGCGGCTTCGAGTTCGTCGAAGAGCGCCGCCACGTGGAGGTCGCTCGCGAAGGCGATGTGAAGCGGCGCACGGCCCGGGGCGCAGAAGGCGACTGCCCGGCTTCGCACACCGAACCCACTCGAGACGAGATCCGCGACCGCGACTCGCCGCGGCGGGGCGGGCGCGGGCGCCGCGGCGAGCGAGAGCCGGAGCCTCCACGACGAGGCCCGTTCGAGGTCGGCGAGGGCGAGCGCGTGTGCGGCCCGAGCCTTCGCCCAATCGTGCGGGGCGGGCTCGATCGAATCGATCGCGAGACCGACCCGCTCGCCCGTGTCGAGGCGCCGGAGCGCGAGGTCGCCGGCGAGCGGAGCGGGTCCCCCGGCGCTCCGTCCGCCGACGACGAGCACCTCGAACGATCGCTCGCCCGGTCCGAGGACGGCCGGCGATCCCGGCGCGGGCCAGAGCACGAAGGGGCGGCGGGGAGCGTGCATCGCGATCACTCGAAGGGCGGGTCGGGATCGGCGGGAGGGATCCGGGTTCGCCCGTGGCCCGGCTCCGGGTTCGTCCGGCGCTTCGCTACCGCTCGTAGCCCTTCGGATGCGCGAGGATCCAGCGCCATGCCGTGGCGATGATCTCGTCGGGGTCGCGAAGCTTCGCCTCCCAGCCGAGGACCTCCTTGGCGAGGGAGGGGTCGGCGTAGAGGGCGATTGCGTCGCCGGCGCGGCGCTCGCCGTAGCGGACCGGGACCTTCTTCCCGGTCACGCGCTCGGCAGCGGCGAGGATCTCACGCACCGAGAAGCCGCGGCCCGTGCCGAGATTGCAGAAGATCTGCGTTCCCGGGGCGAGCTTCTCCATCGCGAGCACGTGCGCCTCGGCGAGATCGTCGACGTGGATGTAATCGCGGACGTTCGTTCCGTCCGGCGTCGGGTAGTCGGTGCCGAAGACGACGAGCTCTGGGCGGCGGCCGAGGATCGCGAGCAGCACCGAGGGGATCAGATGCGGCTCGGGATCGTGATGCTCCCCGAGACTTCCGTCTTGCGCACAGCCGCAGGCATTGAAGTAGCGGAGCGCGGCGAACGAGAACTCCGGGCTCGCAGCCGCCGTATCGCGGAGAACCTGCTCGACCATGAGCTTGCTCCGCCCATAGGGCGAGACGGGTCGCTGCAACGCGTTCTCGGTGATCGGGACCGTCTCGGGATCTCCGTAGGTCGCGCAGGTGCTGCTGAAGACGAAGCGCGAGACTCCGGCCTCCTGCATGGCGCGGAGCACGCGGATCGTCGTCGCGACGTTGTTGTCGTAGTAGAGGAGGGGACTCTCGGTGCTCTCGCCCACGTACGCGTAGGCAGCGAAGTGCATCACGGTCTCGATGCGTCGCTCGCGAAGTGTCGTGACGAGCCGCTCGCGGTCGGCGAGCGATGCCTCGACGAGCGGCGCACCGACGATCTCGACGGCCTCGCGGTGGCCGCGCGAGAGATCGTCGAAGATCACGACCTCGTGTCCGGTCTCGACGAGCCGCTTCGCGGTGTGCGAGCCGATGTACCCCGCGCCCCCGGCGACGAGAACGCGCACCTACTCGACCTCGAAGGGCCGAAGGTTCCGCGCGAGGCGCTCCTCGACGGGTTCGGTGTCGGGAACGAAGGCCTCCCCCGTCACGCGCTCGTATGCCTCGATGTAGCGGCGCGCGGCCTCGCAGCGGACCGGATCGGGGAGCGGCGGGGGAGGGCCCTCGCCGCGATAGCCCTGCTCGACGAGCCAGCGCCGGACGTATTCCTTGTCGAGGGCGATCGGATCGGTGCCCTCGTGAAGCGCGCGCTCGTAGCTCTCGCGAACCCAGTAGCGCGACGAATCGGGGGTGTGGATCTCGTCGATCACGATGATCTCGCCTGCAGGGTCGAGCCCCATCTCGTACTTGGTGTCGGCGAGGACGAGCCCGCGGCTCTCGGCGAAGCGGCGGCCCTCGGCGAAGAGGCGCTGCGCGATTGCCGCGGCGCGATCGAAGACCGCCTCCGTCACGAGGCCCCGCGAGAGGATCTCGGCGCGGGAGACGACCTCGTCGTGGCCCCCTTTCGGAGCCTTCGTCGTCGGCGTCAGCAGCGGCCCCGGAAGTGCCTCGTGGCGCCGGAGGCCATCGGGCAGCCGATGCCCGCAGTAGACGCGATCGCCGCGCGCGTAGGCCGTCCAGATCGAGGTCGAGGTGACCCCGGTCAGATGCGCGCGCATCACGAACTCGACGGGGAGCGTCTTGCAGTTGCGCACCACCGACGCGTTCGGATCGGGGACGCATTCGAGGTGGTTCTTCGCGACCGCGGCGGTCTTCTCGAACCAGAACGCCGCCGCCTGGTTCAGGACCTGACCCTTGAACGGGATGGTTCCGACCACGACGTCGAAGCAGCTCACGCGATCCGTCACGACGAGGATGCGACGCGAGTCGCTCACGTAGGCATCGCGAACCTTGCCCTCCTCGCGGCGGCCGAGCCGCGCGAGGTCGGTCCGCAAGAGCGAACGGTCGCATTGGGCGAGGAGCAACCCCTCGTCGATCCCCATCACGCCTCCCCGGCGCCTTCGGGCGCACGGCGCGAGCGTACCACCGCCGGCGCGACGCGGCGCCCGAAGCGCTCCCTGCCATCCATCGGTCGATCTCCTAGCCGAGCGCGCGAGCGACGAGCTCTCGAGCCTCGTCCTGGATCCGTGCCAGGTGTTCGGCGCCGCGGAAGCTCTCGGCGTAGAGTTTGTAGACGCTCTCGGTTCCCGACGGGCGCGCGGCGAACCAGCCGTTCGACGTCACGACCTTGAGCCCGCCGATCGCCGCGCCGTTGCCCGGAGCCTTCGTGAGCATCGCCTCGATCTTCTCGCCGGCGAGCTCGCGCGCCCGGACCGCATCGGGCGAGAGCTTCGAAAGGCGCGACTTCTGCTCGGGAGTGGCCGGGGCGTCGATCCGCTCGTAGACGGACTCTCCGAGGTCGCGAGCAATTCCGGCGTAGAGCTCTCCGGGATCGCGCCCGGTGCGCGCCGTCATCTCGACGGCGAGCAGATCGAGAAGGATTCCGTCCTTGTCGGTCGTCCAGACGGTTCCGTCGCGGCGCAGGAACGACGCGCCGGCGCTCTCCTCGCCTCCGAAGCCCGTACTCCCGTCGAGGAGCCCGTCGACGAACCACTTGAAGCCGACCGGAACCTCGACGAGGCGGCGCCCGAGCCGCGCGGCGACGCGGTCGAGGATCGAGCTCGAGACGATCGTCTTTCCGACCGCCGCGGCGGCGCTCCAGCCCGGCCGCGTGCGGAAGAGCTGGTCGATCGCGACGGCCAGGTAGTGGTTCGGGTTCATGAGCCCCGCGCTCCGCGTCACGATCCCGTGGCGATCGTGATCGGTGTCGTTCGCGAAGGCCACGTCGAAACGGTCGCGAAGCTCGACGAGGCCGGCCATCGCGGAGGGCGACGAGCAGTCCATGCGGATCTTTCCGTCCCAATCGACCCGCATGAACGAGAAGGTCGGATCGACGACGTCGCTCACGACCTCGACCCGAAGACCGTGACGCTCGCAGATCTCACCCCAGTAGCCGACGCCGGCGCCTCCGAGCGGATCGACGCCGATGCGGAGCGACGCGCCGCGGATCACGTCGAAGTCGATCGCCGACGCGAGATCGGTGGCGTAGGCGGAGACGTAATCGTGTGGCTTCGTCGTCGGCGCGCGCAGCGCGCGCTCGTAGGGAACGCGTGCGATCGCGCCGACGGCGTCGGCCAAGAGCGCGTTCGCCCGCATCTCGATCCGCCCCGTGACCTGGGTGTCGGCCGGGCCGCCGTTCGGCGGGTTGTACTTGAAGCCCCCGTCCTCGGGCGGATTGTGCGAGGGCGTCACGACGATCCCGTCGGCGAGCCCCGTCCTTCGCCCGCGGTTGTGGACGAGGATGGCGTGGGAGATCGCCGGGGTCGGCGTGTAGCCGTCGCGGGAATCGATTCGCACTTCGACGCCGTTTGCGGCGAGGACCTCGAGGGCGCTCGCCCGCGCGGGCTCCGAGAGCGCGTGCGTGTCGATGCCGAGGAACAGCGGCCCGTCGATCCCTTCGGCGCGCCGGTACTCGCAGATGGCCTGGGTGACGGCGAGGATGTGCGCCTCGTTGAAGCTTCGCCGGAGCGACGAGCCGCGGTGGCCCGAGGTGCCGAAGGAGACCCGTTCGCCGGCAGCGGCGGGGTCGGGGCGTTCGGCGTAGTAGGCCGTCACGAGGCGGGGAACGTTCACGAGAAGGCTTCGCGGCGGCGGCTTTCCCGCCCACGGGCTCGTCGTCACGGGGATCCTCCCACCCCGAAGCTAACCCGTTCCCGTAGAATGCGGAGATTCCGTCGCTGGATCCCGAGGAGGAAGCTTGACCACCATTTCGATCGTCGCCGAGAGGCACCCCGACCGGACCGCGCTCGTCTATGGCCGTGGCGAACACCGCGAGAGCTACGGAACGCTCGAGCTCCGTTCGCGGCGGATCGCCCACGCGCTGCGCCGGGCCGGCGTCGCGCCGGGAGACTGCGTCGCCGTCTGGCTCGCGAACGACGACGAGTTCTTCGACGTCTTCTGGGCCTGTCATCGGATCGGCGTCCATTTCACTCCCATCAACTGGCATCTGCATCCCGACGAGATCGCCTACATCGTCGACAACTCGGAGGCGAAGGCGCTCGTCGCGCACGCGCGTTTCGCCGGCGACGCCGAACGGGTCCTCGCGGGCGCCCGCGGGCTCGAGCGGCGCTACGCGGTCGGAGGCGACATCCCGGGTTTCATCCGGCTCGACGACGCCGTCGCCAACGTGCCCGAAGATCTCGGACTCGACGCGCAGCTCGAGGGCGCCGTGATGCTCTACTCGTCCGGGACGACCGGACGACCCAAGGGAGTGCGACGCCCGCTCACGGGCAAGCCTGCCGGAGACCCGGCGAGCGTGCTCGCGATCGTCGGGCTCTGCGCCCTGTTCCAGATCACCGAGAACGACCGCTACCTCACGCCAGCACCGCTCTACCACGCGGCCCCGCTCATCTTCACGCAGGCGCAGATGCGGATCGGAGCGACCTCCGTCGTGATGCGCCGCTTCGACCCCGAGGAGGCGCTGCGGCTCATCGAGGAGTATCGGATCACGGCATCGCAGTGGGTTCCGACGCATTTCCGCCGGCTCCTCCAGCTTCCCGAAGAGGTGCGCCGCCGCTACGACCTCTCGAGCCTGCGACTCGCGATCCACGCGGCGGCGCCGTGTCCGATCCCGCTCAAGAAAGCGATGATCGATTGGTGGGGCGACGCGATCGTCGAGTACTACGGCGGGACCGAGGGCGG
>CAJPFO010000258.1 GCA_905339255.1 Myxococcaceae bacterium
GCGACCGCAGCCGCCGTGCAAGTCACGGAAACCGAGTTGTTGGTTGATACCACGCTCACCGTCAATGAGTTGGTCACCTTGCTGCCCGATGATGACGTCACCCAATTATCCCATTCCATGTTGGCGCAAAACATGAAATGGGCGATTGCGCAGGATCAAGCGACCAAGCCCTGGTTGTCTGATTTCTTTAGGGAGGCGCCCCCCGTCCTCAATGTTTCGCGGATGACTTTGATAAACCAAAGCATGCCTTGGTATAAGACTGACTTCGCCTTGGGCTATTTGACCAAGGGGATGGGTACTACGGATGCGCCCACGACGATGCAGATTGGTTTGACCGCCGCCCAGCAAGCCAAGCTTGACTACCACCTGTCAACCGCCTATTCACAAGACAAGGATTACAATGTCCAAAGCATCGGGGTTAGTACCTCTGCTTATGTCCAAACCTTCCTCCGATTGCAGGATTATATCAATGACGGGGGCGTTAAATGGGCACAAGCCGTGTTGGCTTATTACACGATGCCAAGTAGCTTGATGTCCACGATGATTAGGATCAAGGCAACGGCGGATATGACGCTAGTCAATAACCAAATCTCGTTGCTTGCGGCTTTGGACAGTTCCGGCGATATTGCCAAACAGTATCAAACCATTCTGTTAGGCAGAATGACATTGCAAACTGGCATACTGGATACGGTCATCACAGATGAAGATGCCACGATGAATTGGCTACCGGATCTTTTGCAATATATCAATGACAATTTTGACCAAGGCGTGACGCCAACGGCCACTGCCGCAGCAACGGCTGGGCCGGTATCACCGACTCCTGATTTCGCGGCATCCGTCCAGGATTTGAAAAACGTGATTAAGTACTATGGCAGCGCCGCCAATGCCGCAAAAGCCATCTTCAATGCGTTTGCTTTATACAAAGGCTCGCAGCTTTCTGGCCAAGTTAGCGGTGCCATGGATGCGTTTAAGCAAAATTGCCCGGTCGGGGCGGGGGCGATCAAGCTGTTCACTTTTTTGGCTTGGGTGGGGGGCGTGTTCAACACCGCGGTCGCGTACATGAATTGGAATTCCCAAGGCGACACCAAAAAAGCCGGCGTGATCGTCAAGACGGTGGACTTGGTCTTGGGTTTTGCAAAAATGGGCCTTGATTTGCTTAACCCGCTGGTCCAAGGCTCCCAAGCGGCATTGCAGGCCGCCATCAGCGAGTCATCCCGGCTGACTAGTGTCGTGGAGGATGTTGTCTCTTCTTGCATTGAAGGGGAACTCACCACGAACGAGGCGATCTGGCGGCTAGACGCCGTGGTGAGCGGCCTGAAAATGGCCAATGCGGAGGCTCAGGCGCTTGAGACACCGGCGTTTTGGGAGAAGGTGTTCGCTAAAGCGGGCGTCATGGTCAAGATTTTCACGGTGCTGATCACCGCCGCCACGCTAGTGCTGAATGTGATTGACTTTGTAAGGGATATTAGGGACGGCAAACCCTTGCAACAGACCCTATTCGACGGCATCACGATGGCCTTGACGCTTGTGACGCTGGTCATCCAAATTGTGGACTTGGTCATCACCTCTGTCGTCTGTACGGTGCTTTCGGCGGCTTTTGCGTTGCTCGGCATCATCGCGGCTATCGTGTATATGTTCTTGCCCACCCCGACGACACCGACGCCGGTGCAAACGTTCGGGACAGACCACGCCCTGCCCTATCTGGCTAATTTGCCGGAACCTCCCCCGAAAACGACGAGCCGCGTGGGATTGGCGTTGTTACGGCCGAAGGTGGAGTTGGTTTACAACGCGACACCGGCATAAGGACGCGGCGCAAAGGGGGCGCCCCCATCCGGGAAGCTTCGCAGCGGCTGTTTGATGCCGCTGCGGGCTGTGGCGGGCCTGGCTTAAGTTTGATCTAGACGGATCACGGCCATTTGATCTTGATGGCTCGCCCCGCACACTCAATGCGGAAGCGGACGGAACCATTCTGATACGGGACAAGTCCCGGCTTGAAGCGCTTGTCGAGATGTAAGGGCAGGCCATCGACGGGGCTTCGTTCACTGTCGTTCCGAGAAAACTGATAATTGACATTGTGCGCACATATCCGCTATACACAAGACAGAACCTTTGACTATGGATTGCGCCCGCGCCGTTGACCGCCGCACATCATGCGGCCGATTTCGGGTGTGGTGAAGCAACGCTTGACCGTTGGCTTAAAACCAGGGCTTTGCGCAACGAGGGGCGCGGCGCTTCCCGCACGTATGTGGTTTGAGCGAATCACCACGTTGTGGCTTTCTACTGTTTGGCGACCGGTTCCGTTGCCAGCGGACTTGCCCCAGGCCGCGGTCGCCGCAATATGCCAGACCCCCTCCCGGTAATGGTGCTGCGCCGTTTGGCGGTTGATTTGGCATGGCAGCGCCACGGCCTGGGCAAGGCGCTTTTACGCGATGCGATCCTGCGCACGATCCAGGTTTCGGAGGCCGTCGGCGTCAAGGCGCTCTTGGCGCATGCGCTTTCCGAACCGGCGGTGCGTTTCTATGAGGCCCACGGGTTCTTCCACCCTTCCCCTACGAATCCCCGGACGCTGTTCCTGCCATTATCCGAGGCGTGACATCCGCAGAGGACTGTCCGGATGCGGCGAACCCGAAGGCAAGGCCGCGGGTGAAATCGAACGACTTTATGATTTTGTCACCCAGACTTGAGAGGTGAAACCCATGGCCGAACAGAACCAAGCCGTCGATCTACCGGAAGCCGGAGCCTTCGAGAACAAGCAACTCGACCTTTTCCGTGCATTCCTGTGCAACAATCCGCATGAACACGACAAGCTATCCAATGCCCTTGACCTTTGGGATAGCATCCCGCGTTATTCGGTCTCGCGACGGGCCATGGACAAGACCCGGAAAGAACATGGGATGCTCCCCTTGCTGAAGGTCGATTTTCATTACAAGGGGACCCCCTTCAAAGCCGTGATCCGGCCCGCCCGCATCGAGCACAAGGACGGCACAACCAAAGACTATTATCCCAGCGCGAACGAAGAACTGGTCGAGGACGCTTTACGCAAGATCGCCGCGGAGCAGCAAAGCGGTTTTTTCGACAAGTCGAATTATCGCAGCGGGGTCGTGTTCACCCTTTACATGCTGCGGCAAGAACTGAAGCGGCGGGGGCATACACGGTCCTATCAGGAAATCACCCTCAGCCTGGACATCCTCTCCCTCAGCGTCATTGACATCCGCACCTCGGACGACAACGAGATCAAGGACATCACCCGCAGCGGCTATTTCCCTGGCCTTGCGGCTGTATCCAAAAACAGGCTGGCAGAAGACCCTAACGCCAAATGGGTCGTGCAGTTCCATCCCCTGGTGACGCAGGCCATCGACGCGCTGACGTACCGTCAGTTCAACTACGCCCAGATGATGAGCTACACCACCCAGTTGGCGCGGTGGCTCCACAAGCAACTCTCCCTCAAATACACATTCGCCAGCATGGCCACGCCGTTTGAAATGCGGTACAGCACGATCAAACGGGATAGCCACCTGCTGGAAGGCTATGGACTTGAGCGGAAGGCCATAGCAGCCTTGGACGCTTCCTTCCATGAGCTAAAAAGCCATGTCCTGCTGGATCTCCAGAAAAATGAGATTCGCGGGCCGCGCGGCAAGCTTCTGGACGTGGCTTACAAATTCATTCCGTCACCGGGTTTTGTGGCGCAGATGAAGGCCGCGAACAAACGGCAGTTGCTTGCCGAAGAGCAGGCAAGTGGCCCTGCCAAGGCCAGGCATGCCACCCATAATCGGTAGGTATAGCTTCCGGGTCGGGCTAGCCGGGCGGTAGGTATAACTTCCGGGTCAGCGGCTTTATCGGTAGGTATAGGTTCCGGGTCGCGGTAGGTATAGGTTCCAGGTCATTTTTTATACAGCTTTTGAGGCCTTCCGAAGGAGGCGGATCGGTAGGTATAGGTTCCGGGTCGCCAAAAAAGCGGTAGGTATAGGTTCCGGGTCGTCAAAAAACCGGTAGGTATAGGTTCCGGGTTCGGTAGGTATAACTTCCGGGTCGCGGAAATCCGATGCTTTTTGACCGCCCATCGGTAGGTATAGGTTCCGGGTCATTTTTTCAAGCCTATAAAATTAAAAGGAAAAAAGCCGATTTTTGGCCCCTTATCCTTTTATCCTTTAATGTAACCTTTCTTCTAACCGTACATGGAATGCCGCTCTCCTTATTTGCGCCTTATGGCTGCGTGCCTTTGGCAGCCTGTGCCAACGGCACGTCGATCAAATAAAAACCGGCGCGCACCGTCTGGAAGGTATCGGGAATCCTGTCGCCCGCCTCGTTCAACGCGAACATTCCCTCCCTCCCCTCCGGCTGCTGAGCCTGCATGCGGTATTTGGTCTTGAGCTTGGGCAGCGGATAGCTTGCTTTCAGCGTTTCCATTTGCGGTGCCGTCAATTTCTTGCAGGCCGGGTCCTTTTCGACTTGTTTGAGTGCGGTGCCGGAAACGTCGGTTTGGATGATTCCTTCTTCACCGCCCTCTTTGACGATGAGAAATTGACAGGCCAAACCTTGCAGAACCTTGGGAAGAACCAACTCGGCTTCACCCCCGCTCTTGGGTCGCACCGATAGCTTTATTTGAAAAAAAACGGTCGGCATTTTCTTCACCCTCATTGTATGTTGACGAATACCGAGATATAGCCGGTTCCCTCTTTGAGGGGTTCCAGGGCCTTGCCGATGATGCTGCCTATCTTGGGGTCGGTGGCCTTCTTGGCGTGGCCCGGATTGGCCGAAGTCGTCAGCAGATCGCCGACCGCGATGGGGGCCTCGCTGGCATCGGCCTTGCAGTGGGCATAGGTTCCCAAAGTGACGACGAACAGTTCGCCGCCGTCTTCTATGAAGGTCGGGTCATCTGGCCCTGTCCGTTTATCCGGGACATCCTGTTCAGGGATGGCCTCGCGGTCGACAATGCCGATTAACATCGTATCGTTTGCCTTGTCGGCCAATGTGACCTCGGGGATTGGAATCTTGTTGCCGTCACCCTGAAAACGGGTTATGGGTGTTCCTTTCAGTTTTACAATATCGCCGGTTCGCAATTGACCGCCGCTGGCATTAATGAAAGAGTCGACCACATAGCCTGTTTTCGCCCCGGTAAATCGCGCAGTGCCGGAAACGAAGAGGGCAAAATTACCCGTGCTACTTAAGGCAGCCACGCCATACCCAGAACTGCTGCCGCCAAGCGCTGAGCCTTCAACTCCAGAAACGAAGCCGCTCGATATAAAGGTGCCTCCTACGGCGCCACGGACGCCATTGAAGGGCTGTCCGGCCATGAATACGCTGGAGTTGCCCGTGGTCGTGGTTACCGTAACTGAGCCATCAATGGCTCCACCCGTTATAGGAAGGGCGCCCACCTGCGTCGCCGTGGTGGCGTGGGGATTGCCGGTGTTCGCCACATGCGCGTCCAGCTTTGTCCCATCGGCGGAAACATCCCGCCCGTCCACCGTGCCGGTGACCTGTAGATTTCCGGTCAAGGTGCCGCCCGTGAGGGCCAGTGCGCCCACCTGCGCCGCCGTGGTGGCGTGGGGATTGGCGGTGTTCGCCGCATGCGCGTCCAATTTTGCGCCGTCGGCCGAAACATCCCGCCCGTCCACCGTACCCGAGGCTTCGATGTTCCCGGTGACGCGCAGATTGGCTTGCAAATCGGCGCGGTTGGGGGCGCCGAGATTCATGTGCGGCCATTGGGTGCTGACCACATTGGGGTCTGTCAGCGTCAGGCTGCGCACCTGCAAGTCGCCACCGACCACGCCGGCGGAACGGCGCTTGTTGGGCTCCACGCCGTTGTCGGTGCCGCTGACCGTGCCATTCCCCGCCACGGTCACCCTTCCCAGGATGAGCTTCTGGCTCGGATCGCCGGGCGCGCTTTCATTGGCTTCGATGATTGGCGCTTCGGTCCAGCGGGTGTTGCCCGTCACCCCCGTCTCGCTGGTCGAGTCGGTCTGCTGCTCGGCATAGGCAAGGGTGAGGAAGATCGTCTTGCCGGCGAAGCCGGACAAATCCTGCGTCTGGGTGTCCTGGTCCAGCATGAGTTCCCGGCCCTGGCCGTCTATGGCCATGCCCTGGCTCACTGTGACGCGCGCCGCGCCGGCGGCGGAGCCCAGGGCCAGCCCTTCGGCGACGCCCCAGGTATGGAGCACGCGGTTGTGGAGCCGCCGCATTCCCAGATGATAGTTTTGTTCGTCGGTGAAATCCTGCTCGCGCAGGAATTGGTGGTCGAAGTAATGAACGCGCTTATTAGCCATGGTTCTCCCCTGTCAATGTTTAACTGGACGCTGGCGCCAGCAGGGTATCCACCCCGATGGTCGAATGGATGCCGATCTGCAACTGTGGCGTTTCCAGATCCAACTCATAGTAGGTATGGGCCGGTTTCTCGATGTCGATAATGGCCTCGGCCACCTCCCGGTAGCGGCGGAGCTGTTCCGGATCCGGGATCGGCACGTGGACGAGCACCCGGAAGAAGTGGGGCGCGCCACCATCCAGCAGGGTGTCCACCCCGATGGTCGAATGGATGCCGATCTGGAACGGCGTATTCAGTTCATCTACGGTCACCCCCAAACGCGTATAGATGCCCACCAGCTTTTCCAGGCCTTGCCGGGTGCCCCGCAGACGGTAGAGGGACACGGCCTGGGCGATGAAGTCCCGTTGCTGGACCTCGTCCAGATCGGCGCGGAGGCTCAGCGCGACCCAGCCGGACAGCCATTCCAGAAACTCGGCCGGTGCCCGGTGGCGATCGGGCAGGTTTGGGCCGGGGTCGAAATGACGCTGGACGCCGACGAGTTTCGTGGCGCCGCCCACCGGGTCGATGATGCCGTCGAGGATTTCCTCCAGTCCCGGCTCGTTCTCGTCTCCGAGCCCGGTCAGCACCTGCTCGAAGGCGAGCAGGAACCGGCCCAGCAAGTTCGGCTGGCCGGCCACGGCATCCTGCTGGTAGACGGCCGGCAGATAATCCAGATAGCGGCTGGCTTGTCCGGGACGCTCGTCGTTCGCTGCCATGGCTTCTCCTCAGATCAGTTCCACGCCCACCCGCACATCGGCGAGTTCCTGCGCGGAAAAATGTATGCCGGCCACCTCGCCCAGTTCGTCCAGCAGCCCGTGGGCCGGATCGCTGAGCAGGGTGATGGCGCTGATAGTGTCAACTTCGGGAAGCGCCAGGACCGCATCGTCCAGGCTTTGCTTGCCGATCGTGCGCGGGGACGTGCCGTTTGGACCGCCATGCAGCGGATGGAACAGTTGCTTGATGACGGTTTTGACCTTGCGGCGGACATCTTCCGGTGCGGCCGAAGGCATCGGCTGTAGCCGGATTTCGATTTGCGCCTGAACGAAGGCGGAGGCGACGACGACGATCCTGCCCGGTTCGATCCTGGCCCAGGGCAGGTGGTGGGCGGAGAGCCCCAGGCCGATGAGTTCTCCGTCTTCGTGCCAGAGTTCGGCGGCGGCGACGCAATAATCGGCATCCGCCGGACACGCGCTGGACAGCGCGATGTCCGGCACATAGTCCACCCCAGGAATGCCTTCCAATAGCTGGTATATCTCGGACACATAAACCGCGCGACCGAAAGGCCAGCCCTGGCCGTCCTGTCCTCCCGTGAGGGGATGGAGGAAATTCCCGAGCGTTTCCGCCACCCGGTCCCGCAAATCATTGGGCCGTGCATCGGCCTGGCAGGCGATGAGGATTTCGGCGCTGACCGGCGCATAGACCGGACCCACGACATGATGGCGGGTGGTCAGGATGCGGCGGGGCTCCAGGTCGTTCCAAACCGACTGCCGCAATTCATCGGAGGGCTGGGGCGCCTCATCCTGCGAACGGGGAACGACGATGATGCTGATATGGCCGGGGCGGTCGGCGCCGCGGCCGGCTTCGGTGTTCGCTCCGAGGTATCGGCGCGGCACGCATTTCGCACGGGCTATCCCATCGGAAACCGCGCCGGCCAGGGTCTCGTAATCCTCGCGGGTCACGGCCCGGTAGATCTGGCGCAGGGCCACCACGCTGGAACGGATGTCTTCGGCCAGGTCGGGGCCGGGCGGCCAGTCCGGGCCGTTCAGCAGCCTGAGGAAGACCCGCTTGTGGCTGTCCGGCACCCGGTCGGTTCGATAGATGAGCATTTCCGCCAGCCAGGCGAACAGCTCGATCAGCGTGATGCCGGGGTCCGAAGGATTATGGTCGGTCCAGCCGGGCGCGTAACCGGGGATGAGCGCCCGGGCCTGCTCCACCAGGTCGGCGAAGCCGCGGTCATCGAGATTGGGAAGGGGAAGGGTCATGCTCGGTTCCTCATTCGGCGTGTCTCCGGGCCTAGCCGCCTACCAGCGTGACCTGGTGTCCGCCGGAATAGACCAGGAAGCGGTCCGGCCTGATGTCCCCCTCTTCGGCCACCGTCAGGCTGCGCACATGGTCGACTCCGGGCGTGCCTTCGATCCAGGCGTAGAGGTCGGAGCGGTAAGGCTTGCGGCCGAAGGCCCAGCCCTGGCCGTCGAGGCCGCCGGTCAGGGGATGGAGAAAGCCGGCCAGGCGGGCCAGGATGAGGTTCTGCATGTCGGCTGCGCCTTCCAGGGACAAGGGGACGATCTCGGCGGAAACGGTCACTTTCAGCCAATCCGGGCCGGCTACCCAGATATCGACGGTCGGCGTCAGGCGGGCCGCGAGATAGTCTTCGACCCGGCCAAGCAATTCGAGGCTGGGAATGGGGCGGGATTCCTGGCTGCGGGGCACGACGATCAATCCCACGCTGCCCGCGTCCGTGCTGGAGCGGGCCGGCAGGCCCTTGACCCGCGCGATTTCCGGCGAGACTTCGAAGGCCAGATCCTCGTAATCGGCGATCGTCGCCGCCCGGTCGCGGTGGCGCAGGCGCTTGGGGCCGCGAAGCTTGACGGCCTCCAGGGTTTCCTGGGCGGAGCCGCCGCCCGCAGGCTCCACATTGCTGACCCGGTCCACATAGGGGACGGCGCTCTTGAGCTGGGTGAGGGAGGCGACGGGGCGGTTTCCCGAGGTGCCGCCGCCGGTCCGGTAATTCGCCCGGATGTTGCTTCGTCCCTGCGGGGGGATCAGCCCTCGCTTGCCGTCCCCGAAGCGGATTTCGCCCGTCAGCCGGTCAACGGCATAATGGCGGCTGCGCGGGCCGGCCTGGTAGAAATCGGGCACCGCGTGCCAGCGTATCCAGATGTCCCCGGTGGTGATGGCGTCTTTGCCCTCTTCCCGCTCGATCGCCGCGACTTCGGCGGAAGAAGGCAGCTCGGGTTCCTTGACCTCGACGGACTGGCCGGGCAGCAGCGGTGCCTTGCTGGTGCGAAAGACTTGGTCCGGGTCGCCGTTGCTCGAACCCAGGATTTCGTTGGCAAGCGTCGAGACATGGCTCGCCCAGGTGGTGTTGGTCAGGATGCGGGAGAGTTTCGGCGGAAACGCATACCCGCCGCCGTCCCAACGGGCCCGCAGCCAGAATGCGTTCCGGTCGAATTCGGTCGAGGCCCGAAAATCCGAAGGGCCGATGAAACCCACCAGGCCGCGCCGGGTAAAGCTCTGCGTCTCGTCCTGGGTCCCCAGCCGATTCCAGTGCTCCCCGTTCCAGTATTCCCAGACCACCGCCGGCGGCCCGCCGCCGCCTTCCTCGCCCGGCGATTCGCCGTAAAGGGTTTCCGCCACGCCGAAATACAAGGCGGCCGGCCGGTTGGCGAAACCGATGGAATCCCCGGGCCGCTGGAAACCCAGGTAGAGGGTCGGCCGGTTGTCGCGCATCGGGGTGAAGGGTTGAAAAAGCCTTCCATCCCCGGTTTTGGCCAGGGCAGTCCTATCCTCGGTGACGAAGTCGTTGCGGGTCAGCGCATGGTCTGGTTCCAGCGGGGAAGTCGAATAGTGGTAGCCCAGGCTTAAAGGCTTGAGGGAAGGCGGCCTGAAGTTGGCGGGCACGAGCTGGTAGATCGGCAAGCCGGTATTGGGATCGAGTTTGGGTTTTTGGGTGGCGGGATCGATCACCGGTTCGTAGCTCGCCTCGATGCCATAGTTGCCCTTGGCGATCCGGACGCGGAGCCAGTGGTTTTCCTGGCCGTTGATGTTGTTCGGCAGCCAATCCTTGGGACCGTCGAAGACTATCGTGGGCGACACACCGTCGGGAAAGGTGAAGGCCTGGGTGTTGTCCTTGAGGTTGGAAACATAATCCGCCGAGCCTGGAACGAATGGGCTTGTATTGCTCGATGCCCCGATCCGGCTCCAGGCCGTTCCGTTCCAATATTCCCAGGTCAAGGTGACGTTATCGGTGTCCGGTTTGGGAATGTCGCTGGCATCGACCGCAAGCGTGACCGTGAGCAGCGCGGTGTCGGGGCCGGATTTGGAGAACGCCTCCCCGCAGGCCAGGTAGAAGGCATCGTTGAAGCGGGGTTTTTCGCCGAAGGGATAAAAGTCCTTGCTCAGATCGACGGGAATCTGGTTGGCGAAGGCGGCATCCGCCGAGAGCCCGGCGCGTTGGATGTCGATGCCGACCCGGATGCGGTCGATGCGCGGCAGCGGCCATTCATAGCCCAGCGCCAGCCGCTGGAGGGCCGGTGGGTGGTAGTCCGCCACCGGCCCGTAGTCTCCGGCGATGATGCGCGTTCTGAGCCAGAAGCCTTTGACGTCCTGCACCTCGCCGGATCGCCAGGCGCGGGGACTGGAGAAGCGGATGCCCCCGTTTTGGGTGAAGGCCCGGGTTTTGTCGGCGAAGCCATAGGCCGATGCCGTGAGGGAATCGCTCCCGGGCGACGAACGCCCCAGTTCCTGCCAGCCATTCCCGTCCCAATACTCCCAGGCCAGGACCAAGCCGGGCGAGGGTCGGGCCGGCTGGGCGGCATCCGCTTCGATCTCGACTGCCAGTTGGGCTCCCGGCTTGGAGAACGCCCTCTCGCAGGCCAGATAGAAGGCATTGCGGGGTGTTATCTGGCCGAAGGGGTAGACGGTTTTCCCGAAGTCTCTGGGCGCGTCCCCGGCAAAGCCCGCATCGGGCAGGAGCCCCTGCTGCCGAAGTTTCACGTTGCCCTGGGCGTCGGTTTCGCTCGCGCTGCTGCCCGGAATGGAAGGGCGTAACTGGCCGCGCAGCCAGGCGCTGGTCTCCTCGCCCACCTTCCGTTCCGGGATGCGGGGAATGCCCGCCAGCGTGGCTTGCCACCGGCCAACCGTTGCCGGAATCGAAGCCGCCACGGGCCGCCAGTCCGAACCATCCCACCAGGCCCATTCGAGCGCATAGGGCCAGGGAAGCGCCGCGTCCGCCGGCGTGAATTCCAGCGTGATGGTCTTGGCCGTCTCCATCCCGAGCAGGGCATGGCCCAGATAGAGCTGATGTTCGTCGGGAAAGCCGCCTTGAAACGCCGGGAACGCGCCGTCCTCCTGGCCGAGAGCCAGGCCGGTATGCTCGCCGTAGCGGTCCTGCCCGGGTTCGCGGGTAAAGACGGCGACCAGCCCGGAACGGGTGATCCCGAGTTCCCTTTCCGTCTCGAACACACAGGGCTCGGTTTCACCCTCGGCCAACGTGGCGGCGACCCGCGTGCGGGCGGGCACGCGGGGCTCCGAGGCGCTGCCCGCGGCGAGGTGGAAGGTCAGCGGCACCCGCGCCGGCTGGGGCGGCAGCAATTCGACGCCAATCAGGTCCAGGAAGGCCAGGAAGTTCTTGTCCGGCATCCGGTTCAGGCGGTCGATGGCCACCCCGGTCAGATGGGCGAAAACACGGACAAGGGCCGCCCCGAACTCGCCGTTCGCGCCGGGTCGCCAGTCCGTATAGCGTTGCAGAAAATGCTCGGTCCGGGCGACCAGTTCGTCGAAGGAGCGCTTGTCGATGAGGGGGGGCGGCATCACTTCGCGCTCCTATCCAGATAAAAGGGATAGACCAGGTTGAAGACATTGTTGGTCGTCCGCACACGGTATTCGATGCGGATCAGCAGGGTTTCGGGTTCGTCGGGCTGGGATGTCACATCGACCTTCAGCAACTGGACGCGGGGCTCCCACAGGATGAAGGACTGGCGGACTTCGTCCGCGACCCGGCCTGCCAGGGCGGCGTTGTTGACGGCGAAGACCAGGTCGTAAATCCCGCAGCCGAAATCGGGCCGCATCACCCTCTCCCCCTTGGCGGTGCCGAGGATGATCCAGATCGCCTGGCGGATGCTCTCCTCGTAGGAGGCCACGGCGATAGCGTGCTCTTCCAGCATCAGGGGGAAATTCCAGCCTTTGCCCAGAAACTCGTTCGCCATTTCCGCCTCCTATCCGATGTTGACCGTGCCGACGGCAATGACGGTCCCGACCGGCAAGTCCGCCGGATCGTTGCAGGTCGTCGCGGTGTCGCCGTTACGGGCCGCCGCCTTGCCGTTGATGTTGACCGTGGGGCTGCCGAGCTTGATGGTGGCCTTGTTGGCCGGCGGACTCTGGAAGGCCGTGCCCGGCGGTGTCGGGATATGCGGCGGGGCATTGTCCGCGGTGCTGTCCACGGTCGCCGCCGGCATCCCCATGATCTTGACATCGCTGCTCAAGCCGCCGCTGATGAGGCCTGCGAAGGGATGCGGCAGCGGCGTCGGCACCGGGCCTCCTGGGCTGGGCACCATCACGATATGCGTGTCCGTCGCCACGATTTGATCGCCTTGTTTGGCTGCGGGTTGGCCCATGGGTCCGCCTCGTCTAGTTGATGTTCACCAAAGACCCCTTGATGTTCGTCTGCGCGCCGCCCTTGACGTCCAGGTTGGCGGAAGACTCGATCTTGATGTCCTGTGCGGTGGATTGGATCTCGATGCTTTGCCCCTTGATGACCACCTTGCCCTGGGCGGATTCCAGGACGATGTCGCTGTCGGCCTTGAGGGTGAGGGTGTTGGCGGCGGTGTCGATGACCAGGCTGTTTTTTCCGCTCTTGTCGAGGATTTCGATTTTTTCGCCGCCGTCGGTATCGTCCAGGCGGACGATGTGGCCGCTGCGCGACTTGATAAGGCGCTTGTTGTTCTCGCCGTCCTGGTTGCTTTCCGGAGGCTTGTCCTTGCCGTTCCACAGGGCGCCGAGCACAAAGGGAAAACGCACGTCGCCCTGCTCGAAGGCCACCAGCACCTCGTCCTCCACTTCCGGCAGGAAATAACTGCCGCGTTCCGGGCCGGCCATCAGCACGGCGATCCTCGCCCACTCGCTCTCCACGTCATCGGACAGCCAGGGGAAGCGCAACTTGACCCTTCCCAGCCCGTCGGGATCCTGGTTATTGGTCACGATGCCGACCACAACACCGTAGATGCGGTCCGATGCCGGGCCGCGGGGCGGCAGCAGGAGGTCCAGAAGGTTCCCGGTCATGACAAGGCGTTCCTCTTGGCCGAAAAAGCCGTCAGGTAGCCCCCTCCGCCGATGTTGTGGGTCGTCTGGGTCAGGTAGTAGAGGCCGCTGAAGCGTGGTCCCAGCCCCTGCAACTCGATCACCCGGCCGGCCCTGAGATCCGGCAGGCCGATGGACGAGCCGCTGCCTGTCACCAGTTGCAGGGCTCTCTGGTTGTAAATGGCGCGGGCGCGTTGATCCGCCTCTTCCTGGGAGGCGATGGGGGGGTCTATGCGCATCTCTTGCGAGCGGGTGCCGAAGGCGTCGGCGGCCACCTGCGCGCCTGTGCGGCTGCCTCCCATCGTGGATTCCTCGTCGCCGCCGCCGGCATGCCCTATGATTTCCGTCTTGTTCTTGGGATCGTAACCGCGCACGACCACCTCGCTGACCTGGTGCAGGGTATTGAGGGTGGGGGTGAAACTCTTCAGGAACTTGCCCCATTCCAGGACATAGGTCATGCCCTGCCCCTCCTTGGCCTTGCGGAATATCAGGGTCTTGCCTTCGACCTGTGCTTCGAAGTGGATGAGCCGGGCGCGTTCCTTCAGAAAGTCCAGATCGGTCTGGTTGTATTGGATGACATAGGGATGCCGGGTTTGGGTTTCCTCGGCTTCCGGGGTCAGGCCCAGTTCCTGGGCGATCTGCTCGGCGATCTGCTTGTCGGTCGAGTCCCGGAAGGTCCGGGTCTTGCGGCTGCCCTGCAACCTGTGCAGGCGGCTGTGGCCCTCTATGCGCACCGTGGGCGCGCCGCTCTCGGGAAAATTAGGGCTGATTTTCGTGATCTCTCCGTCCAGCAGGGCCTGCATGTCGTCCACATAGCCCATTTCGATCTTGATGGCGTTGCCTTCCTTGAAGAGATCGGCGTCATCCGTATGGGTCCAGCGCATGCGGGGATAGGCGTTGACGACGGTGAGCGCGAAATGATCCGTGCTGTCCAGTTCATGCGTCACCGAAATGTCGGTGATTTGCTTCGATATGTCGGCTTCCAAGGCGGAACCGTTGAGTGTGACTCTGAAGGCCGGGGCGAAGTAGTTGGGGGCCATGGCTGCGCGGCTAGTCCAAGGGTGGAATCGCCAGGGACAGTCCCGGCGGCAGGAGGCGCGGATTGTCTATGCCATTGGCCGAGGCGATGGGCCGCCACTTCGCGGGATCGCCATATTCGGCGTTGGCGATGCCGCTCAAGGTGTCCCCCCGCTTCACCGTCCGCGTCTTGGCGTGGTCGGAGGATTCGGTTGGATTGCGGCGGACCTCGACATCCACATCGATGAACTCCTTGAGGCTCACGTGCAAGGTGGCCCGCACCGGCGTGCCGTCGGAGAGGAACAGCGTGAAGCGCCCTCCCACCCGTTCCAGCACGCAACGGAAATTGAAGCTGCCCCAGGCAAAGATCACGATGGGCGGGACATGGGTATCCGCTTGGATGCCCAGTAGCCCATAAATCCTGTCGGTGTATTCGCGCACGTCGGATTGCTGTTCGTAAGTGTCGAAGAACAGATCCAGCCCAAGGCTGCGGGCATTGCCGCGCACGTATTGCAGGATCGGCGCGCCGAGGCCCGGAATGCCGATTTCGGCGATCTGGTTGCCGTGGTCCAGGCTGTATTGGGCCGGGTTGAACAGCACCGGGATCGCTTCCCCTCCCTCTGGTGTGATGGATGCTTTTTCCAATGCCATGGCCGTCACAGTCCCCTGCGTTCTTTTTCGTTGGCCAGTCTTTGCACCAGCAATTCATAAACCCGGTTGCTAAGTTGCCCGATGTCGGGTTCCGGGCGCATGGCCTCCGGTTGTGCCGGCAGCGGCGGCGGCATGGCTGCCGCTTCCGGGTTCGCCGGAATGGTCCTTTGGACCGGCGCCGCCAGCACGAGCGTTGAGGCGGCAGCAGGCCGCGGGCCTGGACCCGATGCCGCCTTCGGCTGGGCCAACGGCAAGCTCCATGAGCCACCCGAGCCTCCGCCGGGCCGGTCAAACGCTGGACTTCCTGCCGGTGACGGGGGCTTTGCCCGCATTCCGTGGAAACGCAAGGGGTCCGGAGTGGCTTTCCCCCAGAAGGAAGGGCGGATCGCCGTCAGGCTCCGCAGGAGGATGCCTTCGTTGGCGAGGGCGGCCTGCTCCTGGGCTGAGGCGGCGGCATCTTCTCCACGTTGCCGCTGCGCCACGTGAGTCAGTTCATGCCCTAGGAGGGCGATGCCCGCCGGGCTATTGAAATCCGCCCGGCGCGGGGCGAAGAAGATGGAATGCCCCTGCGTGAAGGCATCGGCCTTCAGGGCGAGGGCGGCGCTGGCCGCCGCGGCATCGTCATGCAAGACGGCGCGTGGAATGGCCCCTCCCAGCAACCTGGCCAGCAGGGGCCGCGCCAGGCTCAGGGCGGTGGCGCCGCCTGCAATGGCGAGCGGCCGGCCCGTGCTCCTTGACAAGTCCTCGGCGCTGATCTCCCCGGACTGGGGTTGCGGCTCGACCCTTGCCGTCTGCGGCGGCGCAGCACGTGCGATTCCCGCGCTGCCCGGTGGACTTGCGCTGGAATGGGAGGTGGGGAATGGCCGTCCGCTTCCTCCGCTTATTTCAACAAGGGACGGCCGACCCGCCCCCGCCTCGCCTCTTTCCCCGGGGGAGAAGCGGGGCTGGACGGATAAGGGGGCGAAGGCCAAGGCTGCCGGATCATTCATCCGGCCCTTGCTTGCCCTTGCCCCCGGCACGTCTGCCGCAAGCGGGCGTGGGGAGCCAAAGCCCCCGTCCCGCAGGCCGGGGAGGGTTGGGGACAATGCTGGCGAATCAAGGCTTAGGCCCGTCCCGTCGGCACGACGGCTTGATCCGACAGCATTGAAGGTTGGGGAGAAGGGCGTTGCGGCTTGCCTCGAAAGCAAAGCCACACGGCCAACCCCCGCCCCTTGGGAGAGGGCGGGGTGAAGGTGGAAAATAGAGGGCTTCACTGTCGAGACACCCTGTAAAACAACAGGTTGTGAAGATGTTTGGATGCCTATGCCCCCAGAGGAAGGGCTGGGGGGGGATGGAAAGCCTGAAGTTTGCGTGGAAGCTCGAAGTCCAATGGGTTTTCCACTCGTTCCCTCCCCTGCCCTTTCCTGGCGAGAGAGGGGTAAGACCGGTGGCGGTGGCGTTGACGTGACAACCTCCCGGCCGGCCGGGGATGGACCGCCTCCGCCCCCATCCCGGGCTTTCCGCGGCACAGGGGAAGGCGCGCCCTTCCCGTCGGGAGCATGGGCCTTTGCGGACGATGTGATCGGCGGGCGCGGTTGGAGGTAAACCGTCCCCGTCCAGCTCCGGCCACCGGCCCCCGGGCGGCCACGCTGCGACAACCCGGCCGGCAGCCGCCCCGGGCACATACCCGGCGCGCCCGATGCCAAGCCCTGGGCAGGCGAAATCAGGCCCGGTTTCTCGACATACCTTCGCCAGATGTTTTTTGCCAGGGCCAATTCCTCCGGGGCGGGGCTTGCCCTCCCTGCGACGGGAATGGTCACTGGAGTCTCGGGCCGGTGGCTGTCCATCTTCGTCTAAAAGCCTATGTTGAGCGAGCCGCTGATATCTGCCGCCGCGCCTATCGCGCCGCGCACTCCCGATACCAGGCTGCTTAACGCCGGCTTGGAAATGCCCCGGTGCGCCAGTTCCACCGTCTCCACCGCCACGGTGTTGGAATCGGCCCTGAATTCTGGCCCCATCCACTTGACCGGATAGGCTTCCACGAAATCCCACCACATGGCAGGCAAGCGTTGGCGGTCCAGCAGGTAGAGGGTGCCGTTCTTGCGTTCGATCTTCCCTTGCGTCACATCCTGATGCCAACTCCATAGGGCTTCGATGTCCGTCAACCCGCGCTTCAGGACCAGGTTGGATGGATAGCGGGTGGGGCCGGCCAGTTTGTGTTCGTATTCGTTCAATCCGCCCTCGCGGTAGGTCTCAAGCACCGTCTCGACCTGAAGACCGCTGACTTCGCTGAACCCCCCGACCACCAGCCCTTCGATTTCCACCAGGAAATTGAAAGGCTGGTAAGGGTCGTTGCGGATTCCCAACAAATTGGTGCCCGCGGCAAAGGCCGCATTCAAACCGAGCGATGGCATGGTTCCTCCCCTAGTGGTCAGGGTCTTGCTTCATCTGTTCATTCAACCGTCGATTGATGCGGCCGATTTCCTCGACCCAGCGCTGGCGCTCTCGGTGCTCCAGGTTCATGATTTCCTCGTACGTCCAATGGAAATGGTAAGAAAGGTAGGCTATCTCCTCGAACAGTCGCTCCTGGGGATAGCCCGTTATGCTTCCCCCGGGCTGTTTACCTCCACCTCGAAGCCCCCTTCGCAATGGGGGCAGGTCACCGCCAGGCGGTTGTGCCCCTGTTGGTTCACTCGCTGGTACAAGTCCTGCAGGTAGGCCAGGTCACCCGCGAACAGGCTCTCGATCAACTTCGGGTTGATATACTCCACGCCGTCCAGGCGGGTGATGACCCGTGACAGCAGGATGATGAGCAGGTAGCCCGGATTGGCCTGCACACGCGGATCCTTGAGCGGCGCGATCTCGTCGTAGGCCGTCGCAAGGCGCATGATTCCCTCGCGATGAAGATTGCCTTCCCCGTCCACGTAACCGAGCGGCAGGGTGAAAGGGAACTCGGTCTGCAGCATCAGGCTTTCTCCAGGCCTTCATGCACGATATCGAGGGTCTCGATGGCCACCTCGTTGCCGGTGGCGTTGAAACTTGGCCCCGTCCATTTGGTGGGCCAACCCTCGCGGAAATTCCAGCGCAGTTTTTCCTCGCCGGTGTCGTCCAGCAGCACGATCGAACCGTTCTTGCGTTCGACCTTCCCATCCATCGCCTTTTTGCGCCATTCCCAGAGTTCCGCGTCATCGGTGATGCCGCGCTTGAGCGAGATGTTGGAAAACTTGATGAGTCCCGGCAGCTTGCGCGCCGTGAGGGCGTCCGTGCCTTCCCGATAGTCGATCGGGTCCTGGCTGGAATCCAGGCCGGAACATTCACGGAAACCGGCGCGGGTGATGCCGTCGATTTCCACCAGGAAGTTATACCCACGATAAGGATCTTTGCGATCGCCGACTGGCATGGTGGTTTCTCCTTACAAAACAAAGGTTGATGTGATTAAACGGCGTTGGCCAGCCCGGTCAGGCTGACCCCGCTCGTCCCGTGGACGATACGAATGACGACGAACTCATTGGGAACCGAAGGCGCCAGGCCAAGTTCCGTCACTACCTTTCCCTCCTCGCGCACTTCCTTGGGATTGGTTTCCGCATCGCACTTGACGTAGAAGGCTTCCCTTGCGGTTTGCCCCTTGAGGGCGCCGATCCGGTAAAGCCCCGTCAGATAGACATTCAGTTCGCGGTGGATGCGGGCCCACAGCCTGGCATCGTGCGGTTCGAAGGCGAGAGGCGGAAACCTGCGCTCGATCCAGCGGCCTATGCCGAGAAACAGCCTGCGCACATTGACATAGCGCCAGGCCGGGTCGTTACTCAGGGTACGCGCCCCCCATACGCGGATACCGCGTCCGGGAAAGGCGCGCAGGCAATTGACGCCCTCCGGGTTCAAGTTGGCCTGCTGGGCATCCGTGAGGTTGATCTCCAGATCCAGGACCCCGTACAGGACCTCATTGGCGGGGGCCTTGTGGAGCCCGATGCGTAAGTCGCTGCGCGCATACACCCCGGCCACATGGCCGCAAGGAGGAACCAAACCAAGGCCGTCCGCGACCCGGACCCAAGGGAAATAGAGGGCCCCGCTGGTTCCGGTCAAGCCATGGCGTTGCTGCAATGCCACCTCCATGCCTGCCGTGGCGGCGCCCGGCAGGGAATCGAGGATGGCAAAGCGGTCGCCCAGCCTGTCGCAATATTCCAGCACCGCCGTCTGCATCGCCCTTGCCTCTTGCGGATCGGGCGGAAGGCCTTCCTGCCCGCGCGGCCGCATGATGTCCGGGGCGCAGAGGAGATCCACCGCGTCAAGCCCCGCCGCTTCGGCCAATCCGGATTTCAAGGCATCTGCCGCAGGCAATTGGTCGTCCAGGCGCAGCACTTGGCACAGGGTCCCGCCGTTCTCAAAAAAACCGCGCACGGCCGGGGCCAGGTAAGAATCGGGGCGCGCCCCGAAGTAGCGCCCGAACTCGGACCAGAGCGTCAGTGCCCGGGCCTGGTTGACGGGTGCCGGAGCGCTGGCATAGCCGATAAACACCGGCACACCGGTGCGCGGTTTCGCGCCCGGCGTCTCAAACACCTCATCCCGGTACACGCCGGGGGTTGCGTAGTTCGGCATCGGCCTTGCTCCTTGCCCCTTGACTCACCCGGATCTCATTTGCCGGGACCCGCCCACTGGCTGATGCGGAAGATCACGAACTCGGCGGGCTTGACGACCGCGACCCCGATCTCCGTCACCACCTGCCCTAGATCGCGCACCTCGGGCGGATTGGTGTCCGCATCGCACTTGACATAGAAAGCCTCCTGTGGCGTCGCGCCTAACAACGCTCCCGCGCGCCAGACATTGGTCAGGAAGGCGTTGACGTTGCGGCTGATCTTGGCCCATAGACCCGGATCGTTGGGCTCGAACACCACCCATTGGGTTCCTTCGTCTATGGATTCCCGGAGGAACAGGAACAGCCGTCGCACATTGATGTATTTGAACTCCGTGTTGGCGTCCCCGCCTATGGTGCGCGCGCCCCAGACAGTGATCGTGCCGTCGAACTGGCGGATGATGTTGATACCCTGCGGGTTCAGGCCGTCCTGCTGAGGCTTGCTGATCCGGTATTTCAGGCCCAGGGCGCCGCGGATAACCGCATTGGCCGGCGCCTTGTGCACCCCGCGTTCAGCATCGACCCGCGCATAGATGCCGGCCAGGTGGCCGCTGATCGGGACATAATCCCCTGTGCCGCTGATGTCGATCCAGGGGAAATAGATGGCGCCATAGTCGCTCCGCCTTCCCATCGCGTTCCCCGCCGCATTGGGATAAAGGGTGGCCGGGGTGGGATCGCCCGCAGGCGTCTCCTCGCCGTCGAGTATCGCAAAGCGATCCTGCATTTTCTCGCAATGCCCCAGTAGCGCCTCGCGTATGGCCGCACGCCGCGCCCGGTCTGCGGCGTCGTCGCCTACTCCCACATCGGTGGGCGCGGGCACCGCCACGAGGGCGATTTCGTCGATGCCTTCGAATTCGGCCAGGGCATCCTTGACCTGATCCACGGCAGGTGTCACGCTCGTATCCTCGATCAGGCTGGTCACCCGGGTCACCCAGCAGCGTGTGCCGCCGTTGTTGAAGAAGCCGTACAGGGCATTGGCCAGGATGCGGTTGCCGGGTTGTACGTCGCCGAATCTTTTCTTGAATTCCTCCCAGCTCGTCACCAGTTGCGCCAGGCCGGCCTGCGCCACGGCATGACGATCCCCAGGCACAACATTGTTAGGGTCTAATGGCCTGCCAGGTTTGAAGGGCATGGTGACGGCATCGGCCACCAAGCCGATGAACCCCGCCGTGCTCGTGCCGACCCCGGCGATGGGCCGGATGGCGGAGGGTACCTCTTCGACATAGACTCCGGGCGAAAGATATTGTGGCATGGTTTTTTCTCCTCAAGTCAAAGGGTTACTTCCCCGGCCCGGTCCCTCAAGAAGGGGAGGGTGTCAGGGTGAAGTTCAATGTCGACACGCTGCCGGCTACCCCGGGCGGCGATGTCTCGGTAGCCGTTTGGAAGCCCTGGGCCGACACGAGGATGGTCCGGGCTCCCGCCTCCAGGCCGGACAGGACGTAACGTCCCTGGCCGTCGCTAAAGGTTTTTTCCCCGCTTCCCCTCACCCTGATTTCGGCCATGACTATGGGCGCATTGCCCGGGTTGGTGATCTGGCCTTTGATCGTGGTGGGAGGCAGGGGAATATCGGCCGTAGCCAGATTGATCTTCCCCTGGACGGTGCGGGACACGGCCACCTGTTGCCAAGCCGTGCCGTAACGGCTTCCGGCCTCCGGGAGCGAGATGCTCAGGGTGTAGGAACCGTCCGGGAGATCAAGGTAATGGAAGTGGCCGTCGGCCGCGGTATGGAGCGAAGCAAGCAGGCCAGGGGTGGTCAAAGCCGGCGGCACGGCGGTGAGTCTCACCTCGGCCCCGGCGATGGCCCGCCCTGTCTGGGCATCGGTAATGCGTCCGGCGATGGCGACCTGATGGCGGACGCGTTCGACGGCGCTCATGAGGCACTCTCCTCCGGCGCGAATTGGCTGAATTTGAGCAATTTGTCCCTCACCAAGGGCGCGGCCTCCTCGGGTGCGAAGACCTCGACACCTAGGGTCACGGTATAGTGCAGGGAGGCCTTGGGCTTTCCTCCGAGCGCCTGCCAGAATTCCCCCAGGCTTTGCAGGAGGCCCGGCTGCAGCACGCCGGAAGGCAGGGGCGGCTCCTGGCCGGCGAGGCTGCCCTGAAGCACCGCCGTAGGAAGATTAGGGTGGCGCAAGAGCGCTTTCATGACCTCGCTCAGCAGGCGGTGTTCGTCTTGGGCGGGATTGGGGGAGCTTTCGCTGGCCCAGGCGGTGATGAGATAAGAGCAGTCCACCCGCACCGGCGAGCGTTTCCTGCTGGCGCTGCCGTCGCTGTGCCGCTCCACCAGCCATTCGTTGCTGCGCAGTTCGCGGTTTTCGCGGATATCGTAGAGGAAGAGATCGACGGCGGGAGGGGTGACCGTGGCGGGCGGGAACTGGTTGTCGGGGGTGGCGAAGCTGATCGCCACCTGCTGGACCAAAGCCCGCGGCAGCTCGCGCTTGAGCAGTTCTTCCAGGCTTTTGTCCAGGTCGTCGATCATGGCTTGGTATCCTGTCAGTTTGTTTTTGCCTCGGCTATGGCAAATTCCTTACGATCCTAGCCGTTTGGGGAAAATGAACGGCTACACTCGTTACTTATTCGTAAGAAGGCAATAATATTTCTTCAGGTTTCAGTTTTCCTAGCTGTTTCTCTTCAATCATGCGATATTTTCCAGTTTCAGCCAGCGCCTCTCGGCGACGGATGACACTGATTTCATTGCGTGTCGCGCAAACCAGATCGCGGCAAACGAAATACTCGTGATGTTCTAGCCGTATTGTTGGCGTTTTATAGCTAATCCGACTTGCCGTCTCAGGTGATATACGACCGTAACCTGACGGAGTGTCTGATGATAAAAATAAATCAATTAAATATGACTTTTTCTGGAATAGGTAATGTGTTTCCTGTGAGGTAAAAAGACGAAGAAAGCGCCAAGCCTCATCCTCATTCCTGATCCTGGCAACTAAACGTGAGAGATCCGTTGGCCCAGTAATCAATATTTTTTCGTCATCCTTGACCGCGTATAGGATGAGAAATGCTTCCATCGGGAGTCCGCACTCTTCCCGGCAGCCGGGAATCAATCTATAGCCTCCAAGTTCCAAGTCAAGCTTGATCTCCTGATCAAAGAAAAGGGTAACTTCCAATGTGTTTACATTTTCCATAAATGGCTACCAACGGCTTTACGGTGCTGCGGAAAAACTAGGACAAGGGGTTAAATCCGCCGCAGCGCTATTACAGTTACTAGTGCGCCTGGATTCCTTGTCTGCTCGGTAAGAGGCAAGATGATTACAGCATTCCGCATCAGCTGGAGCTGGACTGCTGCAATTCTTGGAAGCTATCATTTCGTCGGCGCAAAGCACACTCTCGGCATAAGCCCTACATTCAAACCAGTTTCTATTGCTACTCATCCAGGTAAAGAAGCTTGATCGTATGGCTGATCTCTGGGCATCGGTAGTGGCTGCCCTGTAAGCTGTGCCTGCATTTGCACAACAGGGACTAATATCCGCCGAGTGTATCCCTTCATGCCGAACAGTGCATGGGCGGCTACACTCAGTATTAGAAATAGTCGTAGAGGGGGTTCCGCCAGGGAATGTGCATGTCGTCGTTCCATTTGCGTATAAATACTCTATATCAGGTTCCGTATCGATTATATCTTGGGATGTTTCGGTTACCTGATAAGGCCTATTCCTTAAGCTAACATCAAATAAGTGCAATAAATTGCCTAGGGTCGTGGAGCTATAACCCGATTCCTTCAGGCTTGGCAAATTTTCGCTTATATCTGTTCTTTTTTTGCGGCAAGCCTCACATTCGCCAGATGAAGAGCTACTAGTTCCTCCGCAGGAGCATTTCCGTTGCAGCGTAGGAGACGATATGGCTGTCATGACTTGTTTTGCAGTGTAGTCGGCTTCCTGCTCGTATTGATCGCCCGGTCCGCCGAGGGTGAGCTTGCGCTGAATAGGAATCTGGGATTGCTGTACCACATGGGTCAACTCATGGGCCAGCAATTCACGCCCACTCGAATTGCCGGGATGGTATTCGCCTTGGCTGAAGAAGATGTCCTGGCCGGTGGTGAAAGCGCGGGCGCTGAGGGCGCGATTGAGGCTGTCGGCCCGGGAATCGGTATGCACTTTGACACCGCCGAAGTCGGTGCCGAAGGCGGACTCCATCGGCACGCGGGTTCCGCTGTCCAACGCATGCCCACTGCCACGGGCGCCTTCAATGGCCTGTTCCACCTCGGGGGCGATTTCGCCATTGCTGTTTCTGGCCCGGGCCACGACGCGCTGTACGTAGCGGTTGCCATACTGGCGTTGCAACTGAAGCAGGGAGGGAGCGGCGCGGGAGGGACGGTGATCGGTGGCGCGGTTCAGCAGGGAGGCATGGGTGTCGGCAGACGGGGAACCGCCTGGGATGGAGATCGCCCTTGCGAGCGGATCGGGCTGGTGTAGGGGAGCGTCTTGGGTTTCCTTTGTCTTCCTTGCTGGAATCGCGGTTTGCCGTGACAGGCTGGAACCGCTTTCGAATTCGGACTTAAGCATCTTGCACCTCCCGATTTCAATTATTGGGCTAAGCCTATTCCTAAAATTCGCCATCTGTCAATATCTTTCCCATTTTTTGATATTCCCGTTTGATGGCTCTTGTCAACTGGGGCATGCCGATGGGGACACCCTCTTCGGCGGCCAGAAAGGCGGCATGCAAGGCGATGTTCTTGATGTGCCCCCCGGCCAGCTTGAACTTTCGGGCCAGAAGCGCGAAATCGACATCGGCTCCGAGCGGGGCCTCCGACGGAAACATGCCCTGCCAGATCAGGAGCCGGTGCTCCTCTTCGGGGAAGGGAAAATCGAGGGCGGCGTGTATCCGGCGGACGAAGGCCTCGTCCATGTTCTTGCGGAGATTGGTGGCCAGGATGACGATGCCCTCGTATTCCTCCATCTTCTGGAGCAGGTAGGCGGTCTCGATGTTGGCGTAGCGGTCATGGGCATCCTTCACCTCAGAGCGCTTGCCGAACAGGGCGTCAGCCTCGTCGAAGAAGAGGATGGCATTGGAGTCCCGCGCTTCCCGGAAGATTCGATCTAGGTTTTTCTCCGTCTCCCCTATGTATTTGCTCACGACCGTGGCGAGATCGATCTGGTAGAGGTCGAAGCCCAGTTCGCCCGCCAAGACCTCGGCTGAAAGGGTCTTGCCGGTGCCGGAAGGCCCGGAGAACAGAATGTTGAGGCCCTTGCCTAGGGTCAGCTTGCGGTCGAACCCCCATTCCCCATAGACGAGATGGCGGTATTTGACCGCGTTCGCGATTTCGCGCAACTGCGTCAGGTGTTCCTCGGGCAGGACGAGATCGCTCCAGCCTCGGCGGGGTTGGATTTTGCGTGCCGAAGTGCCCAGCCGGTGATGCGAATGGACCCGGCAAGCCGAATGGAGATCCTCCATTTCGATCCGCGCATTGGCAGGGCCGCGCCGCAAGGCGAGGTTCCGGGCCGTGGCCACGGCATCCCGGATCTGCCCGGCGCTCAGGCGGAATTTTCCTGCCAGGGGGGCCGGGTCGAGGGGCGCGCAGGCTTGGCCATCGAGCGCCGTTTCCCAAAGCCGCTTGCGCAGGGGATAAGACGGAAGCGGGAATTCCTGCCGGGTGAAGACCTTGCGGTGCAAGGCCGCCACTGGTTCGTAAGCAGCCTGGCCGGCCAGGAAGACCAGTCCCCGAAGTTGCTCCAGTTCTTCGATGAGGGTCTGGCGGGACTGCCGGAGCTTCTCGTCTTCGGCCAGCAAGAGATCGAAGCCGTCGAAATAAAGCGCCGCCTGTTGCAGCAATGCCTCCCGGAAGACCAGCCGGGCCGCGGTTTCGAAGGAGAGGTCTCCGTGCAGCAGCCGGGCCACGTCGATCCTTAGCAGGCGGAAGCCGAATTTGCGGCAAAGGGCGTCCGCCGCCGTCCATTTGCCCCTTCCCGGGGAGCCTTGGAAATACAAGACCAAGCCCTCGGATCGGGAAGCGGGCCCCCCGGTTTCCCTATGCCACTCCATGAGCTGCTCCAAGCGGGTTTTCTCGTCTTCCGGAAAGACCATGTCCTGCCAGGCCGGTCCCGGCTCCCGCCAGCGGACGAAGGGAAGGAGCCGGGCGTCGGTTTGCCCGAAGCCGAGCAGGTGGTGGACGATCCTTTCATCTATCTTGAGGAATTGGGCGAGGAGCGGCGGCTGCCTCTCCGAGGCTTCGGCGTAAACCGTGACAAGGCCATGGCGAAGCAAGGGGGCTTCCGGGGCGAAATGTGTCCGGGCCACGAGCCTTGCCTCGACGGTAGGGCAGAGCAGCGTCAGGGCCAGGCCGATGCTGGGACGCTTCTTGGTCACGTCATCATGCAGATAGGCATAGAGCTTCTCGTATTTGAGATCGAGCTCCGGGGCCAGGCAGACCAGTACCACATCCACTTCCAGGGGGGTAAGGTGGAACAAATCCGCCAGTTGTCGCAAGCGCGAGCCCCTTCCTTCATGCAGGCGGATTTTGTTCCTCTCCGCGATCCCCGCCTGCAGAACCTCCAGGCGTTTCGACAAGCACTCAAGCTGTGGGTTGGCAAGGTCGGGGCTTGTCTGGGTTTCCTCGTTCAGGAGGGCGTCGATTTCCTCCTCCTTGATGTAAAGTCCCCGAAACTCATCCATGCCCCCTCCTCCCCCCAGCCTGGACTTCTCCACTTGGATGTGAACCAGAAGCTCTATCCGGCTAAGCTCTAGCTGAAGATCCTTTAGGGTTTCCACATTTTCCCCCGATTCAACCCGGTAAGGGCGGTCGCCTTCCACGTTCATTTTTAACTCCAGGGTGGCCATGAGGGAGTATGACAAGGTCCGCCGATGGCCAGCTCAGCGTCGAAAACCCCTGGAGCACCCCTGCGCCGTCGCGCATCAACACAACCCAGTCCTTCCCGCTGAGATCCCTTAGGAACAGTTGCCAGCCAACGGCATGGAAATGGGCCGCGTAAAGCCCAAACAGCCACGTCCGGGTGGGCGCATCCAGGGCGCCCACCGTCAGCGTCATGGCCGATAACAGTCGGCTGGACGAAGCCTTCGCTCTAATTGACACCGGCATTGCCCCCCCGGGTGCGCCCGCGCAAATCCGCGCCTCGTTAACGAGGCTGTCGTCTGCAAAGTTTGAATGTCAACCGCTTTGTTTTTCCAAATAGCTTGCCAGCCATTCGGCTAGGGCCGCTTCGATGGCCTCCAAATCAAGGCCCTTTTCACCCTTTACGAGCAGCCCCCGCGGTGTCCGTTCGATCATGCCTAGCATCCGTCCGTCGCTAGCCACCACGGCACGCTTCGATTTGACACGCGGCTCTGGCTTTTGCGCCGCATGCGCGATGGCCCACTGGCCCGCTTTGGCCGGGTCAAGGCGTCCCTCGGAGGATCGGCGGATGGCTTCAATGACGATGTCCGGGTTCACGCCATCGTCGATGAGCTTTGCCAGGTCCGCAATCGCGTTGGCGCGCACCGCCCCGGGTTTTTGGTCCAGGATGTCCAAGGCGGCTTTTGGGAGTTTTCCATAGGCCATCAACCGATGGACTTGGGTCTTGCTCCAGCCGCATAGGGAGGCCAGGTCGCCCAAGGATTCCGCCGCGCCTGTTCCGAGCAGGATGGCGAGTCCTTTGTATTTCTCGTAATCGCTTAGATCCCTGTGCTCCAGGTTGTCCAGCACGCTTACCCTTGCCGCGCGCGCGTCGTCTGCGACACGCACAAAGGCGGCGATATCCACCTGGCCCAGCAGCCGGCAGGCGCGGGCCCGGGTTTCGCCCGCCATCAACTCGTACCTGCCGTCCTCCTTTTTCCGAAGCAACACGGGGTTGTTCAGTCCGTCACGCCTTATGCTTTCCGCCAGCGCGGCCACTGTCTCTTCATCCGGCGGTGTCCGGTTTTGATAGGGGCTGGGGTCGATCAGATCCAACGGCACAAACACCGCGGTTTCACCTTCAACAACCGCAAGGTCCGCCAAATTGCCCGCGGCCGGTTTGCTTGACGGGATGCTTCTGACGGTTGTTAGGGTCTTGTTTCCAAGAAGCCCGCTCACGCTCATTGTTTTCTTTTTTGTGCCCATGCCTTATTGCCCCGTGCCTGACACTTCGGATGTTTCTGCGTTTGCCTCACCCTGTGCGGCCCCCGGCGGAATGACCCGCCCGCCAATGCCTATCTGGTAGCGATCCGCAATGGCCTGGGTGAGTTTGGCAATGATTTTGGCTGCGTGGGATGAGGGTTCGATCTCTAGCGCGGTGCCCGCGTCGCGTTCTTCCAGCAGGGAGATTTGACGCTTGAACACGGCGGAATAAGGGATCACCGTGTCACAGAGATAATCGCCAAAGTGTGTGGCCAGGTATTCCAGCGCCTCCCTGCAAGAAGCGTATGACCCGTGCCAGCCGTTGGCAATGATGTGCAAACCCATCGCCTTGTCTGGAATCGCGGCATTGATCTCCGCGATGTTGGACACCAGGACATCCATCGTCATCGCTGGAATGGCATCAAGCTGCACGACGGCCAGCACTTCTGGCGCCGCCAACATCAAGGCCGATGTCATCAAACAAGTGGCGGGGGCTGTGTCGACCAATACGGCATCGTATTGTGAGAAAAACGCCTTGTTTTCCCGCAACAGCCGGGTGAACAACATTTCGCGGCTAGTGGCCGCGACCATCCACATATCATCGGCGGCCGTGATATTGGCCGGGATGATGTCCAGGAAGCCATCCGGGTACACGGGTTCGACCGCTGTCTCCAACTGCGCGGGCAAACGTTTGTGGCAGCGGCGCATAAGCTCGTTGACATGGACGAGATCCCGGTCGGTGTCTATGCCCATCACCCTGCTGAGTGTCCCTTGGGGATCGCCGTCGACCAACAAGACCTTGTGGCCCATCATCGCCAGCGCTGAGCCAAGGTTCGCGCAGATTGTCGTCTTGCCGACCCCGCCTTTTGACATTCGGATGACCATCACGGCGGGCGGCTGGACCTCCCCGCAGGGCGATTGCTTCGCCAGGTCAGACCGCAACCGCCTTATTTCTGCCGGTGAGAGCGGATCTTGGCCTGGGATATGCCCTGCCAGCGCGGGCACAAGCATCTTGGCGGTTGAGGGTTTTATTGCGATGTTTTTCATGGATAGGCCCGTTGGTTGATGTGCCGACGCGGATTTTTTCAACGCCTGCCCCAGTATAAACGAAGCACGGAAAATGGAAAATTTTATGGGTTTTTCATTTTCAAAAGATTTTTGATATTTGCCGTTCCTTGAAGGAACGGTCACGGCACGGTCCAAAGCCAGCGCAATCGGATGAAGATCCCATTGTTGAGTTGATACGCCGTTCCTTGAAGGAACGGTTTATTGTGGCGTTTCGGCCCTAACCCAACCCATGGAGGGTTTCCACAAAAGGCTTGCAAGCTCAGTTTTGGACCGTGGAGGCCGGGGGGTTGGTCAAGAATGAACTGACCTTTGCCTTGTCCTCCTCAGCGAGGATGCTGGCGGAGCGCTTGAGGCGCAGCGTGTTCAGCAAATAGTCGTAGCGGGCCTTGGCGTAGTCGCGTTGGACGCGGTGCCACTCGCGCTCGGCAATGACGAGGTCAAGGGTGGTGCGGCTGCCGACTTCGAGGCCGACCTTGATCGCGGCCACCGACAATTTGATCTTGCCACAATAACGTGGATGCCTCATTTATGATGGAAACCAGAGAGGTGTCCGATGAGTTCGAGCGAAAAGAGAACCCGGCGGAAATTCACGCCGGAGTTCAAGGGCCAAGCTGTGAAGCGGGTGCTGTCCGGCCACGCCGTGGCGGCGGTGGCGCGGGAATTGGGGATCGGGGAGAGCCTGCTGCATAATCGGGTGACCCGCCACCGGCTGACGGACGCGGCCGGGGAGGTGCAAGCCGAGCAGGCGGCGGAGATTGCCCGCCTCAAGCGGGCCTTGGCCCAGAAGGAAGAGGAGGCCGCGATCCTAAAAAAAGCGATGGCGTACTTTGCCAGGGAATCCCGGTAAGGCCCGCCTTCATGCGGGCCAACGAGGAGCGGTTTACGGTGTCGGCGCTGTGCCGGGTGCTGGGCGTGGCCCGCAGCGGCTGCCACGCCTGGAAGCGGCGCGGGGAAAGCCCGCGCGACGGGGAGAACCGCCGGCTGGATGCCGACATCCGGCGGATCTTCAGCCTCCACAAGGGCCGCTACGGCGCTCCGCGCCTGGCCGTGGAGCTGAGGGTGGAGGGCTGGCAAGCGAGCCGCCGCCGGGTGGCCAAGCGGATGCAGGCGCTGGGCCTGAGGGCAAAGGCGGCGAAGAAGTTCAAAGCCACCACCCAGTCCAAGCACAACCTGCCGGAACAGGACTTCAGCGCGGCGGCGGCGAACCAAAAGTGGGCGGCCGACATCACCTACGTCTGGACCGAGGAAGGCTGGCTGTACCTGGCGGTCATGCTGGATCTGTATTCCCGCGCCGTGGTCGGCTTTGGCCTGCGACGGGCGGATGACGCGGGAACTCGTCATCGCCGCCCTCACCATGGGCGTCTGGCGGCGCAGGGCCGGGAGCCGGGCTCATCGTCCATTCCGACCGGGGCAGCCAGTATGCCTCGGGGGGCTGCCAGTCCGTCTTGGAGCTGCGTGGCTTCCTGTGCAGCATGAGCAAGAAGGGTGATTGTTACGACAACGCCGCCATGGAGAGCTTCTTCCACTCGATGAAGGTCGAGCAGGTCAATGACTGCCGCTACCAGACCCGGGAGGAAGCCAAGGCCGATATCTTCGAGCACATCGAAGCCTACTACAACCCAATCCGGCGGCACTCGACCTTGGACTACCTGTCACCCAGGGACTTCGAGAACCGGAAAGCCGCTTAATGAGCCGGGTGTCCACAAAAGGTTTGCAAGATCAGAGTAGGGTGGGCAGCAAAGCTTCCCACCTATATCGCAACGCAAGGGTGGGCAGCGAAAAGAAGCTGCCCACCCTACGCACTGCTTCCCGGGCAACACCCCTTCCACACAATGCTGTTCGTCCAGCAGCCCCCTTTGGGTTAAGAGCGGCTGTCCAATCCCTGGACAAAGCCCGGCATAACCCGCCCAAACCGCCATCAGACAAGCCCTGCAAGGTGTTTTGAACCTGCCCCTGTTCACGCTGGCATGGTAACTGCCAAACCTTCATTAAGCAGTGCCAGGCCAGCCCAAGCACCTTTCTAATCGCCAGTCTCATAAAAAGGCCGTCCCCCTATGTGGTATTACCTATTAAAACGTCTATTGGCGATCATCCCCACCTTGCTCGGGGTATTGACCCTGACTTTCGCCGTGACCCAGTTTGTGCCGGGCGGGCCGGTGGAGCATGTGCTGCTGCAACTGGACGGGGAGAGCGCCCGCGCCGGGGCGGAAGGCGGGGCCAGCAGTGGCGGCTGGAGTTACAGCGGCCGCAAGGGCATTGATGCCCAGCAGGTTGAGCAATTATCGGGTTTGTACGGCTTCAACAAGCCGCCCCTTGAACGCTATTGGCTGATGCTGAACAACTTCCTGCGCTTCAACCTAGGCGAGAGTTATTTCCGCAATGAAAGCGTAGGGTCATTGATACAGCAAAGGCTTGCCGTATCGGTTTCGCTGGGGGTATGGACTTTCTTCCTGACCTATCTGGTGTCCGTGCCTTTGGGCGTGGCCAAGGCGATCCGCGCGGGCAGCCGCTTCGATTTCATCAGTAGTTTGTTGGTGTTGGGCGGTTACGCCGTGCCGGGTTTTGTGTTGGGGGTATTGTTGATCGTGCTGTTCGGCGGCGGGTCGTTCTGGGATATCTTTCCGTTGCGCGGCCTGACTTCGGAAAATTGGGCCGAGTTAAACTGGTTTGGCAAGACCACCGACTACCTTTGGCATATCACGCTGCCGGTGACGGCTTCGGTGGTCAGCACCTTCGCGCTGAAAACCCTGCTGACCAAAAACACCTTCCTCGATGAGTTAAGCCGCCAGTATGTGCTGACCGCCAGGGCCAAAGGCTTGTCCGAACGGCAAGTCCTGTGGAAGCACGTGTTCCGCAATGCCTTGCTGCCGCTGGTGACCGGTTTCCCCGGCACGTTCATCACGGCGTTTTTCACCGGCAGCCTGCTCATTGAAACCTTGTTTTCCTTGGATGGCCTAGGGCTATT
>CAJPFO010000259.1 GCA_905339255.1 Myxococcaceae bacterium
GCGCAGGCTTCCGCCCTCCCATCCGGCCTTGCCTTCATTGCCATCCGCAGTCACCGCCACACCGGGATGGAAATATAAGCGGCTGACCGCCTCGGCAAACCGGCCTTCGATGCTGTCGGTGATTTCCATCCCGCCGTCGAAAAACCGCCATTCCCGGCGATGCACCGGCTTTCCGCGCAAACGCCGATACCCATCATGGGAGCAAGCAACCCGCAAGCCCTTTTCGTCTTCTTCGATCCGCAAACCGAACGGCTGGGCGCGGCGGGCGACGCGGAACCCGCCCCAGACTTCGGACGAGTCCTGCCCGTCGATGCGCAGCGTGTTATGCGCCGCCGTGCCGCGTTGCCACTGGCGCTCTTCCCCCAAGCCATAGCGCGAGGTGCCGGAATTCACCAACACCCGTTGGCCTGCCAGCGACAGCTCGAACGACAGCGTGTCGGCATGGGCATGGCCGGGCAGATAATCAGGGCCAACCGGCGCGACATCCAACAACGCGGCCATCCCTTCGCGGCGCACGGCGACATAACCGCTGTCGGCCAGATGGATAAGCCCCGGCTTCAATTCCGGGGTGGCAGGAAGGCCCAGCCGCAGCGCATAAGCTTCCAATTCGGCGGGGGCCGGGGCGATGCCTATCGCCGCATCGTTGAAAAAACTGATTTCCCCGTCCGGGTGGCATAAGGCGGCGAGCCAATGGCGCATCCCGCCTAAGATCGCCGGCCAACCTGAGACCAATCCCTCCCAAGCAGCCGGGATTGCCCGAGGATAGGCCGCCGCCACATTCAGCAAATCCAGCAGGTCTTCCAGCGCCAAGGCGTGGTACATCGGGCTGCGCTCGAACTGCCCGCCGTCGGGCAGGATTTGCTCGGGAAGCTCCCGCGCCAACAGCCCCAAGCCCCGCTCCAGCCAAGCCTGGGCCTCAGGCCCTTCAAAAAACAGCCCGGCAAACACCAGCGCCTTCGCGTTGACAAACAAATGGTTGCCGAGCAAATGGAATTCCAGCCGCTTTGCCAGCCAGCGCGTCTGCACCGCCAGGCTTTCCAGCCAGGCCGGTTCCAGCGCATTCCCCGCCAAGGCCCATTTGATCCAATTGACGACGCGCAGCGAGGTGGGATAAGGCTCGAAACCCGTCCCCTGCCCTGCCCGGTTCTCCGCGACCCAGCGGGCGATCAAGCGGCGCTGCCAAGCCGTGCGGCCTGCCGCGCCGAACGCATTCAGATCGTCGAAATAATGCAGGTTGTACAGCCACAGCTTCTCCAAGGTCGGCTCGTTCCAAGCCGCCGCGGTGGAAATATCGTGTTCCTCGTCCAAGAAACAGCAACGGTTTTGCGCCATCACGCTCTGCCGCCGACGGGCAGGCGCCATCCAAACCCCGGACAGGGGCCGGGCTGGCGGCGCGGGGGAAAAGTCCGGGCGGGGTTTGGACACGCGAAACAAAACCCGGCCAACGATCTGGGCGGGTTTCAGGTATTTCAGCGTGTGGTAGTAACGAAGCAGATCCACCGGATTAGGCCGCTCCCCGCAGAATCCCGGCGATTTCAATCGTCACCCGGCTAACTTCGATCAGTTCGTCAAACGGAATCGGCGGTTCGCCGCCGCCTTCCAGCGCCTGGACGAACGCGGCGGCGCAAGCGGCTTGGCCCTTGTCCTGCCGCCACAGGTTCAGCTTCGCAAAGCCCGGCCAGCCGAAACCTTCAAGCTTGCGGAAATTGTCCAGCCGCAGGATGCGTCCGCCGCAGAAGACTTCGAGCCGCTCCTTCGGCACCCCCTTGTGCCCGTTCGCCAGATAATGCACCGTGCCGATGGATCCGTCGGCGAAGCCTAGCGTGAAGCTGGCCTTGTCTTCGGTGATCGGCATTCCCGACACGCGGCCAAACGCCATGGCCTGCACATTGGCAATCGGCGCGCCGGCCAGATGCCGGAGCAAATCGACGAAATGGCAGCCCTCGCCGATGATCCGCCCGCCGCTGGTTTCCAGGTTTTGCGTCCAATGTTCGGGCGGAATCGCCCCGGCGTTCACCGTCATCACCAAGGCTTTCGGCTCATGCAGCCCGGCCAACAATGCCTTCATCTTGGCCACTTGCGGCGCGAAGCGGCGGTTGAAGCCAACCATCAGCAAAGGCTGGCTGGCTGTCGCATAAGCCGCCTCGATCCGCGCCAACTCGTCCAGCGTCAAGGCCAGCGGCTTTTCGACAAACACCGGCTTGCCGGACTCCAAGGCTTGGCAAACCTGTCGGGCGTGGACATTGTGGCGCGTCGAGATCACCACGGCGTTGATGTCGGCATCGGCAAACACCGAATCCGTGTCCGTCGTCGTTTCTTCAAAGCCAAACTTGCGGCCCGCGTGTGCGCCGCTGACCCCGCCCGCCGAGGCCACCGTCTTCAACCGTGCCCCGGTCGCCTTGAACGCCGGGATCAACACCGCCGTCGCATAATTGCCCGCGCCGACAAAGGCTAAAACCGCCTTGCCCGCAGCCGGCCTGGGCGCGTTCAGAACCACCGTGTTCCGCCGCAATTCCGCCTCCGGCTTCTCCTGCTCCGTCGGGTATCGCAGCAAGATGCCCAGCGACGGCGCGGAACCTCCGACCAGTTCATAGGCCCGCTCGGCCTCGTCAATCGTGAAGCGGTGCGAAATCAACGGGCCAACATCAAGCCTGCCCTCGGCCAGCATGTCCAGCACCGCCTCGAAATTGCGCTGCTCGGTCCAGCGCACGAAGCCGACCGGATAGTCAAAGCCCCGCTCCTCGTAATTGGGATCGTAGCGGCCCGGCCCGTAGGAGCAGGAAACCTGGAACGTCAGTTCCTTCTCGAAGAAATCCGCCCGCGACAGCTCCAGCCCGGCGACACCGACCAGCACGATGCGCCCGCGCTTGCGGCACATCTTGGCCGCCTGGCTGACCGGCTCGTTGCTCTTCGTCGCGGCGGTGATCAAGACCGCGTCCACGCCGCGCCCGCGTGAAAACGCCGCAGCCACGGCCAGGGGGTCTTCGCCCGCTGACAGATCCACGACCTCCGCGCCAAACTGCCGCGCCAAGGCCAGCTTTTGGGGATCGAAATCCAGGCCCAACACCCGGCAACCCTGCGCCTTGAGCAATTGCACCGCCAGCAGCCCGATCAGCCCCAGGCCGGTCACGACAACCGTCTCACCCAACGTCGGCTGCGCCAAGCGGATGCCTTGCAACGCAATCGCACCGAGCACGGTGAACGCGGCCTCCTCGTCAGACACGCCGTCCGGCACCTTGGCGCACAGGTTCACCGGCACGGCCACGGCCTCGGCATGCTTGCCATTCGACGCGACGCGGTCGCCCGCCGCGAATCCCGTCACGCCGCCGCCGGTTTCGACCACGGTGCCGACATTGCAATAGCCCATCGGCAAGGCTTGGTCGAGCTTGTTGCGGACGGACTCCAAGGTCGGCATCAGGCCGTCGGTCTTGGCCTTTTCGACCACCATCCGCACCTTGTCGGGCTGTTGCCGGGCCTTCTCGATCAGATTGCCCTTGCCGAACTCCACCAACATGCGCTCGGTGCCGGCCGACACCAAGGTCTGCCGGGTGCGGATCAAAAGCTGGCCGCGCTGGACGGCAGGACAGGGAATATCGGCGAGTTCGGTCGCGCCGTTTTTCAGGTTTTGCAGGATTTGTTTCATCAGGGATTCAATTTGGAGTTCTTCGCATGAAGTCCGTTTGCCATCACGGCCCGTCATTGCCCGTTGTTTCTTGCCGGGTGCTTATTCGACCCGTTCGCTCGTTTGTCGCGGCACATTGTCCAGAAAAATCCGCGCCCATAACTCGACACACAACACCGCGAACAAAGGGTACGACGCATCGACCCGCCCGGTGCGGTCTGCCTCCAGCAAACGCGCCACCGCGTCGGGATCGAACCAGCCGCGCCGACGCAGGGAATCGGTCGAGATCAAATCGCCCAGCGATTCCTTCAACGGCCCATGCAGCCAGGCGCGAAGCGGAGCGCCAAAGCCTGTCTTCGGACGGTAAATCACGTCATCGGGCAGGATGCCCTCCATCGCTTTCTTGAATATCCATTTCCCCTCCGCCCCCCGTTGCTTGTATTCCACCGGCAAGCGTGCCGCCAGCGCGACCAAATCCTGATCCAACAACGGCACCCGCACCTCGACCCCGGCGGCCATGCCCATTTTGTCTGTGTAATTCAAATTATGGTCGGCGAGGAAATGGCGGCATTCCAGATACAGCATCCGATTGATGGCGGGCGTGTCCGGCGGCAAACCCGCCAAACTGGCAACCAAAGGGTTTTCACCTTGGCTGGCTGCGCGGAGCTCCGGGGCCAGCAAGCCATCCACCCCTTCCGGCGCGAGCCAATCGAAATAACTGGCCAGCCGGGCATCGCCATTAAGGCCGGCGTATTGGAAAGCCTTGCCCATACGCCGCAACACGGCAGGACGCGCCGGCAAATGCCGGCTGGCCGTGGCAAGCCCGGCCCGCACAGCCTGGGGCAACCATGCCCAATACCGCTCCAGATCCAAAGCCCGGTGGCGGCGGTAGCCGGTGAAAATATCGTCGCCGCCCGCCCCGGACAGCAGCACTTTGATGCCGTGCTCGCGGGCCAACCTGGAAATGAACAAGGCATTCAGCGGGGCTGGGTCGGCCTGCGGCTCGTCCAGATGGTAGATCATGTCGGCCAGCCCGTCGGCCATCTCCGGCCCGACCCGGATCGTGTGCAGATCGACATCCAGATGCCTCGCCACCGCCTGCGCATACGGCAAGTCGGCAGCCATGCCCTCGCGCCGGGCATCCTCGCCATCCAGTTCGATGCTGAAACATTGCAGCCGTTGTTCCGACAACTCACGCGCAAACGCGACCACCGCGCTGGAATCCAAGCCGCCGGACAAGAACGCGCCGACCGGCACATCGGCCACCATTTGCCGGGACACCGCCAGACGCACCGCATCCCGGACCTGTCCGACGGCTTCCGACTCCGGCATCGGCAAGATGGGCTGCTGGAACGGCAATGTGTAAAACCGCCAATGCCGTTCGATCCTGCCCTCGCGCAGCCAAAGCGCATGACCGGGTTCCAGTTTCTTGACCTCACGCAGCAAGGTCCGGGGAGCCGGGCACCAAAGATAGGTCAGATAATGGCGCAGGGCTATCGGATCAAGCGTCCGCGCCACCTCCCGGGCCTGCAGCAAGGCTTTGATTTCGCTGGCGAACACGATGCCAACCGGGGTCGTCGCATAATACAGCGGCTTGACCCCCAGGCCATCGCGGGCCAAGAACAGTGACTGCTTGCGGCTGTCCCACAGCGCGAAGGCGAAAATGCCGTTCAAGCGTTCCAACATCCGCTCGCCGTCGGCGAGATACAGATGGAGCAACACCTCGGTGTCGGAATGGCCGCGAAACCGATGCCCCATCGCCTCCAGTTCCGCCCGCAACTCACGGAAGTTGTAGATCTCGCCGTTGAAGACGATCACGACCGAACCGTCATCGCTAGCCATCGGTTGCGCCCCGGCGGGGGACAGGTCAATGATCGACAACCGGCGGTGGGCCAGGCCGACACCCGCTTCCATGTCAGACCAGACGCCTTCGGCATCCGGGCCACGATGGGCAATCGCCCGGTTCGCCCGGTCTAAAAAACCGGCAGGGAAATGTCCGCTAAAACCCGCGATTCCACACATGGGCTCAATCCTTGCCGACGCTTTGCTGGCTGTCTTTTGCCAGTTTCATCTCCAGATACTTGGCATCAATCAACAGCGGATACCATAAGGCATGGAGGAAATGATAGACAAAAGCGGCCCTGCCTTCGAGGAAACCACCCGTCAGAAAATACCGGTAAATAAAATAAAAAAATGGCCGTATCAACGGCGGCAGGTGATTCCAAACCCGATAACGCAACCAGCGTTTGCGTCCAGCCTGAGTCCCCCAGAAACTCGCGTTAATCTCTACCTGATCCTGCCGGTTTTCCTGCTTGACAAGCTCCAAGGCTTCCCGTGTGGCATAACGGTTATGTTTGATGATCCAATC
>CAJPFO010000260.1 GCA_905339255.1 Myxococcaceae bacterium
CCGGGGCTCAGCGAGCCGGAGCCGACGGCCCCGGCGCTCGGCCGAAGCGCCGGCCGAGGATCATGAGATCGCGGATGCCGACGAGGCCGTCTCCGTCGAAATCGGCGTTCGCATCGCGCGTGAAAAATCGCGCCCTCAAGATCGCGAGGTCGGCGAAGTTCGTGATGCCGTTTCCATCGAGATCGGCGTCGCAGGGGTTGCCGAACCCGTCCCCGTCGCTGTCGCGCTGCATCGGGTCGCGGAGCCCGAGACAGCGATCGTTCGCGTCGGCGACATCGTCGGCGTCCGCATCCACGATGGGCGGCGGAGTCGCATGGAAGATCACGCGTCCGTGCGCCCCCGGCGCGTCGGACGAGAGTGGCGCGCTCGCGTGGAGCAGGCCTCCGGCGAGCTCGGCGAAGCGGCCGCTCGCCGTGACGATCCGCAGGCTCGCGCCGTCCTCCCAGACGAAGCGGAGCACGGGAAGAGCCATGACGTCGTAGGCGAGGGGCGTCGCCGTGAGGCCACGAAGCGCTGCGACGGAGTCACAGGCCCACGGCAGTACGTAGGAGCAGCCGTCCTCCCGGTAAGGAGCGGCGGGGTCGAAGAAGGGCGCAAGGCCCTCGCCGGGGGGCGCAGCATCCGCCGGACGCGAGAGTCCGACGAGGAACATTTGCGCGCCCCACGGGACCCCGCCGAGAAAGCCCCACTGGGGTCCGAGGAAGGTCGACCCGAGAGCGGGCGTGGAGAGCCCTGAACCGCCCGGAAAGCCGATCGACAAATCGGTGGGATCCGTTGACAAGACCGGCAATGGAACTCGCGGCAGCGGCCCTTCGCCGCAGCCGGAGAGGTTGCCGACAGAGCCGGGCGAGAAGTGCCGCATACAAAAACCGATGTCGAGAACGACTTCGAAGCTGATCGTCCCGGGCTGCGACCCCGGAGACGCCCCCACCTCGTAGCCGGTCGTCCCGGGCTGCGGCCCCGGAAACACCCAGGAGATCGGAGCAGCCCCGACGGGCACGAAGCTCGAGAGAAGCGCCCCGGCCTCGGCGCCGAGAAGCTCGACACCGGGAAGCGTCGGGCAGCGAACCATGGGCACGGGAACCCCGAACGGCAACCCGGTCGGGGCGCCCGACTCGACGCTGCATGCGCTGCAGCGCGTCCCGAAATGGGGCCCGCAGCCGAGCAGCGCCTGCGCCGCCGCCGAAAGGCCGTATTCGCTCACCGGCAGGGGATCGCCGGGCGGGGCGGGGTCGATTCCGAAGGGCAGCGTTGCGAGCGCAGCATCGACGAACTCGGCGCGGAGTGCGAGGGCGCCGTGGCGAAGCGAGCCGGGCGGGAGGCATGCGGTCTCGGAGCCGTTCTCGCAGCGCGCCTGCGCCGGGGCGTCCGGAGCGATCGGACGCCCGCTCACGGGATCACGGCGCAGGCGCGGATGGGACTGCAAGGCCTCGGCGACGAGGTCACCCTGCTCGCCTTCGAAGCGCACGCGGATCGGCGCCCCCGGTGCGTCGCCCCCGGGAGCTGCCTCGAGTTCGAAGCGGGCGAGCGCGGCTTCGGGCCGGTCGGGCCCCCGCCCGGGCTGCCGCGCAGCGAATAGCTCGCCCGCGGCTCTCGTGATCGCACCCTGCGCATTGCGCTCGAGGTCGCCCCCGCCCGCAACGCCGAGGAACCCGCGCGGCGGGACGCCGGGGCCTCCCGGACCCGACGCGAAGACACCCGCCACGAGCGGCGAGGTCGCAAGGAGCGTCCGGGGCCACGAGGAGCCGGCGAGCGTTCCGTGCTGGAGGGCGACCGCCGCGTAGGGGGCCGTGCCGAGCGCGAAGCCCGCCTCGAGCGCTCCGTTCGAGCGGAGTACGAGCCGGAGCGTGATCCCCTGCGAGAGCTCCTCGCGGTCGACGAGCGAACAACCGGAGCCCCCTGGCGCGTGGAGCCAGATGGCCACGCGCCCGGCGACGCTTCCTGCCTCGCCGCAGGTCGAACCGGGCGACGCCCCCTGTCCTGCTCCGGCGCTGGTGGGCACTGCGGCGTCCTCGGACGCGCGCACGTCGAACTCGACGAGCGGCGCGACGGCGCGTCCCGCATCGCCCCGCGCAATCGCAAGACCGAACGCTTGCCCGACGCGCATCGGCGTTCCGGCGAAGCGTGCCACGATCTCGGTCTCGCCCTCATGGCGGCGGAAGGGGCGATCGAGAAAGATCCGATCCGACCAGCGGCCGCTTGCAGCCGAGTACTCCGCCCCGTCGGCATGCGTCAGGCGCAGCGCCCCGCCCACCTCGTGCACCCGCGTCGCCCCGCGATCGCGAAGCGCTCGGGTCGGCGCCGCGTCACGTTCGCCGTCGTCGAAGGCATCGGCGAAGGAGGTCGCGCCAGAGACCCGGAGCTCCTCGAGGCCGACATCGAAGCCGGCGTCGGCCCGCGCCGCGCTCGGTACCACGAGCCATGCGAGCCAGACGGCGCCGAATACCCCGCCGATCCCCGAGAAAGCAAGCCGCCAGCCCCGCATCGCGCCCTCCTCGGATGCCGCTCGCGGTGAGAATATCAGGACACAGTCCCGGAAAGCGCCCCATTAATCAGGGGAGCCGAATCCCGGCGTTCCGAGCGCCCGAGCGCGATCGTCGTAGATCGGCAGGAGGAAGCGCTCCGCGAGATCGAGGCCTTCCCGCTCCGCCCGCACCTCGAGCTCCCAGTAGCGGGGAGGATCCGAGACGAGATCGTTGCCGAGGGCTTCGTCGGGACCGGGGAGCTCGAACTCGAAGCGCGCGCGTCCATCGTCAGCGATCCTCGTCGATCGCGTCATTTCGAAGAGGGCGTACGAAATCTGTTCAATCCGGGTCCGCGAGTCGCGGCGACGCTCGAGGAACGTCTCCGCCACGCAGCGCAGACGCGCCGACACCTCCTGACCCTTCGTGAGCGCGGCGCCCGCCACGAGATCGAAGCCGACGCTTCGGCCGAGGCGGAGTGGGATCGCCCCGCATTCGAGATGGATCCTTCCGAAGCGCAGCCAGCGAAGCGCGCGAAGGACGAGGTCTGCGGCCCCGAGCAGGAGAACCGAGTCGAAGAAGCCGAGCACGATCGCCGGAATCCAGAAGGCTGCGGCGCCGCGATCGCCTCTCGAGAGCATCTCCGGAACGAACACCGCATGGAGCGGAACGAGAAGCGCGAGAAGGACGCCGATCCCGACCGCGCCGCGCCCGAGCGCGCGGGCGCCGTCGCCGCGAAGCCGGCCGCGGGGATCCCAGGGATGATCGACCCGCCACGCGCTCCCTTGCCCGGCGAGCTCGAACGCCTGGCGCCGGCGCCGTCGGGAGGAATGCGTCCAGGAGAGGAGGTAGGCGCCGATCCCCACGAAGCCGATCGCGAGAAAGCGCATCACCGAGAGAGCGCCCCCGCGAGCAAGCGGCGTCGAGGCCGCCACGAACCCGAAGCCGACGCTCGAGAGCGCGACGCCCGCCAGCAAGAAGATCGCACCGAAGGCGAACGGGGGGCCTGCTCCGCGGCCCCTCGCGACGTGGCCCGGAATGCGGCGACGCTCGATCTCCTCCACGGAGGGATCGCTCCAGACCGGATCCACCCGAGACCCTCCCCGGCCTCGTTTCGGCGGACCGCACCCCCACCGTGAAGCGTCGCTCGCTGCGGGCGGCGGCCGCGGTCGCGGCGACCGCCCCCGCCACGACGCTCAGCGAAGCCGCGACGGGTCTTTCGAGAGGTCCTTCATCAGGTTCTTCTGATGCGCCTCGAGTGTTCCGCCACCGATCTCGAGCAGCTTCGCGTCGCGCCAGAGCCGCTCGACCCGGTATTCGCCCATGTAGCCATAGCCGCCGAGCACCTGGATCGCAGCGTCCGCCGTGCGCTTTCCGACCTGCGAGGCGAAGAGCTTCGCCGCGTCGGCGTCGACGCGCTGCCCCACCGCACCGAGATCCATCCGCCTCGCCACGTCGTAGACGAAAGTTCTCGCCGCGCGGTACTCGGCAAAACTCTCGGACACATGACGCTGGATCTGCCCGTGCTCGCGAAGCGGCTGCCCGAAACTCTTCCGCTCGTTCGCGTACGCAATCATGATCTCGAGGCAGCGCTGCGCAATCCCGACCGACATCGCTGCGAGAGTGAGCCTTTCGATCTCGAGGTTCCGCATCATGTGGCGGGTCCCCTCGCCTTCCTCGCCGAGCCGGCTCGAGACGGGGACGCGGACGCCGTCGAAGACCAGCTCGGCGGTGAACGAGGCGCGCATGCCGAGCTTGTCCTTCCAGGGCTGCCCGAGCCTGAAACCCGCTCGTCCCTTCTCGACCAGGAACGCACTCACCTTCGAGTCTTCCGTCCTCGCATAGACGATGAAGGCGTCGCCGAGCGTGCGTTCGTCGATCCCGCCGTTGGTGATGAACGTCTTGGTGCCGTCGATCACGTAGTCGCCGCCGTCGCGCCGCGCCCGGGTGCGGAGTGCGAGGACGTCGGTCCCGACCTCGGGCTCCGTCATGCACAGCCCGCCGATCTTCGCTCCGCTCGCCGCGTCGGGAAGCAGGCTCTTTTTCTGCAGCTCGTTGCCGTTCACGGCGAGGTTCTGCGCGAAGAGGATCGAATGCGCGAGGACGGCGAGCGCGAAGCCCGGATCCGCGGTCGAGAGCGCTTCGCAGACCTGCACTGCGGCCACGGCGTCGAGGCCGGCCCCGCCGTATTCTTCGGGAAGCGTCACCCCGAGAAGACCGAGCTCTCCAGCGCGTCGGAAGAGCGCGAGGTTGAAGCGCTCGGAGCGATCGTGTTCGGCGGCCTGCGGATCGACCTCGCGCCGGACGAACTCGCGAAGCGTCTCGGCGAGAAGCGCGTGCTCCGGAGTCGGGGTGAAGAGATCGAAGCTCCGCATCGGGGCGGCGCTCTCGGCGGCCATGGGATCCTCCGTGCCGGCGCGAATCGGCGCCGGGCTCGCGCCTGCGAGGATAGCCGCGACTCGCAGGGTCGGGAGCGGTGCTCGCGACGCGCGGGCCTCCGACCCGGTGGAGCCATCAGTCGAGCGGACGACCGTTCGCCGCCGCCTCGAGGACGAACTCGGCCACCGCGCGCCGCACCGAAGCCGGGGTCGAGTGGAAGACGAGCCCGAGGTCGGGAGGAAGCTGATACGCCACGTCCGCGGGCGAGACGACGGCCCCGACCCTCGGCAGCGAGAACTCGATCTCCACCTCGGAACGGAGCGAAAGCGGCTCCACGCAACGCAGCAGGCAGCCGTTCTCCGAGAGTGAGAGCACCGTCGCGGACCACTCGCGACCGTTCTTGCGGCAATGCGCGGAGAGATGCGTCGCAACCCGCGGATTGCTCCGCGGACTTTCTTCGAGGACGGACTGCACGACGCGGAAGAGTTCGTGGAGCCCCGCCGGACGAGGCACTGCGCCGACGATCCGCGGGTCGACCCCCGAAACACCGTGCCGACCGGTCAGCAGAATGATCGGAATGCTCGCCGACTCGCCATCGTCGGGAATCTCACCGAGGCGACGCTCGTCGACGATCCGCAGATCGGGCCGCCGCGCAGCGAGGCTCGGCGGAAGCTCGGCGAGCTCTTCGACTCCGACGATCGTGTAGCCGGTCCGCGAGAGGATCGACCGTGCGCGGGGGGCGAAGGCGTCGGCCTGCGCATGACTCACGAGGAGCCGGCGGGCCGGCGCATCCGGGGGGGCGGGTGCGACGCTCATGGCTTCGGATATCGGCCGCGAAGCGACCGCGATTGAGGCACCGGTTCGTGGAATCGGCAGCAAGCCATCGGCTACGCGCAGCGGGGACGCTAGACTCTCGTCGTGTCGAGGGATCCCGAACTCGCAGCCTGGCTGATCCGACAGCGGAGCGTGATCGACGAGCGCGTCCACGCGAGGCTCGGCGCAGCGGTGCCGTCCGCCGCCGCTCCCGAGAGCGAGGCTCTGCGGCGCTTCCGCTCCTTCGCAGCCTCGGCGTTGCTTCGTGGCCGCGCGAGCGATCCCGCGCTCGACGGCCTTCGCGCCGACGAGCGGAGCGTCGCTTCGCTACTCGGGACGTGGTCGGAGGCCGCGGCCGACGTGGCCGGTGGGCGCTCCGAAGAGGTTCGTGCGGCGCTCGAGCCCCTGCTCTCGCGCTTTCGCGCGGCGTTGCGCGCGACGACTCCGGTTCGCCGCAAGAGCGGTGCGCCCCGAACCGCTCGACGCGCCGTGATGGCGGCGATCGATCGGATCGCCGACGTGTTCCTCGCCGTCGACGTCGCGACCGGCCGGATCGCCGACGCGAACCCCGCCGCCGGTGCGATCCTCGGCGTCCTGCGCGACGAACTCCTCGAGGCCGACCTCTCGACCTTCGCGGCTCCGGACTCCGCCGAGCGTTGGCGAGACGAACTCGATGCGATGAGCGAGGGCGACGAGCCGAGGCGCTTCGAGGCCGCCCTGCGCGATTCGCGCGGGGTCCGCGTCGACGTCGAAGTGCGCGCGACGCGACACCTGGCGCGAGCCCGCGCGCTCGCGATCTTCGTGGCGCGTCCGATCTGAGACCCCGACGCCCGCAAGCGGCGCTGGCGCTCACGATCCATCCATGGGATCCGGAGTCGCGAGCCGTCCGGGCCGAGTCTCCCTGGACCGCCGCGTTGCGCCGGTATACTCGCGCGTCATGCCCGATCTGCCGTACTCTCACGAGCTCGACGTCGCGCTCGAGGCTGCCAGCGAGGCCGCCGCGATCCTGGCCCGGCACGCCGAGGGCGCTCGCGAGAGCTGGGAGAAGTCCGAGGACAACCCCGTCACGAAGGCCGACCTCGAAGCCGATTCCGCGATCGTCGAACGGCTTCGCGGCGCCTTCCCGGCCGATGCGATCCTCTCCGAGGAAACCGCCCGCGATCCCGGACGAACCGCAAAGCCCCGCGCCTGGATCGTCGATCCGATGGACGGAACCAAGGAGTTCATCCAGCGGATTCCCGAGTTCGCCGTTTCGATCGCGCTCGTCGAGCGATCCGAGCCGGTGGTCGGCGTGATCGCGAATCCCTCGGCCCGGGTCGTCGTCTTCGGCACGCGCGGCGGCGGCACCCATCGTGCTCCGCTCGACGGGCCTCCCCGCGCTCTCCGGACGCAAGCGGTACGCGCGAGCATCTCGGCCTGCGAGCGCCTCGCCGACGCGCGGGTGATCGCGAGCCGGACCGAGATCTCGAGAGACCAGCTCGCGGCGTACGCGGAGTGGTTCGCGAAGCTCGTTCCGGTGGGATCGATCGCCTGGAAGCTCGCAGTCGTCGCCTGCGGAGAGGCCGATCTGAACGTCTCGGTCGCTCCGAAGAATGAATGGGACGTCTGCGCGGGAGATCTCCTCCTCCGCGAGGCCGGCGGGATCTACTGCGCGTTCGACGGCTCGATCCGCCGCTACAACCAGCCCGATCCGCTGATCGCCGCCGGAATGGTCGCGGGCCCGCCCGGGCTCGTCGCGGAGTTCTGCGATCGCGAGGCAGCGAAACGCTGCTGATCGGCCGCTTCGCGGATCAGGATCCGAGCTGCTGCCGAAGCATCGGATGGACGACCTCGCCACCGCGGGTCACGAGCGTTCCGCTCGTGATCTCGTCGTCGGGATCGACGCGCAGACCTCCCTCGTGGAGCAGATGGAGCAGGAAGGTCGAGACGTTTCGCGCGAAGAGCTGGCTCGCGTGGAGGGCGTGGCAGCTCGCGAGCTGGAGCGGCCCGACGACGAGCACTCCGGCGACCGAGACCTCCTTCCCTGGGCTCGTGAGCGCACAGTTCCCGCCCCGCTCGGCGGCGAGGTCGACGATCACCGATCCCGGCCGCATCCCCGAAACCGTCTCGGCGTCGATCAGCACCGGAGCGGGGCGCCCCGGCACGAGTGCCGTCGTGATGACGACGTCGGCAGCACGAACGCGCTCGCCGAGGAGCGCGCGCTGCTTCGCGTAGAAATCCTCGCTCTGCGCTCTGGCGTAGCCTCCCGCATCCTCGGCGTCGCCGGCCTCGATCGGGAGCTCGACGAACCGGGCGCCGAGGCTCTGCACCTGCTCCTTCACCGCCGGTCTCGTATCGTAGGCCTCGACGACGCCGCCGAGCCTGCGTGCGGTGGCGATCGCCTGGAGTCCCGCGACGCCCGCTCCGACGACCAGCACCTTCGCCGGAGAGAGCGTTCCTGCCGCCGTCACGAGCATCGGAAAGAGCCTCGGTAGCCGCGACGCAGCGACGAGCACGGCGTGGTAGCCCGCGACCGTCGCCATCGACGAGAGCACGTCCATGCTCTGCGCGCGCGTGATCCGCGGAACGAGCTCGAGCGCGAAGGCGGTGATTCCGCGCCGTGCGAGACGTTCGGCGAGGGCCGTCTCGTCGTAGGGACGAAGACACGCGATCAGCACGCTCCCCTCCCGGAGCCGATCGACCTCGTGGCCGCCATCGGCGCGCGCAGACGGCGCCTCGACCTTGAGCACCACGTCGGCGCCGCCGAGGAGCTTCGCGGCGTCGTCGAGGCCTACGATACGAGACCGGCGGTGA
>CAJPFO010000261.1 GCA_905339255.1 Myxococcaceae bacterium
GATCACTCGCGTCGAGGGGCCCGCCTTCGAGGGGGGCGCCCTCGAGGTGCTCCCCGTCGCCGGCCAGCCGCCGAACCCCTCGGAGCTCCTCTCGTCGGCGAAGATGCGGGCCCTCATCGAGGAGCTCGCGCGACGATACGACTTCGTGATCCTCGATACGCCGGCAGCGCTCTCGCTCCCCGACGCCAAGACGGTCACGGAACTCGCCGACGGTGCGCTCCTCGTGGTTCGCGCCGACGTGACTCCAGACGAGGATGTCGAGACCGCGCTCGATCTCCTCGATCGTCGCAGGGTGATCGGACTGGTCCTGAACGGATCGGATCTCGACCAGACCTACTACGGCTACCGCTGAGAAATCTCGCGAATCCCCCGAGACGCGAATGGAATCCCTGCCGATCGCGACCCCCTTCGTCACGGCCTTCCTGGTCGCGTTCGTGGCTACGCCCGTGGTGTCGAAGCTCGCGCAGGCGCTCGAGGTGATCGACCGCCCGAACGAGCGCAAGGTCAACCGGCGCGAGAACATTCCGCTCCTCGGCGGGCTCGCCGTAGCACTCGGCTTCTTCGTCGGGCTCGCGCTCACCGTCGTCGTCTTCCCCGACCAGGCCGTCTACCGCGGCCGCCTCGAGGGCTTCCTGCTCGGCGGCCTTCTCATCCTCGGCATGGGCGCTTTCGACGATCGCTTCTCGCTCGGCCCGAAGACGAAGCTCGCGTTCGAGATCGCCGCGGCGGCGATCGCGATCGCATACGGCTTCGAGGTCAGCCACCTTCGCGACCCGGTGACGGGGGCGGCGTGGGAGCTCCCCGTCTGGGTGATCTGGCTCGTCTCGGGCTTCTGGATCGTCGGCATCACGAACGCGATGAACCTGATCGACGGACTCGACGGCCTTTGCACCGGAGTGGGTGCGATCATCGGCGCCACGCTCACGATCATCTGCTGGCAGGGGGGGCAGGTTCTCGGCGTGACCGTCGGCCTCGCTTTCGTCGGCGCTTCGCTCGGCTTCTTGCCGAGCAACTTCCCGCCGGGGAGGATCTTTCTCGGAGATACGGGAGCGCTCTTCATCGGCTACGTGCTCGCCTTGCTCTCGCTCGAGGGCTACCGGCAGGGGTCGGTTCTCACCTTCGTGGTTCCGATCCTCGCGCTCGCCGTGCCGATCATCGACGTCGGCCTCTCGGTGATCCGACGCCTCCGGCGCCGGTCGGCCGTGATGCAGGCCGATCGCTCGCACATCCACCACAAGCTCCTCGAATCCGAAGGGACGCAGCGCGCCGCCGTGCTCTCGCTCTACTTCCTCACGGCGTGCTTCTGCGTGATCGCGCTCTCGTTCACGAAGCTCCAGGGCTTCGCCGCGATCGGCTTTCTCGCCGCGGTCCTCGTCCTCACGATCCGCCTGCTGCGGAATCTCGGCTTCTTCGCCGAGGGCCCGCCGGACGCCCGCGCCGGAGGCGAACCGTCGTGACCGCACCGGCCGCACTCGTGACCGGCGTGACCGGGCAGGACGGCTCGTATCTGGCCGAGCTCCTGCTCGAGAAGGGCTACGCCGTCCACGGCATGGTGCGGCGCTCGAGCACCGAGCCCTACGAGCGGATCGCGCACCTCGCCGGTCGGGTCGAGCTCCATCAGGCCGATCTCCTCGATCAGACGTCGCTGCTGCGACTGCTCGACGAGATCCGCCCGCGCGAGGTCTACAACCTGGCGGCGCAGTCGTTCGTTCCGACTTCGTGGAGCCAGCCCTCGCTCACGGGCGAGTTCACTGCGCTCGGGGTGACGCGGATGCTCGAGGCCGTCCGGCTCGTCGATCCCGCGATCCGCTTCTACCAGGCATCGAGCTCGGAGATGTTCGGAAAGGTTCGCGAGACACCGCAGAACGAAGCGACGCCCTTCCACCCGCGAAGCCCGTACGGGGTGGCGAAGGCGTACGGTCACTGGATCACCGTCAACTACCGCGAGAGCTTCGGCCTCTTCGCGGTCTCGGGGATCCTCTTCAACCACGAGTCGCCGCGACGAGGACGCGAGTTCGTGACGCGCCACGTGAGCGAGACCGTCGCGAAGATCAAGCTCGGCCTCGCTTCGGAGCTCCCGATCGGAAACCCCGAGGCGCGCCGCGACTGGGGCTACGCGGCCGACTACGTCGATGCCATGTGGCGAATGCTGCAACGCGACGAGGCGGGCGATTACGTGATCGGGACCGGACGACAGCATTCCGTACGCGAGTTCATCGAGATCTCCTTCGATCACGTCGGGCTCGATCCGGACGATTTCGTCCGGATCGACCCGCGGCGCTACCGCCCCGCCGAGGTCGATACGCTCCTCGCCGATCCGACCAAGGCCCGAGAGGAACTCGGCTGGACTGCTCGGACGTCGCTCGAAGCGCTCGCGAGGCTCATGGTCGAGTCGGACCTCGAGGCGCAGGAGGGGGCGAGCGGGCGCCGGCGCGGAGGCCCCGGAAGCCGATGAGCCGACCCGAACGGATCCTCGTGACGGGAGCCGCCGGCTTCATCGGCTCGACCCTCACCGAGCAGCTTCTCGACGAGGGGCGCCGGGTCGTGGGCTTCGATTCCTTCGACGACTTCTACGCCGAGGAGGAGAAGCTCCGCAATCTCGAAGCCGCGTCGCGCCGGGCGGAGTTCCGGCTCGTCCGCGGAGACATCCGCGACGCGGCCGCCGTATCGAAGGCTCTCGCCGAGCATCGCATCGACGGCGTCGTCCACCTGGCGGCGCTCGCAGGGGTGCGGCCGAGTCTCGAGCGCCCGGCGCTCTATGCCGACGTGAACGTGAACGGGACTTCGGTCGTCCTCGAGCAGTCGGTTCGGCACGGGAGCCCGAAAGTGGTGATGGCGTCGTCGTCCTCGGTCTACGGAGAGCGCTCCGACGGCCCGTTTCGCGAGGACGATCGGGTCGATCGCCCGATCTCGCCCTACGCCGCAACGAAGAAGGCGTGTGAGCTCGTCGCGCACGGCTTCCATCACGCCCACGGGATCGGCGTCGTCTGCGCGAGGATCTTCACGGCCTATGGGCCGCGGCAGCGGCCGGACCTCGCGATCCGGAAGTTCGCCGATCGCATGCGGCGCGGCGAATCGATACCGGTCTTCGGCGACGGATCGGCGCAGCGCGATTTCACCTACGTGAGCGATCTCGTGGCAGGGCTCGTGGCGGCACTCGATGCGGAGCCTGCCTTCCGTGTGCTCAACTTCGGAGGAGGAAGGACCGTGTCCGTACTCGAGATGATCCGGACGCTCGAACGCGAGCTCGCAGTCTCCGCGCGAATCGACTGGCTGCCGCGGCAGACCGGCGACGTGACGAAGACCTGGGCGGACATCTCGCTCGCCCGCGAAACACTCGGCTACTCGCCCGCGACGCCCTTCGAAGAGGGGATCGCTCGATTCGCTGCATGGCTTCGGAGTGTGCGATGACGCTGCGGACGAACGGAAGGGTCGCGCTCGTGACGGGCGGGGCGGGCTTCATCGGAAGCCATCTCGCGGATGGCCTCGTCGCGGCGGGCTGGCGGGTTCGCGTCCTCGACGATTTTTCGAGCGGGCGCAAGGAGAACCTCGCGCACCT
>CAJPFO010000262.1 GCA_905339255.1 Myxococcaceae bacterium
ACTCACCCCCGTCCCCAGGAAGGGGGCCGGGGGGAAGAGTCCAACCCGCACGCACGGCCGCCCGAAGGGCGCGCAAACCAAATACCGGAGCGGGCGCAGCCCGCGAACCGTACTCACCCCCTTCCCCAGGAAGGGGGCCGGGGGGAAGATTCCAACCCGCACGCACGGCCGCCCGAAGGGCGCGCAAACCAAATACCGGAGCGGGCGCAGCCCGCGAACCGTACTCACCCCCTTCCCCAGGAAGGCGGCCGGGGGGAAGGTACACCCATGAGCCTCGGCGCTGACCCGACGAGCCAAGAGCTGCGCACCCGCCAGGGGCAGGACCCCGCCCACCCCGAATTCTGGGAAAGCCGCTACCGCGAGGGGATCACGCCCTGGGACCACGGCGCGGTGCCGCCGGACTTCCTGCAGTGGCTGGGTGAACAGCGGCGCAGACTGCGCGTACTGGTGCCGGGCTGCGGCAGCGCCTACGAAGTAGCGTCGTTGGCCGACGCCGGCCACGACGTGCTCGCGATCGACTACAGCCCAGCGGCGGTGGAACGCGCTCGCGGAATCCTGGGCGACTACGCTGGCCGGGTGCACGAAGCGGATTTCTTCGCGCCCCTGCCGGGCACCGGCTGGCAGGTGATCTATGAGCGTGCCTTTCTGTGTGCGCTGCCACCCCGTCTCTGGCCGAGCTACGCGCAGCGTATGGCAGAGCTGTTGTCGACCTCCGGCTATTTGCTGGGCTATTTTTTTGTCGCTCCCGAAACCGGTCGTGGCCCCCCTTTTGCCATTGAGGACGAACACCTGGGCGAACTCCTCGACCCCTGGTTTGAACGTCTCGTCGACCGAGCGACTGCGGCATCACTGCCGGTGTTTCGCGCCGCGGAGCGCTGGCAAGTCTGGAGGCGCAGGGAAAATGGCTGATAAATCCGCGCGTTAGCCCGATCCGCCTTTCCGGTATAATGCGCGCATGTTTGCTCTCCCTCGTTTTCCCCGGGCCGCATCGGCGGCCGTCGTCCTGGTCCTGAGCATCTTGGCGGGTGGTGCCCGGGCCGAAGAATCCGCACCCGACAGCGACCGCTTTAATCTTCGCACCGCCACCGAAAAGGCCTGGTCGAGCGCACAGGATATCGCCATCTATGCCTTGGGCATGATCGGTGTCAACTACAAATGGGGAGGCAACAACCCTGACGGCGGTCTCGATTGCAGCGGCCTGGTGCGCTACGTCTTCCAGCAGGTCACCGGCGTCACCTTACCCCGGACCTCGCGGGAAATGGGCCGCATGGGTGAAAAGATCGCGATGAAGGACCTGATGCCAGGTGACCTGGTGTTTTTCAACACCCGGCGCTTCGCCTATTCGCATGTCGGCATCTATCTGGGCGACAACCGCTTCATTCATGCCCCCAACCGCGGCAGCGAAGTGGAGATCGTACCGATCACCGATGCCTATTGGCGCAAGCACTTCAACGGTGCGCGCCGCCTGGTCGGTGCCCTTCCCGGCCTGATGATCCCCAGCGCGAACGCCACGCCGATGGAGCCTGCCGAAGTCCCCAAGACGGAATCGGGCGTCAACACCACCGAACCCGCAACGCCCCCGCAGTAGGCCTGCCGCTTCAATCCGGCGCGCCGGCCGCGCGCAGCATCGCGGCGATCTCCTTCAGGCCCTTGCTTTCTGCCCATTGCAAGGCGGTGGCCCCGGATTCGGTTCGCGCCTGCGGATCGGCACCATGCTCCAGGAGCAGCCGCGCCGTTTCCCGATGCGCCCCGCGCACGGCCATCATCAGCGCAGTCACACCGTTGGGCGCCTTGCTCGCCACATCGGCGCCACTTTCGAGCAGGAAATCAACCACCTCGTCGTGCCCGTTGGTTGCCGCATAAAGCAGCGGCGTCCAGCCAGCGTGGTTGATTTCGGCGCCAAACTTGCGCAGAAGCTTCACCATGTCCAGGCGCCCGCCCAGGGCCGCGACCATGATGGCGCTGTCGCCATGGGGAGTGCGTCGGTTCACTTTGGCCCCCGCCTTGAGCAGCGCGGCCAGGGTATCCAAATCCCCGGCGCGTACGGCACCGACCAGCGCCGGCTGCCCCTGTTCGTCGACCAGATTGGGATCCATGCCGCGCTTGAGGTAGGCGCTGACCGTGGCACGGTCGCCGTTCTGAATGGCTTGATGAAACGCCTCGAAGGCCGAGCGCTCCGCCCCCAAACCAAGGCTAGCGGCGACCCCCAGCGCCAGCGCGAGCCAGAGCCGCGTGTTCATGCGCGGGCGATCCCGAAAAGACGCCAGAAGTTCTCGCGGGTCACCGCGGCGATGACCTCGGGCGGAACTTCCTTGAGCCGGGCGATTTCTTCGCCCACGAAACGCACGAATGCCGGCTCGTTGCGCTTGCCCCGATGGGGCACCGGCGCAAGGTAAGGCGCATCGGTTTCGATCAGCAGGCGGTCGAGCGGGCAGCGGCGCGCCACCTCTTTCACCACGGTCGCGTTCTTGAAGGTGACGATGCCCGAAATCGAAAGGTGAAAGCCCAGCTCCAGGGCAGCGCTGGCCGTGGCCCAGTCCTCGGTGAAGCAGTGAAACACGCCGCCGGCAGGATTGCCGCCCAGCTCGCGCAGGATCGCCAGGGTGTCGCCAGCGGCGTTGCGAGTGTGAATGACCAGGGGCTTGCCACACGCCTGGGCCGCCTGCACGTGTACCCGGAAGCGCTCGCGCTGCCACTCCAGGTCGCCGCTCAGCCGATAATAGTCGAGCCCGGTTTCGCCTATACCCACCACTTTGGGGTGAGTGGCCAGACGAACCAAATGCTGCACCGTCGGCTCGGTGGTCTCCGGATAATCGGGATGTACTCCGACGGTGGCATAGAGCTCCGCATGGGCCTCAGCCAGCGCCAGGACTTTCGGGAACTCCGGCAACTCCACGCTGATGCACAGCGCATGGCTGACGCCGTGTTCGGCCATGCGACAAAGCAGCGCCGGCAAATCGCCCGCGAGTTCCGGGAAATCGAGATGGCAATGCGAATCGACGTACATGGGAATCTGCGCCGGGGTGCGCAGCCAGGCGATGCGATCGAAGGGCGTCGACGCGAGCCGAGGCTTGCGCGCCGCCCGGCTCGCCGGGCTACATGGTGTGGGTGGAGCGCGTGGAGCTGAGCGTCCCGCCGAGTATGCCCTCGATCTTGTTACGCGCCGCGAAGCCGGTTTCGTCGTTGGTGAACTGCACGCCTATGCCCTGGCTGCGGTTGCCCTGGACACCATCGGGGGTGATCCACACCACCTTGCCCTGGACGGCGATCTTGGCCGGATCGTCCATCAGGGAGAGCAGCATGAACACTTCATCGCCAAGCTGGTAGGGCCGGTTGGTGGGAATAAAAATGCCTCCACCTTTGATCCAGGGCATGTAGGCCGCGTAGAGGGCGGTGCGTTCGCGGATGTTCAGAGACAAGACCCCGGGGCGCGCCACCGCGCCAAGCGTTGCCCCGGCTGTCAATTCCGGCCCCTTGCCGCCTTCCCTGCCTTTGACCACACTCTCCCCTTCAGCCTGCGGCCCCCGAGACAATGGCCTCACGATACGCCTGGAGCGCTTGCTCGGCCACCAGCCTCGGTGTCAGCGGATGTCCGATGAGGCGCTTGTGCAACAACACGCCGCGATGATAACGAATCAGCGGCAGGGGCGCCAGCCGCGCGGCGAGTGCCGCCGCCGCCTCGGCAAAATCGGGGTGGTAACGCACCGCCCCGCCGCTGGCGAGCGAGGCTAGATCAAAACTCCAACTCGCCAGAAGATCGAGCCATTGACCGAGCAAAACCTTACGCTCAGGCTTGGGACAGGCATCTAGACGCGCGCCCAGGGCAATCGCCGACAAACGGGCCGGCGCGGCCAGTTGCGCGAGAAAAGCGCTGCGTTCAGCCTGATAGGTCGCGTCGCCCAGCTCGCGCGCCCGCAGCGGCGCGCCGCCTGCCTGGGCAAGCAGGGCATCGGCCGCGGAGCAGCCCTCGTGCCGCAGCCAGGCAAGCGATGCTTCCGCATCGGGACGCGGCGCCGCGAGCTTGGTGCAGCGGCTTAGCACGGTCGCAGGCAGCCGGCCAGGACGGTCGCTTACCAGCAGCAACAGGGTTCCTGGCGGCGGTTCTTCCAGGGTCTTAAGCAGGGCGTTGGCGGCGGCCGTGTTCATCGCCTCGGCGGGCGCGATCACGACTGCCTTGCGGCCGCGCCGGTGCGCGCTCAGCATGACGAAGTCGGCCAGTTCCCGAATTTGCTCGATGCGAATGATCTCCGGGCGAACCTTGGTTTCACCCTCGTCCTCGGCCACGACCGGTTCGATCCAGCGCAGGTCGGGATGCAGTCCTTCCCGCAGCCAATGGCAGGACGGGCAGATGCCGCAGGGCACAGCGTCCGCTTGCGGCGCTTCGCACAGGCAGCCCTGCACCAGAAACCCCGCCAAAGCGCGCTTGCCGAAACCCGCGGGGCCATGCAACAGCAGCGCGTGGGGCCAGGACTCGCGTCGCGCCAACCATTCGGCAGCAAAACGCGCCTGCCAGGGATAGGGGACGGCCAGGCTCAAAGCGCCTCCAACAGACGATCGATTTCCGCGCGTATGCCCGGAATATCACGCGTGCCGTCGATCACGCGCAGGCGCTTGGGATCGGCCGCCGCCCGCGCCAGGTAGGCAGCGCGCACGCGCTCATGAAAGTCGGCACGCTCCTGCTCGAAGCGGTCCAGCGGGCCGCGATGGGCTTGCAGGCGTGCCTGGCCCACTTCTGGTGGCAGATCGAAGAGCAGGGTGAGATCGGGCTGAAACCCGCCATGTACCCACTCTTCCAAATGGTGCAGGCGCTCCGCAGCCAAGCCCCGACCGCCGCCCTGATAGGCAAAGCTCGCATCGCTGAAGCGGTCGCAGAGCACCCAATGTCCAGCCTCCAGCGCCGGCCAGATGACCTCCTCCAGATGCTCGCGACGTGCGGCGAACATCAAGAGCGCCTCAGTCGCGGGACGCATGTCTTGGTGCAAAAGAAGTTCGCGCAATTTTTCGCCTAGCGGCGTGCCGCCGGGCTCCCGGCTGACCACCACTTGATGGCCCCGCCGCGCGATCGCATCCCGCAGCCACGCCACATGGGTGCTCTTGCCGGCTCCGTCGATGCCTTCGAGGGTGATGAAACGACCGTGGGGGAACATAAAAGAAGGCGCTCTCAGCGTGCACCGCGCTGGTATTTTGCCACGGCGCGGTTGTGCTCGGCCAGGTTACTGGAGAATTGGCTCGAACCATCACCCCGGGCGACGAAGTAGAGGTAGGCGGTGTTCGCGGGATGCAGCGCCGCTTGGATGGCGGCGAGGCCCGGCAGGGCGATGGGCGTGGGCGGCAGCCCCGGCCGGGTATAGGTGTTGTAGGCAGTATCGGCGAGCAAGTCGCGCTTTCTGAGATCGCCGTCGAATTGCTCACCCAGACCGTAAATCACCGTCGGATCGGTTTGCAGCCGCATGCCCAGACGCAAGCGGTTGATGAATACCGAGGCGATCAGACGCCGGTCGGTGGCGCGGCCGGTTTCCTTTTCGACGATCGAGGCGAGAATGAGCGCCTCGTAGGGCGAGGCCAGCGGCAGGTCTGGATCTCGCAAGCCCCACTCCGCGGCGAGCCGCTCCTGCATGAGCTGGTAGGCGCGCTTGAGCAGGGCGAGGTCGGTCGATTCGGCGACGTAGAAATATGTGTCTGGAAAGAAGAGACCCTCGGCCCGCGTTTCGGTCGCCCCGATGCGCTCAAGTACTTGCGCTTCATCAAGGCCGGCGAGCATGGGCCGCAAGCCGGGCGCGCTGCTCAGCGACGCGCGCAGCTGCGCAAAGGTACTCCCTTCGGTCACCGTCAGGGCACTCTGAGTCACCTCGCCCCGCGTGAGCCGATCGAGCAGGTCAAGGGCGGAAACCGGAACATCGAGCGCATAATTGCCGGCTTTGATTCGGGTGTCACGCTGGAACAGGCGCGCAGCGGCAATCAACAGGTGCTCATGGCGCAGCACCCCGGCCTCGGCAAGCTCTCGGGCGACTTGGCGAAAACTGCTTCCGGGTCGCACCGAGAAGGCAAACGGCGTTTGCGGCAAGGGCTGCGGCGAACTGGCAAGCCACCAGAACCCCCCGGCGGCCACGAACACAAGCAGTACTGCGATTTGCAACAAGCGGCGCATCGGGGTAGGCAGACATGGCGGCGCAACAGGCTGCGATTATAATGGGGCTTCAGTACTCTAGGCCCACTCCCCATGCACATGGCTTCGCTTCCCAGGCTCGCGACGCGCCGCGACCGACCCAAGGGCTTTACGCTGATCGAAGTTTTGGTGGTAATCGTGATCCTCGGCGTCATCGCCGCGCTCGTGGTGCCGCGCGTGCTGTCGCGGCCGGACGAAGCGCGCGGCGTAGCGGCGCGAACCGACATTGCCAGCTTGATGGCGGCCCTCAAGCTCTACCGCCTCGACAATCAGCGCTATCCCACCGCTGAGCAAGGCTTACTCGCGCTGGTCGCCAAGCCTGCCGTCCCCCCTGTGCCGCCCAACTGGAAGCCGGGGGGCTACCTGGAGCGCCTGCCCAACGACCCCTGGGGTTTTCCCTACCAATATCTCAATCCGGGGCTGAGAGGCGAAATCGATGTCTTCAGCCTCGGTGCCGATGGCAAACCGGGAGGCGAAGGTGCCGATGCGGACATCGGATCCTGGGGTCCCTGATGTGGCCCGCCTTCCGCCCGGGGCGTGGCGGGGTTTCACCCTGGTCGAGCTGCTGGTCGTATTGCTGGTGCTGAGCACGGCGACAGCCCTCATCGCCGTACGCTTATTCGAAACCGAGCAGCAGCGTGGCCAAAAGGCGGCCGAGGCGCTGCGCGACGCGCTTGCCCACGCGGCCCTTGCCGCGCAGTGGCAGGGACGCAATTTGCTTTGGCGCAGCGAGTTCGATGGCTGGCGGTTCTTCACCCCGGCGGCGCGCGCCGAAGAGAACGCCTGGCGCCCTATCGACTCCGAGCCATCGCTCGCCCCCCGGCTGCTGCCGCCGCAAATGCGCATCACCGAATTTCGCCGTTCCGGGCAAGCGAGCCGGGACTTGGCCCTGATCTTCACGGCGCAGGGGATCAACGATCCTTTCGACATCGTGCTGGGCCTTGCCGAGCAAACCTGGCGCTTGCGCGGTGACGCACTGGGCCGCGTGGAACTTGACCGCCCATGAAGCGCTCGACCCCGCACGGCCCTCTAGGATTCACCTTGCTCGAAGTCCTGGTCGCGCTGACCATCATCGCTGTCGCCCTGGCGGCGGCCTTTCGCGCCGCCACTTTGGGCATCGAAGGGGCGCAGTTGCTGCGCACCCGCAGCCTCGCGCTCTGGGTGGCGCAGAACCGCGTGGCGCTGGCACAACTGCGCGACCCCTGGCCGGAACCCGGAGAAGACGGCGGTACGGCCAGCCAGGGTGGCGTGGACTTCCTCTGGCGGGAAGTCGTCACCGCGACGCCCAATCCGGATCTGCGCAAGATCGAGGTTGCGGTCAGCCAACCGGTCATGCCCGATTACGCCCAGAGCCGCCTCACGGCCTATCTTTCCAGAACGTCGGCACGATGAAACGCGCCGCGGATGGATTCACGCTGATCGAACTTCTGGTGGCGCTCGGCATACTCGCCTTGCTGGTGATCGGCGGGTATCGAGGCCTCGATACGCTGATCGAAAGCGAGCGCCACCTCGCCGCCGAGCAGGAAAAATGGCGAGCGCTGAGCCTGTTTTTCGATCGTCTGGAAGCCGACTTGCAGCGCGCCCTGCCCCGCCCCGCGAGAGGCGCTGCGGGACCGGAGCCCGCTCTGCTCGGCGACCAAGGCCAAGGCGATCGCGCCCGCCTGCGGCTGTCGCGCGCTGGGGATGCCGGCGTGGATTTCGCCCGCGCGGGCCAGCGCGTGGAGTACCGCCGCGACGGCGAGCGGCTGGTGCTGGTGTTATGGCCTGCCTTCGACAACGCGCCGGAAGTGTCGCCGCAGGTGCTCACCTTGCTGGAGGGTGTGGAATCTTGGTCCCTGAGTTTTCTCCAGGGACAAGCCTGGGTCGAGCGCTGGCCTCCGCCGGGCGATAAGGCCGCGCTACCGCGCGCCGTAGAGGTCAAGCTCCAGGTGCGAGGCGGGCAGCCCTTGCAGCGCATCATCGTGCTGCCATGAAGCAGCGGGGTGCGGCTGTGGTCTTCGCCATGCTGATCGCCGCGCTCGCGGCGGCAACCGCCACCGGACTGTTGTGGCGCGAACAGCTTTGGCTGCGGCAGTTCGAGCTGGCGGCGAGCCGCAGCCAGGCCCGCAGCCTGGCTGGCGCCGGCTTGCGCTGGGCGATACTGATCCTGCACGAGGATGCCCGCAGCTCCAGCATCGACCATCTGGGCGAACCCTGGGCCCTGCGCCTCCCACCCACGGTGCTGGAAAATGGCGAGGTTTCCGGTTACATTGCCGACCAGCAAGCGCTTTTCAACCTCAACGATCTGGTGCGCAACGGCAGCGCGAGCCACGAAGGCCAGACGCGCTTTCGCCGCCTGCTGCAAGAACTCAAACTGCCCTTGGAACTCGCCGATAGCCTCACCGACTGGCTCGATGCCGACGACAAGGCTCGTCCGGGCGGCGCCGAAGACGTGCACTATCGCGGCCTGGAGCAACCGCGGCTCACCGCCAACGCCCCGGCGCTAAGAATCGAAGAACTGCTCGCAGTGCGCGGTTTCGGGGCGGAGAGCTGGCAGCGACTGCGACCCTTGGTCACCGCCCTACCGCAAAGCGGCCTGCCGATCAACGTCAACACCGCCACCGGCCCCTTGCTGGCTGCCGCCAGCGATGGACTGGGGCTCGACCAGGCACAGGCTTTGGCGTCGCGCCAGCGCCGCTTTGCCAACGTCGCAGCCTTCCGGGACACCCTACCCGCCGGTGTGATTCCGCCTGCGGAAACAGCCATGACGGTGCAAAGCCAATTTTTCGAGATCAGCGTCGAGGCCCGGCACGGCGAGGCCCGGGCGATCGCTCGCGCCCTGGTCTTTCGCCCCCCGGCCAGCGCGCCCCGAGTAGTCTGGCAGGTATTCGAATGAACACCCTGCGCTTTCGTCTCGATGAAGCTTTCGCGCCCGACAAGCTCGCCTGTGACTGGGTTCTGCTCGACCAGCACAACGCCGCGCTCGCGGAAGGGCGGAGCAGTCCGAAGGAGTGGCCGACCGCCGACGCCTGGATCGGCATCGTCGCTTCGGCCCGAGCGCGGGTCCTGCGCCTCGCCCTGCCCGAACTGCCTCCCCAGAAGTTCGCCGCGGCCCTCGCTTACGCGGTCGAAACCCGCATCGCGGGCGAACCACAGCAGCAACAGCTGGTCGCCGGCCGGCGCGACGCCGACGGCAAGCGGCCAATCGTCGTCATCGAGCGGGCTTGGCTCGAAACGGCACTGGGCGCGCTCGCCACGACCGGCGTGCCGCTTTCGCGGCTGGTCGCCGAGGGCGAGTTACCCGAGCGACCGCTGGACGCCTGGTGGTGGCAACGTGCGGCCGAGGGCGGCTTCGTGCTCTTGAGCGAAGACGCGTTGCCTCTCGACGACGCCTCGGCGGCGCTCGATCCGCCCGCTGCGCTGGTCCTCGCCCTGGAGCGAAGTGGCGCGGCGAGACCCACGCGGCTTCTGATCGCCGGAACGGAACCCGCTCCGGAGCAGCAGCTTGCCTGGGCGCGAGCCTTGGGGTTGGCCATCGAGTACCGGCCGGGAGGGGATTGGCGCGAGATTCCTGCGGCGCGCCTCGACGCTGCTTGCGACTTGCGCCGGCTTCCCGCGGAGAGCGAGAGGCAAGAACAGGCTGAGGAACCGTTACGGCTTTGGCGTCAGGCGGCCGTTTTGTTCGCCCTCGCCGCAGGCGTGCACTTGGGCGCCACCGCTTTGGACTTCGCCCGGCTCAGTTGGCGCGCCAAGCAGCTCGAGAATGAAGCGCGGCAGCTCGTGCCGGGAGGTTTGGCACAGTCGGCCGGCATCCCTGCCAGTGCCGCCGCCTTTCGTCGGCTTTATGCCGCGGCGCGCCACGCGGCAGGGTTACCCGCGGCACAGGATGCCCTGCCGCTCCTGGCTCGCGCGGCACCGGCCCTGGCGCCACTTGGCGAGGACGCGTTGCGCCAGGCGCACTTCGCCTCCGGCCGGTGGACCCTCGATCTGCCGCCCCTGGATGGCCCACGGCGCCAAGCACTTGGCACCGCCTTGTCCCGCGCCGGCCTGAACGCGATCTACGCCGAGCAGAACGGCAGCCTGCGCATCCTCATCGAGGAACAAACGCCATGACCGCGCCCGCCGGGCCGCCCCAAGGGCGCGCAAACCAAATACCGGAGCGGGTACCGCCCGCGAACCGTACTCACCCCCTTCCCCAGGAAGGGGGCCGGGGGGAAGGTTCCACACCCACCGCCGGGCCACCCCAAGGGCGAAGAAGCCAAACACCGGAGCGGGTACCGCCCGCGAACGCTTCATGAGCGGCTGGCGGACCCGGCTAGCGCAACGATCCCGCCGCGAGCGCCTGGGGCTGGCCACGGCAGCCGTGGCCGTGCTCTTCGCCCTGGCCTACGCGCTGCTCTGGCAGCCGCTTGATCTGGCTAGGCAAGGTCTGGCCTCGCGGGTGCCGATTTGGGAGGCCACCGTGGCACAGATGCGCCTGCAGGCGGCCGAAATCTCCGAACTCCAAGCGCAAACCCGCCACCGCGACAACCTCGACGCCGCTGCGCTCGTGGCGCGTGCACGCGCGGCTGGCCTTTCGCTGAGCGTGGCTCCGGGCGAGCCTCTCGCCCCTGAGCGGCTTTCCTTTCACGTCTCCAGCGCGCCCTTTCCGCTGCTGCTGAGTTTTCTGGAAGGCTTGCGCATTGAGCAAGGTTGGCAGATCACGCAGTTGCGCCTGGCGCGTGTCCCGCCGCAATTCATCCATGCCGACGTCGTTTTGGAGCGGCCATGAACCGGCGCTGGGTGGGGTGGCTTGCGGGCGGAACGCTGCTTGCACTTGCCCTGGCCTGGCAGGCGCCGGCTTGGCTGGCGGCTGACCTCGTCGCTCGGCAAAGCCAGGGCCGACTCCAGCTGGAACAGCCGCAAGGGACGATCTGGTCCGGCGGGGGGCGCCTGGTCGTCCAGACCCCGAAGGGACCCTTGGCCCTGGTCGAAGCCCTCGCCTGGCGGGTCGATCCGCTGGCGCTTCTCGCCGCGCGGCTGGTCATGACCCTCGAAGCCGACGCTCAGCCGGCTGGAGAGCTTCACCTCTGGCGCGAAGGCCTGGAGGTTAAGGACCTCAAGCTGAACTTGCCGGCAAGCGCCCTGACCGCAC
>CAJPFO010000263.1 GCA_905339255.1 Myxococcaceae bacterium
GGATCGTGGGGCAAGTCCACGAGCGTCAGCCGATCGAGCCCATCATGGCCGTAGTGCGTCGTCCGCGTCGGGCTCCCCGTGGCGTTCTCGATCTTCGTGACCACGTTCGCCGCCTCATCGTACAGGTACCGGGTCACGCCCGTATCCGGAGAGACGATCTCCACCAGACGCCCGAGATCGTCCGTCCGATATTCGGTTGCTTTCGCCGCGGCATCGGTGACCTCGGCCACATTCGAATTCGTGTCGTACGCAAAACGCGTCTCGTAGGTCGCGGCTCGCAGTTGCCGGATCTCCTCGAGGCGATCGAGTGCATCGTAGACGAACGCGTCTTCTTTGCCGTTCTCGTCGAGGATCGAGAGTGGGTTTCCGACCCCGTCGTAGTCGGAGATTTCCGTGAAGACGCTCTCGTCGGCGAAGAGCGGATTGAACGCCCGCACGAGCCTTCCGGCCGCGTCGTACTCGGCCTTCGAATCCCCGACGAGCTGCCCTCGCGAGTCGAGATCTGCGAAACCCGAATGGCGCGCCGCGCGGGTGGTGCGTCCCCGCTCGTAGTCCCAGACGAGCGCGTTCGCCTGGGCGTCCGCAATGAACGTGAGCTTGCCGCGAGCGTCGTAGCCGAATCGGAGATGAGAAGCATTGCCGTAGGAATCGACCGGAAAGTCGATGCGGACCAGATTCCCGTCGAGATCGTACGACAGCAGAATCGTCGCACTCCCCGGCCCGCTCCAGGGGGGTGAGATCGATCGAACCCGGCCGAGGCCGTCGTACGTGAAGTTCGTCGCACGCCCGTTCGGGTCCGTCACCGTCTGCGGGTTTCCGCGCGCGTCGAAGTTCGAGTACGTGGTCTCGAGGTAGAGCGAGCCCGGGCCATCGAGGTAGCGCTTCACGAAGCTGCGAAACCCGCTGACCGCGTCGTAACCGATCTCGACGTAGTTCTCGCCCTGCCGCGGGCCCCGGACGGAGACGAGGCGCCCGGCGGAGTCGTAGCCGTAATTCACCTCCGTCGTCACGGGGACCACGGCCCCGGAAGCGTCGAGTGTCTTGCCGGTTTCGATCCTTCGATGCAAACGGTCGGTTGGGCTCTCGTTGGCGAGTGCCGTGTCGCCCGGAGCCGTCGGATCGTCGTAGTCGTAGGTCACGACGTGGTCGAGACCTCCCGATAGCGGCGAGGGCGTCGTGACCGAAAGCGGCCGGGCGAGCGTCGGATGCCAAGTCATCTCGCGAAGTGCGCCGTAGGAGTCGCCGGCCGAGAACGTCCCGCTGGTGTCGTGGTCGACCCAGCCCTCGACGATGCGGCCCGGAGCGCCGTCGCGCGCGTACGCCTCCGTCAAGAGTTTTCGTCCCTCGGCATCGGTCCGCACGTGCCATCGGTCGAAAACCGCCGAGCCGGTCTCGACGACCGTCGCCTCCGTGAACGGCACGCGGAACCCCGGGCCACCGCTCCCCGCGATGGTCGAAGCCCTTCCGTTCACCGCCTCGACCGTGGCGAGAAGATGGGCGGCGCCGTCACGAACGCTCGTCTGCATCGTCCCCGCTGCGAAGACGTACGAGAGATCGAGCGGCTGCTCGACGCCCGGCTCGTCCACGTGAACCACCCGGGGCCAGCCCTGGTTGTCGGCGCCCCAGGTCCACTCGGCAATCGCAGTGGGACCGTCGCTCCGCGTCACCTGGCTCAAGAGACCCGGCCCGAACCCCCCGCTCGGCGTACGGTACGTGTAGCTCCAGACCACCGAATCGGCCGTCGACGGCGTGCTGCGGTCCGGTTCCTCGACGCTCGCGAGCAGCACGTAGGTCGCTCCCTGGTACGTGACGCCCGCGTAGTCGTAGTGGACCGCCTCCCCACCGCCGCTCACGGACTTCACGTACCCGGGCCATGCCTCGGCCGACGTGTAGCGCGTGATGGTGAGCGTGTCGCTGCCACGGGCGAAGGTCGTCGAGTCGGGGGTGTGGCTCACGACGATCGGTGGCGTCCCCACCGGTCGGATCTCAGTGAGCAAGAGCGACGCGGCATCGAAGACCACGCGGCTCCCATCCGCATCCGTGAACACCACCGCGCTCGCGTCGCGCGAAAGGCTTCCCTTGCCCGAGACACTAGCAAACGGCCCCGACGATCCCACACGGAAGAACGGAACCGGCTTACGGAGCGGGCGGCGCACGAGGTAGAACTCACCATCGACCTCACCCTCGATTGCGGTGAACTCGAGCTCCCATTGGAAGCCGTGGATCCAGTTGAATCCCATCGGACCCGAGCGGGTCCGTGCGGCCCCCGCCCGTTCGAGGTGACTCGCGTAGTGGCGCGTGAAGACGAGCCCCGGCCCGACGCGTAGATCGGTGATCGTCTGCATGAGCTGCCCCGTCGTGAGATCGACCGGATCCCCGACGCAATGCCCCTTGCTCTGCGAGGGAGGGGCCGCGGCCGCGCCCCGCTCACACGGCTCCGGTGTATCGGGCGGAAGCGGCCCGCCCACGCAGTCCTCCATCACGAAGACCTCCGAGCTCGAATCCGTGCTGCATCCGCCGGGCGTCAACTCCGACGGGCCACCGACGACGGGCCACTCCGGTGTCGCGAACGTGCTGCAGGTCCCTCCGCCGGGCCCCGTGTACGGAACGGCTTCCCTCTCACCCGTGAGGCAGTTGAAATGTCCGAGCTGGTAGTACCCGCTCCGCCAGTAGGGCTGCTCGCAGGGGCAACCGGTCGGGCAGTCCGTGAGATCCGAGAACTGAGCGCGGATCTCGATCAGATTCGGGCAATGCGTCCTCGCCTTCCTCCCCGACTCCGCGTTCGCACTCGCGGCGAACTCCACGACGGCAAGAACGGGAACGATCCACGGCAGCCGCTTCCACATCGATCGCGATCTCCAGCATCCTCGATGGCGCCGAGCCTCCTCCCCCGACGCCCTCGCCGTCAAGTGAAATCACCGTGCGTGAACGGTCCGCCACCGATCATCAGGCCGCGAGTTCGAAGTCCATTCATTGCGAAGCGTGCGGGGAGCCGCGAATCGGGAGTTCGCGTTATCGAGCGAAGCGCCGTCCTGGGAGAGCGACCCGACCGTCTCGGGTCGCTCTAGGCGGCCGAAGCCGCGAACGCAGCAGAGAGCTCGACGAGCGCCGCCTCGAGAGCCTGCGCTTCGCCGGCGATCCTTCCGGCGATGTGTCCGAGGCGCACGACGACGAGGTCGAGGCTCGGCACCACGATCACCTTGTTCACCCCGGCGCCGCTCATCCAGTACGCGTCTTCGGGAAGCGGGAGCGTGCGAGAGGCGTTCCGGACCACGCAGGCGCCGCGCGAGCCGCCGGGCCATGCGGGAGCCGGACTGCAAAGAAACCCGACATGGCCCTCGGGCAGGAGGCGGCGTCCGGCGGAGACCCCGTCTTCGAGGAGCAGCAATCCGAGCCTCGCCCAATCCCTCGCACGCCCGTGATCGTGTCCGGTGATGAGGAAGTTTCCGTAGGGGTCGGTTTCGAGGACGATGCCGCGAATGCCGAGCGGATCGAAGAGCTCCCGTTGCGGCCAGGAGAGGAACTCTTCGCCGCGTCCCGCGACGAAGTCGCGGACCGCACGGACGACCAGGAGCGGGTCGCAGTTCCGGTAGCGGCCGACTCGGCCGGGAGGATGCTCGGAGGGCTTCGCGCTGCAGAATGCGGACGAGTCGATCCCGCCTGCATACACGTAGATGTGATCGAGGAAGCGCCCGTCGATCTCGCGCAGACTGAGATCCTCGTCGGCACCGTAGGCGCCGCTGAACTCGAGGCCGCTCGAGAGCTGGAGGAGGTCGCGGAGCCGGATCTTCGAGCGCGGATCGTCCATCGCCCGCCACTCGGGGAAGAGCCCGTCGGAATCGAGGCCCGACATTCCGAGCGCAATCGCCCGTCCGGCGAGGAGCGCTGCGATCGTCTTGCCCATCGACCAGCCCTCGAGGCGGGTCTCGGGGCCCACGCTCTCGGCGTAGCGTTCGACGACAAGCCGTCCGCGATGGACGACGAGAAACGCCGTCGCGAGCTGTGCGGGGTTCTCGAAGACGAGGTCGGCGGCACGCATCGCCGCGTCGCGCGAGGCTACGGGACCCTCCGAAAAGGCATCGCAATCGCCGATTGGCCAAGGTGTCGTCGCCGGATCGGGTACTCGCGGCGTGATTGCGACGGGGCGGAAGTGGACCGGAGCATCGGGGTCTGCGACGACGACGGCGCCCTGATCTCCGACGATCCGCGCGCAGGCGCGCGAGCGGCCGTCCTGGACGAGCGTCACGGCCTTGCGCTGCGGATCGACCTCGATCGAAACGTCGAGGCGGATCCCGGCCGCATCACCCGTCGCAAGTGCGTGTCGGAGCCTCTCGCGATCGAGGAGCATCCAGGCCGCGCTCTCGCGAAAGGCTCGCTCGGGATCGCGGCCCGCGATGAAGACGGCCGAGCAGACGACCTTCGCGGCCCACGCGAGTGAACAGCGCTTCGGGTCGTCCTGCTCGACCACGGCTTTCGGACTCAACGGGGGCGCTCCTTCGACGTTCCGTGCCCCGGCGTCGTGCCCTCAGATGCGGCCTCGGAAACGTGACCGAGCGCGGCCGAGACTTCTGCCGCGGCGTTCGCCACCAAGCGACCGAAGCGTTGCGCGGTGGCGTCGGAAACCCGCATCGCGGGAGCCGAGATGCTGAGCGATGCCACCGGAGTTCCCTTGCGATCGACGATCGCTGCGGCCACGGCGGCGACCTCGCGAACGAACTCGCCACGGTTTCGCGCGTAGCCGTCGCGTCGGATCCGATCGATCTCGGCGCGGAGCTTTCCGGGGTCGGTGATGGTCTGCTCGGTAAAGCCCGCGAGCGGCCGTCGGAACAGACGCTCGACGTCCTCGGCGGCGAGTCGGGCGAGGATCGCCTTGCCGTTCGCGCTCGCGTGCATCGGGGCTCGCGTTCCGAGCGGATTCACCGTGCGGACCGCGCGCGGGCTGTCGAGTCGTTCGATCAGGACGACCGAGCCATCCTCGGGGATCATCAGATGGACGCATTCGTCGGTCTCGTCGCGTAGCCGTTCCATCGCCGGGAGCGCGAGCGCGCGGATCCCACCGGCGTCGGCCGCCTGCGCACCGAGGACGACGGCCCGCGGCGCGAGCGCCCAGCTCCCCGTCTCGCGCGGACCCGGTCGGATCCAGCCGGCCTCCGCCAGCGCCACGAGCGTGCGATGGACGGTCGTCTTCGGCAGTCCGAGGCGCCGGTGCAGCTCCGCGAGGCCGATCGGCTGGCGCCGCGCGACTTCTTCGAGCACCCGAAGCGCGTTGTGGACGACCTGCACGAACTCGCGGCTCCCGATGCGAAGCCTCGCGTCGGACCCCGCCCTCGACACGCGGGAGCCTTGACGGAGCCTCGCCGGATCCTCTACGTTCATTCCGCGTTACGGACCACTGATCCGTATGGCGGAACATGCTAGACCCTGCGCTCCCCCCGAGTCAAGACCACGACGGCGCGGCCGGGCCCCTCGCGGGCGTCCGTGTCCTCGACGTGACGCACGTGATGGCGGGCGCCTTCTGCGGATCGTTGCTCGCACAGATGGGCGCCGACGTCGTGAAGGTCGAGCCTCCCGCTCCGGGCGAGGACCTTCGCCGCAGCCAGGACCTGACCGGCGGAGCGTTCCGCCCCTTCGACGCCGTGAATCACGGAAAGCGGAGCGTTTGCCTCGACCTGAAGCACGCCGAAGGCGCGCGTGCCCTGCGTCGGCTCGCGGCTCACGCGGACGTCTTCATCGAGAACTACCGCCCGGGCTCGCTCGCGCGCCGCGGGCTCGGCTACGAGGACCTCGCCGCCGAGAACCCCGCGCTCGTCTACTGCTCGATCAGCGCCTTCGGCGGAAGCGGTCCCTATCGCGACCGTCCCGGCTTCGACCTGATCGCGCAGGGGATGGCCGGGATCCTGAGCCTGACCGGCGAGCCGGGCGGGCCGCCCGCGGCCGCGGGGGTGCCGATCGCCGACCTGAACGCCGGGACTTTCGCAGCGCTCGGAATCGTCTCGGCCTGGGTCCATCGCCTCCGGACCGGGCGCGGCCAGAAAGTCGAAGCGTCGCTCTTCGAGGGCGCCCTCGCCTACACGGTCTGGGAGAGCGCGCTCTATTTCGGAACGGGCCGCGTGGCGGAGGCGAACGGGTCCGCGCATCGGCTCGCGGCGCCGTACCGCGCGTTTCCCACCACCGATGGCTGGCTCACGCTCGCCACGGGAACGCAGGCGAGCTTCTCGAGGCTCTGCGCTGCGCTCGGCCTCGAGCGCTGGCTCGACGACCCGCGCTTCTCGAATCCGGTCTCCCGGCTTCTACACCGATCCGTGTTGGAGGACGAGCTCGCCGCGATCTTCGCCGCCCGAAAAACGGCAGAATGGATCGCGCGTCTCGACACCGCCGGAGTCCCGTGTGGCCCCGTGCAGCGGATGGACGCGGTCTGGAACGACGAACACACGCGCGCTCGCGGAATGCTCGTCGAGGCCGAAGCTCGAGACGGATCGCTCCGCCGCGCGATCGGACCGGCAGCGAAGCTCTCGGGGTCTCCGTGGAAGACCCGCGCCATCGCTCCCGAGCACGGGGAGCACTCCCGAGACGTCCTCCGCGAGGCGGGATACACCGACTCCGAGATCGAAGCGCTCGTCCGAGCCGGAATCGTCGAGACCCGGAGCGACGCCCGATGAGCGGGGGGAGCGTCCGGATCGAGCGTCCCTCGAAGCACGTTCGTCGGGCGATCCTCGATCACCCCCCGGCCAACACGCTCGGCTCGGGCGCGCGACGCGATCTGCTCGCGTTCCTCGACGAGGCGCAGGCGGATCTCGAGGTCCGCGCCGTCGTGCTCACGGGCGAAGGGCGCATCTTCTGCGCGGGGGCCGATCTCCGGGAGGAGCGCGCGCTCACCGACTCCGACGCGCCCGACTTCTTCGGAAGCTTCGGCAGGATCCTCGCGGGAATCACCGGCCATCGCATCCCCGTGATCGCCGCCGTGAACGGCCCCTGCCTGGGGGGCGGTCTCGAGCTCGCGCTCTCTTGCGATCTCCGCATCGCCTCGATGACCGCGACCTTCACCGCGAGCGGCGTGAACGTCGGTCTCGTCGCGAGCTGCCACTCGCTCGTCCGCTGCATCGGGTCGGGCCGTGCCGCGCACGCGCTTCTTTCGGGGAGTCCCGTCGACGCGCAGACGGCCGAGCGTTGGGGGTTGGTTTCGGCGCTCGCCGAGCCCGCGCGGCTCGAGGAGACGTCGCTCGATCTCGCAGAGCGCATCGCCTCGCGCGCGCCACTCGCGGTGGAGGCCACCAAGAAGTTCGCCCGGCAAGCGCCGGACCTCGATGCGAGCGAGGCCTTCGTGCGCCAGGGCCGGCTTGCGCTCGAACTCGCCCGGACCGCCGACCACGAGGAGGCGCTCGCCGCGTTCTTCGAGAAGCGCCCCGGCAAGTACGTCCGGGGCTAGGAGGTCGCCGGAAGAGCAGATCGACGCAACGGCCGGCGTGGCGACGCGCGCCTCAGCAGCCCGGCGCGTCCGGATCCCAACCCTCCCACTGGTAGATGAGCGAGACGTTGCGGACGATCTCGCCGATGAAGGGTCTCCCGGCGAAGAAGTCGTTCACCAGCACGGCCACTCCGTACTTGCCGTCGAGGCTCACGATCAAATCGGCCGTGAAGCCGACGTTTCCGCCGCTGTGGCAGAACCATCGAGGCGACGACGCAGCGTCGAAGAAGACTCCGGGTCCCGTGGCGCCGAATGTGCCGTCGAATGCCGGAGTCAGCATCTCGCGGGCCGAGGCCGGCGACAACACCTCTCCCTCCGCGCCGGCCCGTGCGCGCTGGAGCGAGAGCGCGAGCCGCGAGAGATCGCTCGCCGTCGTCCACAGCCCCGCCGCGGCGAGTTCGGGGTAGACGTTGCCGATGTAGGGAGTCGGCAATCCGGGAAGTACGTGCGCGTTGGCGGCTTCGGCTTCGAGCGAAGCCGCGAGCGGCTGATCGAAGCCCGATCGCGTCATTCCCGCGCGGGAGAGCACCTGCTCGGCAAGGAGTTCGGGAAACGGTTTTCCGGTGACGTCGATCAGCCATTGCTGGAGGACCGTGAAGCCACCCCCCGAGTAGCGGAACCCGGAGCCCGGAAGCTGCGCGACGACGATCGGATCATTGAACGCCGGAGGGGTCGCCGTGAGCACCTGCAAGAGGGTCGGAACCGGCTGGGTCGGCTGGTAGCCGATGAACCCGTCGACGCTGAAGCCGGCGGTGTGCGTGAGAATCCGCCGGCCCGTCACGGGAGCGAGCCCGGTGAACGGGTTCGACGGAATGCTCCACGAGACGAGCGACGGCTCGATGTCGGCTTCGAGGTCGATCACGCCTTGCTCGGCGAGACGGAAGGCTGCGACCGCCGTCACGAACTTGCTGATCGACCCCGCCTGGAAGCGCGTCTGCGGAGTGACCGGATCGCTCGTTCCGAGCTTCTTCACGCCGTACGCGGATTCCCAGTGGATCTCGCCGTCGTAGATCACGGCGATGCTCACGCCCGGGATGGCGAGCTCGGCCATCCGAGCCTCGATCGGACGCGGGTTCTCGAGCGTTCCGGGATCGAAGAAGAAGCTCTCGAACGCGAAGCGCTTCCACGCCGCGCTATCGCAGCCGACCGCGAAGAAGCCGAGAGCGGCCGCGAGCGCGATCCTGGTCTTGCGAAGTCGTTCTTGCATGGCGCCTCCGGAGAGCCCGAGTCTATCCCCGGGCTCCGACGCCGGAGGCCCCATTCCGCGGCACGGAACCGCGCGCGACCGAGGCGTCGCCCGCCCGAAGCGGGCGACGCCT
>CAJPFO010000264.1 GCA_905339255.1 Myxococcaceae bacterium
CCCCGCTCGGGGTCTGGCTCGCCGGGCGACTCGGAGTTCCGGCGATCGTCGACATGGCCGAGCCCTACCCCGAGGCGCTCCGCAGCAACTGGGAGTTCGACGATCTCGGAGGGCTCGACCATCTGTTGCGGAGCCCGCGCGCGGCCGAGGCGGTCGAGCGCTTCGTGCTGCGCCGCTCGCCGCGGGTGCTCGTGGTTTCTCCCGAGTCGGGCGAGCGTCTCGAGCGGCTCGGGCTTCCGCACGAACGCTGGACGCTGGTCGGGAATACTCCGGATCTCGAAGTCATGGACCGCGCGCCGGCGGCCCGGGCGCTGCCTCGCGAACTGGAAGGGCGTCCGCTTCTGCTCTTCACGGGAATCCTGGTCGGCGATCGCGGAGTCGAGGTGGCGATCGCGGCGATGAAGTGGCTTCGCCAGCGAACGCCGCGGCCCGCACTCGTGGTGATCGGCGACGGGCGTGCGAGGCCGCGCTTCGAGGCGGCCGTCCGCGAGCACGGAGTGGAAGGCGACGTGGTGTTTCCCGGTTGGGTCGATCACGCGGAGCTTCCGAGCTGGATCGCTCGCGCCGACGTCGGGATCCTCCCGTTCCACGCGTGCACCCACATCCACACGACGCTCGCGAACAAGCTCTTCGACTACATGGCGCTCGGGCTCGCGGTGCTCGCTTCGGACGCGCGTCCCATGGTCCGGGTACTCGAGGAGACGGGCGCGGGGATCACGTTCCGTGCAGGAGATCCAGAGGATTTCGCTCGGCGTGCAGCGTTTCTGCTCGACGATCCCGAGCGACGGCGGGGCTTCGGTGAGCGGGGCCGGAGCGCCGTGGAGGCGAAGTATTGCTGGGCGCACGATGCCCGGCGGCTGCTCGAGGCGGTCGAGTCGTCGTGAACCCGTGGCTCGCTCGGAATCTCGTCTATCGGCCCGCGACGTGGCTTCGCGGCGAGCCCGTCTTCCGGCTGCTCCGCGAGTACGAGGCCTCGCAATGGTGGTCGGCCGAGCGGATCGCGACGGCGCAGGAGGCGGCGCTCACGAGGATCCTGCGCCACGCGGCGACGCAGACCGCGCACTACGCCGATGCCGCGCGCGCTGCGGGGCTCGATCCGGCGCGGATCTCTGCCGAGGACCTCGAGAAGCTTCCGAGGCTCTCGAAGGCCGAGCTCGTCGCCGAGGGCGAGCGGATGCACGCTCCGCTTACTGCGTGGCGAACGAGCTGGAAGACGACGGGGGGCTCCACCGGGGTGGCGGTCCGGCTCCGCAAGGATCGCTTCGCGACCGCTGCCGAGCAGGCGGCGTCCTGGCGTTCGTACGCATGGTACGGAATCCGCCCCGGAGACCGGCAGGCGCGTTTCTGGGGGATGCCACAGACCGCGAAGGCGAGGCTGCGCTTCGCGGGGATCGATTTCGTTCTCAATCGGGATCGTTTTTCGGCGTTCGCGTTCCGCCGGGAGGATCTGCGGGGCTATTTCGAGCGGGTTCGCAGGACGCGGCCGGTCTGGGCGTACGGGTATGTCTCGATGCTCGCGCAGTTCGCGCAGTATTGTCTCGAGGAATCGCTGCCGCTCGCGAGCGTCGGGATCCGCGCGGTGGTCGCGACGAGCGAGGTGCTCTCGGCCGCCGATCGAGCGCTCGTCTCACGGGCATTCGGCGCACCCGTCTACGACGAGTACGGCTGCGGAGAGGTGGGAGCCGTGCTCTACGAATGCGAGCGAGGCTCGCGCCACCTCATGGCGGAGAATCTCTTCGTCGAGCTCGTCGCCGATCCGACGCCCGACGAGCCGCAGGCAGCGAGGCTCGTGGTAACGGATCTCCACAACCGCGCAACCCCGCTCCTCCGCTACGAGATCGGAGACCGCGTGGTCCCGGCAGCCGCCTGCGGCTGCGGCCGCGGGCTTCCGGCGTTCGGCGCCGTTTTCGGCCGCGCCTATGATTTCATCGAAACTTCGGACGGAACTCGCTACCACGGCGAGTTCTTCTTGTATGTTCTGGAGTCGGCACGCGAGCGTGGACTCGCGATCCGGCAGGCGCAGTTCGAGGAGCTGGCTCCGGATCGCCTCCGGATCCGCGTCGTGGCGGGGCCGCCGGAAGCGCCAGGCGAGGCGCGCAAGGCGGGCGAGTGGATGGCTCGCGAGCTCGAGCGTCGCAGCGGCGGCCGGTTGCGCATGGAAGTGCAGGAAGTGCCGGATCTCGAACGGGAGGCCTCCGGCAAGTTGCGTCTGATCCGGGCGAGGCAGCGGCCGTCGGCGTGACGACCGTCACGCCGACGGGTTCCCGGGGTACCGATCGACGGAGGGCGCCGGGGCCGGGAGCCGGCGAGCACGCAAGTGCGGGAGGTCTTGGAAATGGCAACGCGAGCGCGCTGGCTACTGGCCGGCCTGGTTCTTCTCCTCGGCGCCGAGGCGGCCGCCAAGGACACCGCTTGCACGTACGGGACGAACTGTCTCTGCGATCGTCTCAAGAAGACGTCGGATCCTCTCTACAACCCGAACGTGATCTTCTGCGAGGACTTCGAGAACCCCGTTCTCAACAACGGCGACAACTACGTCCGTGGCGTGAACGGAAAGGGCGACGGTTGGGCGCAGAAGTACGGGCCGCCCTCCGACGGGTGTCTCGATCTGTCGCAGCCCTCGGGAGTCGGGCTTCGCGACGAGGGTGCCGAGGGCCGGCAGCCGTGGTCCTGCTTCAACGTCGTCCAGGAGAATGCCTGCGAGGTGGAGAGCGACTGTGTCTTCGAGGGCACGAGCTCGCTCGCGTTCAAGTTCAAGCCCGGCGATACGGGCGGCATCGTCGGCCGCGGCGCGTTCAGCGGCGGAAACACTCGGGACGTCGGCATCACGATCGCACTCAAGGTGACACGCAACTACGTGAGCCCGAAGGATCCGGGCAACCACGGGCCGGCGGCGAAGATGGACGAGTGGGGAAACCTCGATCAGTGCATCATGGGCTGCGCCACGTACAACGCGGGAAATCCGAGCTGGCCCTTCGCAGCCGGGATGAAGACGTTCACGTCCAACCCGAACCCGGTCGTGCTGCGCGGACAGGGCGAGTGGGACGGCGTGAGCGGCTACCGCTTCGGGCCCAAGAGCGCCGACTACGATTTCACCCGGGATTGGGGCAAGGGCAACTGGGGCTGCTTGCAGATCAAGTGGACCGGTTGGGGAACCAACAGCGCCACGGCGACGTACTGGTTCAACGGCAAAGAGATCCTGAAGATGCAGAACTTCAACATGACGACACTCCGCGACAACGCGGGAGGGATCGGCGGCTTCTCGTTCAACAGCTACTTCAACGGGGCGGACGGCACGCAAAGCGGCTACACGGGGTCGACGATGGCCTACCGGGTCGAGGACAACCTCGTCGTGACGCGCGGCGATCCGGTGAGCTGCCAGGCGATCGGGTTCACGCAATCCGGCGCACCGACGCTCGGTACGCCCGGGCAGCCGACGCTCATCCCCTAGCAGCGAGCTCCCGCCAGAGCTCGACGGTGGTGGCCGTCATGGCCTCCACCGAGAAGGAGCGCTCGATGGCGCTCGCGGCGGCCGCACCGAGTGCGTGCCGCCGCGAGTCGTCTTCGACGAGGCTTTCGAGCCGCTCGAGAAGGGCGTCCTCGTCGCCGGGCGGAGCCAAGAGCCCCGTCCTCTCATCCTCGACGATCTCGAGCAGTCCGCCGACGCCGTAGCAAACGAGCGGAACGCTGCGACGCATCATTTCGAGCGCCGCGAAGGGGATGCCCTCGTGGCTCGAGGCGAAGACCCCGATGTCGAGGGCCTGCATCACGGCGCCGGCGTCGCTTCGAAAGCCGAGGCGCTCGACCGAAGCTCCGATTCCGAGCGCGTCCGTCTCGGCGTCGAGCCCAGCTCGAAGCGGGCCATCGCCGGCGATCAGCGCCACCACCTGCGGGTTCGTCTCGTGAAGCCGCGAGAAGACGTGCAGGAAGCGGAGATGCCCTTTCACCGGCTCGAGCCTCCCGATCATGCCGATCGCGACCTGGCGTTCGTCGATGCCGAGCGACGCGCGCAGTGCCGCCGCAGCGCGCTTCTCGTCCGGCCCCGGCGCTCCGACACCGTTGTAGACGAGAGTCACCTGCGCCGACGGGATCCCGAGGTCGACGAGGCGATGACGGAGGTCACGCGAGACGGCGATGAGATGCGCGGCGCCGAATCGCCTCGCGGTCCAGAGCGCCGCGGAAGCCGCCCGCCCGCGGTCCGGCGCGTGCTGCAGCGAGCGGCCGGGATCGCTGTGAACGGTCGAGAGGACGCGGAGCCCGCGGATCTTTCCGATCGCCGCGGCGAGGATCTCGGCCTCGAATCCGTGCGCGTGAAGGAGTTCTGGTCGAAACGCCTCGATCCTCGAAGCGAGCCAGCGCGCGCGCGCGGGACGCGCGGACTCCGGGGCCACTTCGACGGCGATCCGGCCGGTTGCGGCGAGGCGATCGGCGAGTTCGCCGCGAGAGAAGAGCAGGCCCGTGATCTCGAGTGTCGGGTCGGCGGCGGCGGCAGGCAGGAGCAGGGCGAGCTGCGTTTCGATGCCTCCCCAGACGGCGCCCTCCGCAACGACGGCGATCCGGAGTCGAGCCGCGCTAGACATCGAAGAAGTCGCCCATCGAAAGGATCCAAGCCCCCGGATCGTGGAGCGCGGCGACCTTGGCCGGAGGCAGAGAGCCGTCGTGCCAGACGAGGATCGGGGTCCTCGAGCGACGAAGCCACGAGCCGCGGCGAAGAAGTGCCGCCGGGGTGAGACCGAGGGTTGCGAAGCCGGTCAAGAGCCTTGCCGACGAATCGCGTGCGGCGACTCCCGCGACCGCGGAGAGGAGCAATCCACGTTCGCGCGGGGTCTCGGCGAGACACTCGACGAGGTTCGCGATGCGAAGGCCGCGCTGGCGGGTTTCCTTCCAGACGGCGACTCCTCGAACACGCTCGCGGTCGCGGCGAACGACGAAGTGATACGCGTCGGGATGCCGCTCGTAGCGCCAGGCGAGGTACTCGGGACTTCGCAACACCGCCACCCGAGCGGCCACCGAGAGGCGCTCGGAGAAGGCGCATGCGTCGATCGGGAGCTTCGAAGGCGTATCGACCCCGCGCCCGGCACGAGCGAGCCGAATGGGCCCGATCCGGAGCGGTCGCACGAAGCTCGCCATCGAAAAGGGCTCGACGAAGCCGAGTCGCTTGGTGAAGATCGGGTACGAGTGCGGGCTCGTCGGTCCTGCGAGAAGGACGTGCGCGCCGCGCTCGAGGCAGGCGTCGCGAACGCCGGAGAAGACGAGGCTCATGACGCCACGCCCGCGCTGGTTCGGATCGGTTCGCATCTCCTCGAGCTTCGCGGTGCGGATCGTCTCTCCGGCCACCACCGTCTTTCTCACCACGGCGAAGAGCGCTCCGGCGATCCGACCGTCCTCGACGGCCGCAAGGGCGACGGTCTCGACCTCGCCCGACGCCGTCGCGAGCCAGCGGTAGTAGGCGGGGGTCTCGCTGCGGCGGAATCCCGCCGGCGGATCTGGCGTGGCGAGGAATCGGCCGAGGGCCTCGGGGTCGAGGTCTCGCGCGGGGACGAGCGCGAGCAATGGGCCTACTTCCTCTTCTCCGGAGGAAACACCCGGCGAAAGGATTCCTTCATGCTCACCACGATCCAACCGCGCTCCTTCGCGACGGCGAGCGCCTCCTGCGTCCCGTCCTCGTAGCCGTATTCGCGCTCGGCGTCGTCGTGGTGGAGCAGGAGCGCGAGCTTCGGCCTTCCCGAGTACGCCGTGAAGCTCAGCATCTCGATGTCGCCATCGGAGTTGCCGAAGGCCAGGATGGGGCTTCTTCCGACCGCGCGGTCGATGTTGATCGGCTTTCCGGCGCGCTCGTTGATCGGCCGGACGAAGGCGGGCTCGCGCCAGAGCTCGGGGCGTTCGCCGGAATCGTCGAAACGCATCTGCATGTCGCTCCCGATCACCTGCTCACGGGGGATCCCGAAGACTTTCTCCGAGAAGGCGCGGATCAACTCGGGAGCGGCGGCCGAGACGATGTAGACACGGAATCCTTTCTCCCGGAGGTACGTGACGAGCTCGATCATCGGCTGGTAGACGAGCCTCGTGAAAGGAACGCCGCGATCCGGATGCTCGACCTCGGCGAGGAAGCGCTCGACCGACGCGACGTACTCGCGCTCGGTCACTCCCGACGCGGCCCGAAGCACGATCTCTCCGAGCTCGTCTCGCGAGATCGAATCGAGGTAGGCGAGGTCGTTCTCGAGGACGGCCTTGAAGGGCTGCTTCTCCTTCCATTCGGGATGGAGGGGCGCGAGTTCCCGGATGCGTTGCAGGAAGAAATAGAACTGGAAGAAAAGCGGCTGCTCGGCGATCAGCGTTCCGTCGTTGTCGAAAACGGCGATCCGCTCCTCGACGGGAACGAAGCGGGGGCCCTCCGGCTCGGTCACGTCGGCGACGAAGCGCAGGATCGCCTGCTTCGCGGGGCCGTCGTTCCACGACGGCAGGGGGTCCACGGCAGAGGCCACCCTCGCGACGGCGAGCACGGCGACGAACGCCACCGCCAGACGCATCACGCCTCGAGCCAACCGACCTCCCTCCGAGCCTCCGGGCCCGCCCCAACTCCCGCGTCCGCCCGGAGATTGGCGCGCCCGCCGCCCCGCCGGTAGTCTCCGGGGGCTTCGGGTTCGAACGAAAAGGGACGATTTCCGGCGCTTGCAGGCCCTCGGACCCGCCCGCCCTCGGGCCACGGCTCCGCCCGACGTGCTAAGCGCCAAGCGATGAGAGTGCTCATGAGCGACGACCCCGGCCGTCCGGGCGACTCGACGCGCGCCGTCCATGCGGGGGAGCGCGCGCAGCCCCAAAGCGATGCCGTCACGACCCCGATCTACCAGACGTCGACGTACTGGTTCCGGGATTCGGCCGAGCTTCGCGCGTACCAGGAGGGCCGGATCGAGCGCGACGAGTACGGCCGCTACGGGAATCCGACCTGGCGCGCCGTCGAGCGCAAGCTGGCCGACCTCGAGGGCGCCGACGACGCGGTGCTCTTCGCCTCCGGGATGTGCGCGGCAACGACGACGTTCCTGGCGCTGCTTCCGAGGGGCGGGCACCTGATCGTGACGAGCGATTGCTACCGCCGCACCCGACAGTTCTGCCGCGAGTATCTCGTGAAGCTCGACGTCGAGACGACGGTGATCGAGCCGGCGAGCGTCGAGAAGCTCGAGGCGGCGATCCGACCCGGAACGAGCCTCTTTTTCACCGAGTCACCGACCAACCCCTTCCTTCGCGTGATCGACGTCCCGGAGGCGGCTCGCGTCTGCCACGAGCGCGGGGTCCGCGTGGTGATCGACGGGACGTTCGCGACGCCGGTGAACCATCGCGCGCTCGGCGATGGCGCCGATCTCGTCCTCCACAGCGCCACCAAGTACCTCGGCGGGCACAACGACCTCCTGGCCGGGGCGGCGGCGGGAGGGCACGAGATCATCGAAGAGCTCCGCAAGGCGGTCGGCATCCTCGGCGGTTGCACCGATGCGAACAGCGCCTATCTGCTCCTGCGCGGCATGAAGACGCTCGCGCTTCGGATGGCCCGCCACAACGAGACCGCGCTCCGGGTGGCACGGAGGCTCGAAGCGCATCCGCGGGTGCGGCGGGTCTGGTACCCCGGGCTCGCGTCGCATCCCGATCACGCGACGGCGCGACGCCTGATGCGAGGCTTCGGCGGCGTCGTTTCCTTCGAGCTCGATGCCGATCTCGAGGCGACGATGCGCTTCGTCGACCGCTGTCGACTGCCCTACATCGCGCCGAGCCTCGGCGGAGTCGAGTCCTTGATCGAGATGCCCGTCGTGATGTCGTACTGGGATCAGCCGCGCGAGGAGCGGCTGCGCTTCGGAATCACCGACTCGCTCGTGAGGCTCTCCTGCGGCATCGAGGACGGCGACGATCTCGTCGCCGACCTCGAGCACGCATTGGAGGAGGCCCGCTAGGCGGAGCGGCGCCGACCGGCGATCGCGAGCCCGACGAGGCCGGCGCCGGCGAGGAGCGCCGTCGTCGGCTCGGGGATCGCGCGGATCGCCGCGTTCGCGACTCCGAACTGGAAGCCCGTGAGCCCGGGGAGGCCCCACGAGGCGGCGATCACGGTCGCGAGGTTCGCCGAGATGCGAAGGCCGAGCGCACTCGGGATGAGCGCACCGCCCGGGACGGTCTGGCAGGTGCCGGGCGCACCGCTCTGGCACGGGACGAGGTCGAAGATGTCGGTCACGCCGCCGAAGACGGGCGATGCGACGGTCGCGTTGACCTTGAAGGTCGTCGTGTCGATCACGAGATCGGTGAGATCGATCGGAACGCCGGCAAAGACCAGCTCGAGTCCACTGCCCGAGTGCTCGATCGTTCCAGCGAACGAGGTCGGGATGTCGACGTCACCGCCCGTGACCGGCAAGACCGCGATGAGGACGTTCGCGTTGGCGAAGTACGACGCCTGTCCGCTTCCGAGCGCCGCAACCGTGATGCTCGCGCCCGAAAGCGCCGCAATCGAGGTCACGTTGATGGTCGTGTAGTCGCCGACGATCGGCACCGCGCGGGCGGGCGAGGCGGCGGAGATTCCGAGGACGAGAGCGAGGGCGAGGACGCCCTTCGAGATCAGCGTGCGCATGTCGAGCCTCCGGTTCTGGGCTGCGCGAGACGCAGCCACCCGCGGAGGAAGTGGCGAAAAGGCCTGGGAAGTGGCGGGAGTTGCGCATGGCGCCCGGCCCGCGATGCGCAACCCGCGTGCAAGGAACGAGGCAACCAGCCGTGTCTGCTTCAGGCTCCGAAGCGTCGGCGAAGAGCGTCCGCGAGCCGAGCCTCCCAGCCTTCACGGTCGGTCTCGACGACGAGTTTCTCCCCCGCCGCACACTCCGAAGTGGGCTCGAACGAAGCGAGGCTCGCGGCGAGTCGTTCGGGCCCCGCGTCGGACGGGTCGGCGCCCTGCGCGGCTCTTCGCGCGAGCCTCTCGCGGGCGACATCGGACACAACG
>CAJPFO010000265.1 GCA_905339255.1 Myxococcaceae bacterium
GGGCTGAGCCGCCGGGGCCAGCCGAGCGGCCGCGATCCGTGGCATCGGGTCGTGAACCTCCTCCCGGGGGCCCTGCCTCCGCCCGCGCCGGGGAGTCTCGTCGAAGCCTTCGTGGTCGAGGCAACGCCCCACTCGCTCATCGGGGAGATCCTCTAGAGCGCGGGGCCCTCCCTCTCTCCGACGGCAGGCCGCCGCCTCTTGCGCGCTCGCCATCGCGCCGATGAGAAGTGTCGGCGCGAGCCCTCCGCCGCGGGGATCAGCAATGTCCTGCTCATCGCTCCTCGATCCGCATCAGGCGGGCGAACTCCACGCCCTGCGAGCCGAACACGAGCGGCTGCTCTGCGAGAACCTCGAATACATGAGCGTGCTCTCGCGCTACGCGCGCGCGCTCGGCCTGTGTTCGACGCTCGCCCCCGAACCGCTGGTGGAAAAGATCCTCGACGGGCTCTGCCTCGAGACCCGCGCGCAGGGAGGGATCCTCTTCGCCGATCTCGACGAGCGGCAAGCCTTCTCCCGGGTGGCGCTCCGAGGGGTGGTGCGCACGCAGGACGGCCCCTCCGAACTCGATCCCGCCGCGCCGCCGCGGGGGCTCGAACCCCTGCTCGATCCGGGCTGCGGCTCCTTTCTCGCCAAGCCGGAAGAGGGCGGTGCCGGCGAGGTGCTCTGGGTCCGACTCCGCCACGAGGGAAGGCTCGTCGCAGCGGCGCGCTTGAGCGATCGGATCGACGCGGCGCGCTTCGACGCGCGCGACCTCACGGCTTCGGAGCACTTCGCGGAGGTCGCCGCACTCGCGCTCTCGAACGCGCTTCGCTTCCGCAGGCTCGAGCGCCGTTCCCTGCGCGATCCGCGTACGCAGGCCTTCACGGGCGCGTTCTTCGACGGAATCGTCGCGACCGAACTCGAGCGTGCGCGTCGCTTCGGCAGGCCTTTCTCGCTGCTCGAGGTCGGGATCGCCGATCGGGAAGCGCTTCGAGCGCAGCTCGGCGAGGCGGGCGCCGCCGCCTGGCTCGATCGCTTCGCGAGGCTCTTGCAGACGGCGCTTCGAGCGAGCGACATCTGCGCCGCCGACGGAGAGGGGCAGCATCGATTGCTGCTCACCGAGACCGACTCGGTCGGCGCCGCCGTGCTCAAGCGGCGGATCCGTTCGCTCGCGGTCGAGAAGGACGGCCCTTCGCCGGAGCTTCGCATCGCGGCGGCGACGCATCCCATCGACGGCACGCGGATGGAGGAGCTGCAGCGGGCGCTCGCCCGAAGCCTCGAGCGCGAGGAACGAAGCCCCGCGCGAGCGCTCGAGCGCGAAGCGCTCTCCTTCGCGGATTGCGGCCGGCGTCTGCTCCGCGAAGCGGCGGCGGTGCCGCCGCGGCTTCCCGAGCAGGCGCTCCGCTTCGTTCTCGGGGAGGTCGAGCGGCGCTCGTACGAGCGTGGGCTCCTCTTGCTCTCACCGGGGGGCGAGCTGCTCCCGGCGGCGCTCGAGGCGCTCGCCCGCATGCGCGGCCGGTCGCTTCGAACCGAGGTCACGCTCTTTTCCGACGAGGCACCGTGCGACCTCGCGGCGCCCGTGCTCGGCTGCCTTCCGACGCAACGGGCGGGGACCCGCGCACCATTCCTGATCCATCTCGGCGAGGAGTCGGCCTACGCCTGGCTTCGCGCGCGCGAGGACGACGACGCGCCTCTCTTCCACACGGCGGATCGGCCGCTCGTCGAGCTTCTCGCCTTGCAGCTCCAGCACGATCTCGGCGAGGACGCAGTCTCATGACCGCAACGTCGCGACCCATGGGCATCGTCCTCGTTGCGGACGGCGACCCCGAGCGGGGCAAGGGGATCGCGGAGGCCTGCGCGCTCGGCGGGCTCGCAGTTCGCCTCGTCTCGAACGGGGCTGCGGCGCTCGAGGCGGCGCTCGCCGAGCCCCCCGACGTGGTTGCTGCGACGGCCGGTCTTCCGCTCGTCGACGGGGTCCGGCTCGCCTCGATCCTGCGCGCGAATCCGCGTACGCAGGGCCTTCGATTCCTGCTGCTCGGCGAGGCTTCGGGGGACGCACGCTCGCATCCGGCGGTCGATGCCCGCGTGGGGTCGCCCTTCGATCCCGAGGCCGTGCTGCGCCGGATCGAGGCGCTGCTCGCTCGCGACGAGGGTCCGCGAGCCCGCTCGCGCACGGGCGGTCTCGAGCGCGATCTCGAGGGCAAGCTCGCGCAGGTCGCGCTCGCGGATCTCCTGCAGCTCTTCCATGCGAACCGCAAGACGGGGACCGTCGACCTCGTTCGCCGCGCAGCGGGCGGCGGAGAGGTGCGCGGGCTCATCGCGATCGTCGACGGCAACGTCGCCGATGCGCGCTGCGGAAACGTCGAGGGCGAGAAGGCCCTCCACCGCTTGCTCGGCTGGCGAAGCGGGAGCTTCTCGTTCGTGCGCTCGCGACCGGCGGGGCCGCCGCGCATCCACACGCCGACCCGCGCGCTGCTTCTCGAAGGGATGCGTCAGCTCGACGAGCTGGCGAGACTTCGCGCGGAGCTCCCGTCCCCCGACGCCGAGGTCGCGCTCCGCGTCCGCCCCGACGAGCTTCCGCCGGTTGCGCAGCCGCTGACCCGCGAGGTGCTTCTGCTCCTCGAGACCTTCTCCCGGGTCGGCGACATCGTCGACCGCTCGGTGCACCCGGATTACCAGGTGCTTCGCACCCTCCACGCGCTCGCCGAGCGGGGAATCATCGAGCTTCGCCGCAGTGCGGCGCCTCGCGACGGCGGATCTCCGGGAACGCTCTTCTCCGGGGAGCAGCTCGGTCGGGTCCGCGAGTGGGTGCAGCGCTCCGCCGGCTCCGCGACTTCGCTCCACGACGCGCGGGTCTGTCTCGTCGGGGCCGACCCGGCCGTCACGAGCGCGTTTCTCGCGCGGCTCGCGGCGCTTCCGGAAGTGTCGATCGAGCGGAGCTTCAGGGAGGGACGCTTTTCGACCTCGACCCTCGCGAGAGCGGGCCGCCTCGGTCCCGATGCGGAGGTCGGGATCGACCTCTTCCACCTGCCGACGCATCCGTGCTGCGAACCGCTCTGGAGCGTGGCGCTCCCGGGTGCCCTCTCGCTCCTGGTCCTGGTCGGCGCCAGGTCGCCTGCCGAATCGCAGCCGCTCGAGCGCATCGCGGCACGCGGCGTCGAGACGCGCGGGGCGCGCTCGATGGTGGTCGAGATCGATCCCGGGGACGCGACGCTCGGCCTGCACGGACCCGGCGAGGATCGCTCGCTCGCAGACGGCACGCCGATCCACCGGCTGCCGCTCACCGCCGACGAGAGCGGCCAGACGGCGCTTGCTCGGCTTCTGGCGGGGCTCGTTCCATGAGCCGCGACGATCTCAAGAGGTTCGCGTGCTTCAGCGACCTCGGCGAGGAGGAATGCGATGCGTTCTCCGAAGCCTGTCGCGAGATCACGCTCGAGAGGGGTGACGAGGTCTTCGTCGCCGGAGAAGAAGCCGACGGGTTGCTCCTGCTCGTCGAAGGGCGCCTCGGCGTCGAGGGCCCTCGAGGCCGCGTCGCGGAGGTGGGTCCCGGGGCCGAGCTCGGCGCGCTTTCGCTCATCGTCCCCGGCGCACGCGAGGTGGGCGTGACGGCGCTCGAGGCGTGTCGGGTGCTCTGGCTCGCGAGGACGGCCTTTCGCCGCCTCGCCGAGGACACGCCGCATGGAGCGCTTCGCTTCGTCGAACGGGTGCTGACCGATCTGGTCGCGGCCGTGCGTCCCGAGCTGTCTCGATGGCTCGATGCGACCGTTGACCCTCCGAGCGGCGACGAGTAACCTCCCGGGCCAACCGATCGCATCCAGTCGCCCCACTCGTCGGGAGGTGCTCGCCCGCCATGGCCGAGATCCACATCCGCGAGGGCCTGACCTTCGACGACGTGCTGCTCCAACCCGGAGCTTCGACCGTGCTGCCGAAGGACGTCGATCTCCGGACGCAGCTCACCCGGGAGATCGCGATCCATCTCCCGCTCGTGTCGGCCGCGATGGACACCGTGACGGAGCACGGAACGGCGATCTGCATGGCGCAGAACGGGGGCATCGGGATCCTCCATCGGAACCTTCCGCCCGAGAAGCAGGCGGAGGAGGTCGACAAGGTCAAGCGCTCGGAATCCGGGATGATCGTCGACCCGATCACGATGGAGCCCGAGCAACTGATCGTCGATGCGCTCGAGGTCATGGCCCGGTACCGGATCTCGGGAGTTCCCGTCACACGCGGGGGCAAGGCCGTCGGAATCCTCACGAACCGGGACCTCCGCTTCGTGCGGGACGTCCGCCAGCCGATCTCGAGCGTGATGACGCGCGAGGGCCTCGTCACGGTTCCGCCCGGGACGACGATGGAGCGGGCCAAGGAACTCCTGCACGAACACCGGATCGAGAAGCTCCTCGTGGTCGACGATCAGGGCCGCTTGCGGGGCCTGATCACGATCAAGGACATCGAGAAGACCGAGCAGCACCCGAGCGCGGCGAAGGATCCTTTCGGAAGGCTTCGCTGCGGCGCGGCGATCGGAGTCGGGCCCGACAGTCTCGAGCGTGCGAGCGCGCTGGTGGGGGCGGGGGTCGACGTCGTCGTCGTCGATACCGCACACGGTCACTCGAGTGGCGTGCTCGAAACCATCGCCGAGGTCCGACGCAACTTCCCGGACCTTCCGATCGTCGGTGGCAACGTCGCGACGGCGGAGGGGGCCGAGGCGCTCATCAAGGCGGGGGCTTCTGCGGTGAAGGTCGGTGTCGGCCCGGGGTCGATCTGCACCACTCGCGTCGTCACCGGGGTCGGCGTTCCGCAGTTGACGGCGATCCTCGACGCCGTCTCGGTCGCGAGCCGCCACGGTGTTCCGGTGATCGCCGATGGCGGCATCAAGTACTCGGGGGACGTGGTGAAGGCCCTCGCGGCGGGTGCGAGCGCGGTCATGATCGGCTCGCTCTTCGCGGGGACCGATGAGAGCCCCGGCGAGGTGGTCCTCTACCAGGGGCGCTCGTACAAGATCTACCGCGGCATGGGATCGATCGGCGCGATGAGCGCCGGTTCGCGTGACCGCTACGCGCAGGGGCACGTCGAGGAGGCGAGCAAGCTCGTCCCCGAGGGCATCGAGGGCCGGGTTCCCTACCGTGGCAGCCTCTCGAACAGCATCCACCAGATGATGGGCGGACTGCGGTCGGGGATGGGCTACGTCGGCGCGGCAGACCTCGCCGAGCTGCGCGCGCGGGCGCGCTTCGTGAAGATCTCCGCGGCCGGGCTCCATGAGAGCCACGTCCACGACGTGATCATCACGAAGGAGGCTCCGAACTACTGGATCGAGTAGGATCCGAGCGACCCCCTCGATCCATCCGGCCCCCCTCCGGGTCGGCGTCCGCGCCACGGAGCGATGCCGCATGCCCGCCGACCGCATCCTGATCCTGGATTTCGGCTCGCAGTACACCCAGCTCATCGCGAGACGGATCCGCGAGAGCCACGTCTACTGCGAGATCCACCCCTTCCATTGGCCGATCGAGAAGGTGCGCGCGTTCGATCCCGCCGGAATCATCCTCTCCGGCGGGCCCTCGAGCGTGCTCGATGCCGACTCTCCCGACGTCGATCCCCGCGTTCTCGAGCTCGGGGTTCCGGTGCTCGGCATCTGCTACGGGCTCCAGCTCCTGGCGAAGAAGCTCGGCGGGGTGGTCGAGAAGGCCGAGAGTCGGGAATACGGCCGCGCATGGGTCAAGCTCGAGAAAGAGGACGAGCTTTTTGCGGACGTGCCAGGGGGCGCCGAGCGCAGCGTCTGGATGAGCCACGGCGATCGCGTGCTGCGGCTTCCGGCGGGTTTCATCGTGCTCGGCACGAGCGAAAGCTCGCCTTTCGCGGCCGTCCGGCATGCGGAGCGCCCGGTCTACGGGCTCCAGTTCCATCCCGAGGTCGTCCACACGCAGGGCGGCGATGTCGTGCTCCGCAACTTCGTCGATCGGATCTGTCGCTGCGCGCCGTCGTGGAGCATGGCGGCGTTCGTCGAGCACGCGGTCGCGCGGGTCCGGGAAGAGGTCGGAGCCGGACGCGTCGTTTGCGGGATCTCGGGTGGGGTCGATTCGTCGGTCGCTGCGGCGCTCGTGCACCGCGCCGTTGGCGACCAGCTCGTCTGCCTCTTCGTCGACCACGGCCTGCTGCGCGAGGGAGAGCGCGAAGAGGTCGAGCAGATGCTCCGCGAAGGGCTCGGGATCCGGCTCGTCACCGTCGATGCCCGGCGGCGCTTCCTCGATGCGCTTCGCGGGGTGACCGATCCGGAGAAAAAGCGTCGGATCATCGGCCACCTCTTCATCGAAGTCTTCGAGGCCGAAGCCGCACGGCAGGGGGGCGCCGATTTCCTCGTCCAGGGGACGCTCTACCCCGACGTGATCGAGAGCGTTTCCGTGCGGGGGCCCTCGGCGACGATCAAGACGCACCACAACGTGGGCGGTCTTCCCGAAGTGATGAAGCTCCGACTCGTCGAGCCGCTCCGAGAGCTCTTCAAGGACGAGGTGCGCGAGGTCGGCCGCCGGCTCGGGCTTCCGGAGCGCATGGTCGGGAGGCATCCGTTCCCGGGGCCTGGGCTCGCGATTCGCGTGATCGGGGAGGTGACGGAGGAGCGGCTCGCGAAGCTTCGCCGCGCCGACGCGATCCTGATCGAAGAGATCCGACGCGCAGGGCTCTACGACGGCATCTGGCAGGCCTTCGCCGTCTATCTGCCGATCGCGAGCGTGGGAGTGATGGGCGACGAGCGAACCTACGAGCACGCCATCGCGCTTCGCTGTGTCTCGTCGAGCGATGCGATGACGGCGGATTGGTCGCGGCTTCCCGACGACGTGCTCGCCGCCGTCTCGAGCCGGATCACGAACGAGGTCAAGGGCGTGAACCGCGTCGTCTACGACGTCTCGTCGAAGCCCCCGGCAACGATCGAATGGGAATAGGCACTTGTCCCACTCGCCCTTCGTCCATCTCCATCTCCACACGCAATACTCGCTTCTAGACGGCGCCATCCAGCACGACCGCCTGTTCCAGCACGTGAAGGCGCTCGGAATGCCCGCGGTCGCGATGACCGACCACGGGAATCTCTTCGGTGCGGTCGAGTTCTACGAGAAGGCGGGCAAGGCCGGGGTGAAGCCGATCCTCGGCTGCGAGGTCTACGTCGCGGCCGGGTCTCGCCTCGAGAAGGAGAAGCGCGAGAAGGACGCGAGCGGCTTCGACGCGATCAGCCACCTGTTGCTGCTCGCGATGGACGAGGTCGGCTACCGCAATCTCGTCTACCTGGTCTCGAAGGGGTATCTCGAAGGCTTCTACTACAAGCCGCGAATCGACCTCGAGCTGCTGCGCCAGCGGAGCGAGGGGCTGATCGCGACGTCGGGCTGCCTCTCGTCGATGGTGTCTCGTGCGATCCTCGCGGGCGAGACGCGAAAGGCGTGGGAGCTCGTCCAGGAGTTCTCGAGGATCTTCCCCGGGCGGTATTACCTCGAACTCCAGCGGCACGGCATCCCCGCGCAGGACCGCGTGAACGCCGAACTGCTCCGGATGTCCGAGGATCTCCGGCTCCCGCTCGTCGCGACCAACGATGCGCATTACCTCGGCTGCGACGACCACGAACCCCACGAGGCGCTGCTCTGCATCGGAACGGGGACGACGCTCGACGATCCGAAGCGCTTCCGATTCGATGGCAAGGGTTTCTTCGTGAAGTCGGGCGCCGAGATGCTCGAGGTATTCCACGATCTGCCGCAGGCCGTCCGCTCGAGCGTCGAGATCGCCGAGCGCTGCAACTTCGACCTGCAGCTCGGCCACTACCATCTTCCCGAGTTCCAGGTGCCGATCGGAACGACGCGCGAGGAGGTGCTCGCTCGGGAGGCATGGGCTGGGCTGCGGCGCCGTCTCGGGCTCGCTCCCGACGAGCCCTTCCGGCCGGCGCACGCGGTCTACGAGGCGCGCCTGCGCCACGAACTCGGCGTGATCCAGAGCATGGGTTTTTCCGGATACTTCCTGATCGTCGGCGATTTCATCGCGCACGCACGAGGCCACGGCGTTCCGGTAGGCCCCGGTCGAGGCTCGTCCGCCGGAAGCCTCGTGGCGTACGGCCTCGGGATCACCGGCGTCGATCCGATCGAGTACGACATCATCTTCGAGCGGTTCTTGAACCCCGAGCGGATCTCGATGCCCGACATCGACGTCGACTTCTGCATCCGGGGCCGCGACCGCGTGATCGACTACGTTGCGAAGAAGTACGACGAGCCGGGGGACGACGGAAAGCGCGTCGCGCAGATCATCACGTTCGGAAAGCTCCAGGCCAGAGCCGCGATCCGCGACGTCGGGCGGGTGCTCGGGATGGCCTACGGAGACGTCGATCGGATCGCGAAGCTCGTCCCCGAGACGCTCGGGATCACGCTCGACGAAGCGCTCGCGCAGTCGCCGGACCTGCGCGCCCGCGCCGAGGCCGACGGGCAGGTCGCGAAGCTCCTGCAGATCGCGAGGCAGGTCGAAGGGCTCACGCGGCATGCGTCGACGCACGCGGCCGGCGTCGTGATCGGAAGCCGGCCACTGATCGAGCTCGTCCCGCTCTACCGCGACCCGAAGTCCGGCGACGTGATGACACAGTTCGACATGAAGTGCGTCGAGAAGATCGGCCTCATCAAGTTCGACTTCCTGGGCTTGAAGACGCTCACCGTGATCCACGACGCCGAGCGGTTGATCCGGCAGGGCGGTCGAAGCGATTTCTCGGCCGACGCGATCCCGCTCGACGACCCTTCGACCTACGAACTCCTCGCCCGGGGCGACACCGACGGCGTCTTCCAGGTCGAATCGCCGGGGATGACGGATCTCGTCGTGAAGCTCAAGCCGCGCGCCTTCAAGGAGCTGATCCCGCTCGTCGCGCTCTACCGCCCGGGGCCGCTCGGCTCGGGGATGGTCGACGACTTCGTCTCGCGCCGGCATGGCCTCACGAAAGTCGAGTATCCGGTCCCGGAGCTCGAGGCGCTGCTCGCCGAGACGCTCGGGGTCATCGTCTATCAGGACCAGGTGCTGCAGATCGCGAACCGGCTCGCGGGCTTCAGCCTCGGCGAGGCCGACCTGCTCCGGCGCGCGATGGGCAAGAAGAACCCGCTCGAGATGGAGAAGCAGCGCGAGCGCTTCGTCTCGGGCTGTGTCGAGCGCAAGATCCCCGAGAAGAAGGCGGAGGAGATCTTCCGTTTGATGGCCGAGTTCGCGGGCTACGGGTTTCCGAAGGCGCACTCGACCGCCTACGCGCTCATCACGTACCAGACGGCCTGGCTCAAGGCGAATCATCCGCGCGAGTTCCTGGCCGCCCTCATGTCGGCAGATACCGGGAACCACGAGAAGCTCGCGCGCTACATCGCTCACGTCCGCGAGCAATCGATCGAGGTCCTGCCGCCCGACGTGAACGAATCCGCTCGCGATTTCACGGTGGTCGCGGGGGGGATCCGCTTCGGGCTCGCCGGCGTGAAGAACGTCGGCGAGGGGGCGATCGAAGCCATCGTCGAGGCGCGGGGCGAGCGGCCTTTCGAGAGCCTCTTCGATTTCGCGGCGCGGATCGACACCAAGCGCGTGAACCGCAGGGTGGTCGAGAGCCTCGCGAAATGTGGCGCGT
>CAJPFO010000266.1 GCA_905339255.1 Myxococcaceae bacterium
CGGGAGCGGCTTCAACGACAACGTCGTCGACAGCATCATGCTCTTCCACCAGGAGGGCGGTGTCTGGAAGCTGTGGAGCGACGAGATCCTCGGCGTGGAGTTCCAGGCGAAGTGACGAGGTCCGGGGCCGGCCCCGGATCGAGGAGGCTCCGTAGGGGCGACCCGCCGGGTCGCCCCTACACGGAGACGTGACGAACCGGGGATTGGACGCTCCACCGGTTCGCATCGACTCGGAATCGCGCCGCGGCGAGGGTCTCTTCTCGCCGCGGGCTTCGGTCGGCCTGCTCAGGGCGCCGGCGCGGCTTCTTCGGCGGGCTCGGCCTGCTCTGCGGCTTCTTCTTCGGCGGCCGCCTGCGCGTAGAAGGGCGAGAGCTCGTCGAGGAGACCCCTCACGCTCACGACACGCTCGAGCGTCGGCGCGGGAATCTGGCCTCGCCGCCCGGCGCGCTCGGCGTCGCGGCGCAGCATCTGCAAACGCCGGTAGGTAGGAAGCGTCGCGTCGAGATCCTCGCCGGCCTCGAGCTGCGAGGTGAGACGCTGGGACGTGTTGACCAGCAGGCGGAGGCTCTCCCTCGCCTGGAACTGCGCCCGTCGCTGCGGTGTTCCGACCGTCGCCTGGGGTTGGCGTCGAACCGTGACGTTCAAGTCGCCGAGGGCCTTTTCGAGCTTCACGGCGATGGCCGTCACGGCCTTCTGGTCCCAAGGCGTCGTCTGCGCGCGAGCGGCGCCGGCGAGCAGCACGAGCGAGATCGCGAAGCCGGCCGCAGTGGCAAGCCGGAAAACCCGAACGGATCGCATGAACCCCCCTCCCCTCGGCACGAGGCACGTGCCCCGCGCACAACGGCGTTGTCGTACCACATCCGGCGCCCCCTGCGGGCGAGAAAATGCGCCGATCCCTTCCCGGGTCGCCGAGCGGAAGCGCTCGGGCGCGTGGGGAGAGTCGCAGCGAAGCGCGAGCGGTGTCACGATCGCCACCAGCGTCGTCGCTTTATCTGGTAGGATCCGTCCGCTTCGAGGGAGGTCCCAGACGGAATGATCCGCCGAACCTCGGCCGCCGCCGGCCCCGACTCCAGGTGTCGCGGCCGCTCCGCGCCGGCCATCGGGATGGCGTGGTTCGCCCTCGCGCTCGGCTGCGGGCCTGCGGCCGAACCCCCGGCGGCCGAGATCCGGCCCGTTCGGACGCTCGTGATCGAGAAGCAGCTCGGCGGCGAGACCGTGAGCCTGACGGGAACCGTCTACGCCCAAGAAGAAGTGAACCTCGCCTTCCGCACGGGAGGCCGCATGATCGAGCGGCGGGTGAACGTCGGAGACCGTGTGCGCACCGGACAGCGCATCGCCACGCTCGAAGCGGTGACGCAGCAAAACGCCGTGCAGGCGGCCCGCGCCCAGCTCTCGGGGGCCATGGGCAAGCTCACCGAGGCGCGCATCAACTTCGAGCGTCAGGAGCGGATGTTGGCGCAGGGCGTGGCGTCGAGGGCCGCCTTCGATCGGGCCGTGCAGACGCGACAGACCGCCCAGGCACAGGTCGATGCCGCCCAGGCGCAGCTCGACACGGCGCGAGAGCAGCTCACCTACACCGAACTCGTGGCCGATGCGCCGGGCGTGGTGACGGCCCGCGGTGCCGAGCCCGGAGAGGTGGTCTCCGCGGGCCGCATGATCGTGACGGTCGCGCGACAGGGAGGACGGGACGCCGTCTTCAACGTCCCGGCGCGCGTGATCGAGAAGTCTCCGATCGACCCCGAAGTGAGCGTCGCCCTCACGACCAATCCGAGCGTGAAGACCACGGGTCGCGTGCGGGAGGTTTCCCCACAGGCCGATCCCGTGACCCGAACCTTCGAAGTGCGCGTGGGCCTCCAGGACCCCCCCGAGGCCATGCGGCTCGGATCCACGGTGACGGGCACGATCCACCTCGGCAGCGCCGAGGGCATCGTGATCCCGGCGTCCGCACTCACCGCGGCAGAAGGCCGGCCTGCCGTGTGGGTCGTCGCGCCGGAGAGCCAGACCGTCTCGTTGCAATCCATCGACGTCCTGCGGTTCGGAGTCTCGGAGGTCGTGGTCGCCGGGGGGCTCCAGCCCGACGACATCATCGTCACCGCCGGTGTACAGGCGCTTCGGCCCGGCCAGAAGGTCCGGCTCCTCCAGACGGCCCCGTGAGCGGGTTCAACCTCTCGGCGTGGGCGCTCCGGCAGCGATCGCTCGTCGTCTTCTTCATGATCGTCTGCGTCGTCGCGGGTGCGGCCTCGTTCCTGAACCTCGGACGCAACGAGGATCCGGCCTTCACGTTCCGCACGATGGTCGTCCGTGCGGGATGGCCGGGCGCGACGCAGAGCGACATGCTGCTGCAGGTCACCGAGCGGCTCGAGCGGAAGCTGCAGGAGGTCCCGGGCCTCGACACCCTGCGCAGCTATACGAGCGCCGGTGTCACGACGATCTTCGTCGATCTCCGCGGTGACACCCCTCCGGAGGATGTCCCGGACATCTGGTACGAGGTCCGCAAGAAGATCGGCGACATCCGCGGGACGCTGCCGCAGGGGATCGTGGGTCCCGGCTTCGACGACGACTTCGGCGACACCTACGGGATCATCTACGGCTTCACGGCCGACGGCTTCTCGCATCGCGAGCTGAGAGACGAGGTCGAGAAGGTCCGCTCCGAGCTCCTCCACGTACCGGACGTCTCGAAGATCGACATTCTCGGCGCCCAGGACGAACGGATCTTCGTCGAGTTCTCGATGGAGAAGCTCGCGGGGCTCGGCATCGATCGCAACGCGCTCCTCGCGGCGCTCCAGGCGCAGAACGTCGTGCGGCCGGCGGGCGTGATCCAGACGCCGGACGAAGCCCTCTCGGTCCGCGTCTCCGGGGCCTTCCGTTCCGAGCAGGACGTACTCGATGTGAACTTCGTCGCGGGAGGCCGGATCCTGCGCCTCGGCGACATCGCAACGGTGCGACGCGCGTTTGCCGATCCTCCGCAGCCCCTTTTCCGCGTGAACGGCGAGCCGGCCATCGGCCTCGCGGTCGCCATGCGCGAAGGCGGCGACATCCTTCGGCTCGGCCAGAACGTGGCGCGAGCGATGTCCCGGATCCGGAGTGAGCTCCCGGTGGGCATCGAGCCCATTCTCGTCGCCGATCAGCCCGTGACGGTGAGCGAAGCCGTGAACGAGTTCACGGAGTCGCTCTGGCAGGCCATCGCCATCATCCTGGGCGTGAGCATCGTGAGCCTCGGCCTCCGGCCCGGTGCCGTGGTGGCGACTTCGATCCCGCTCACGCTCGCCATGACCTTCCCGGTGATGGAGATGCTCGGGATCGACCTCCAGCGCGTCTCGCTCGGCGCGCTCATCATCGCGCTCGGGCTCCTGGTCGACGACGCGATGACGACCGTGGACGCCATGGCAAGGCGGCTCGATGCCGGCGACGACATGGACGATGCCGCGAGCTTTGCGTACACGACGCTCGCGTTTCCCATGCTCACGGGGAGCTTCGTCACGATCGCCGGCTTCGTCCCGATCGGCTTCGCCCAGAGCTCGGGAGGCGAATACACCTATTCGATCTTCGTGGTCGTGACCATCGCACTCACGCTCTCGTGGGTCGTCGCCGTGCTCTTCGCGCCGCTCGTCGGGGCTGCGCTGCTCAGGAAGTCGACCAAGCCGCCCTCCGATCGGCCGCCACTCGTCATGCGGATCTACCGGCGCTTCCTGGTCGCCGCACTGCGCTGGCGCTGGATCACGCTCGCGGTGACGGTCGCGCTCTTCGCGGTCTCGGTCTGGGCCGTCCCGCTCGTGCCGCGGCAGTTCTTTCCGCCTTCGGATCGCGTCGAACTGGTGGTGGACTTCGGGCTTCCCCAGAACGCATCGATCTTCGCCACCGAGCGAGAGGTGACGCGCTTCGAGGAGATCCTGCGCGCAGATCCCGACATCGAGCGCTGGAGCACGTACGTGGGCCAGGGCGCGATCCGCTTCTACCTGCCGCTCAACGTCCAGCTCCCGAATCCGTTCTTCGCCCAGGCCGTGATCGTCGCCAAGGACGTCGACGCGCGAAAGCGCCTCGAGAGGCGGCTCGAGACCGTGCTGGCCGAGCAGTTTCCGCAGGTCGTCTCGCGCGTCTCCCCGCTCGAGCTCGGACCGCCGGTCGGCTGGCCCGTGCAGTTCCGTGTGATCGGGCCGGACCTCTCGAAGGTACGCAGCATCGCGCTGCGTCTGGCGCAGATCGTCGCCAGCGAGCCGACCACCCGTCGCATCAACTTCGACTGGATCGAGCCTGCACGCGAGATCCGGATCGACGTGGACCAGGACGAAGCGCGTCTGCTCGGCCTGAGCTCGGACGCCGTCGCCACGGCGCTCAACTCGGCCGTGACGGGTTCCACCGTCACGCAGCTCCGCGACGATATCTACCTGATCGACGTGGTGGCCCGTGCCAACGAAGAAGAGCGGATCGCCGTCTCGGATCTGCGCACGCTGCAGGTTCCGCGTGCGGGCGGTGGGACGGTCCCCCTCACGCAGTTCGCAACCATCGAGACCGGGCAGAAGTACCCCGTGATCTGGCGGCGGGACCGCGTGCCGACGCTCACGGTGCGAGCCGACGTCGCGCCCGGGGTGCTGGCCGAGAGTGTGGTCGAGTCGCTCGAGTCCGCCGTGGCCTCCCTGAGCGCCGAACTTCCGCCCGGGTACCGGATCGAGACGGGCGGCATCGCGGAGGAGAGCGAGAAGTCCCGTGCGTCGGTGATGGCCGTGGTGCCGCTCATGCTCTTCATCACGCTCACCGTGCTCATGATCCAGCTCCAGAGCTTCCAGCTCCTCTTCCTCGTCCTTTCCGTGGTGCCCATGGGCCTGATCGGCGTGGTGGGTGCGCTCCTGGTTTCGGGGCGACCGCTCGGCTTCGTGGCCATCCTCGGCATCCTCTCGCTGATCGGCGTGATCGCGCGCAATGCGGTGATCCTGATCGACCAGGTCGAGATCGAGCGGGCTGCGGGCAAGAGCGTGTGGAACGCCGTGATCGATGCGGCCGATTCGCGCTTTCGTCCGATCATGCTGACCGCGATCTCGACCGTGCTGGGGATGATCCCGATCGCCGTCACCGTGTTCTGGGGGCCGATGGCGATCGCCATCATGGGCGGACTGATGGTCGCCACGCTTCTCACCTTGATCTTCTTGCCGGCCCTCTACGTGACGTGGTTCCGCGGTCGCGAGGACGCCCCGGGGCCGGCCGCAGCGGAAGGCTGAGTCGGGTCCACGAACCTCGAGGGTGGCCAGTGGTGACGGAGAACGGGAACCTCGACACGAGGCAGAGACTCGTTCCGCGCGGCGCGCTCCCGCGCGCGATCGGCTTTGCATCGCTCTGGATCGCCCTCTGCGGCGCAGATCCCTCCGCACTCGCTCCCGGCGCGCTGGCCGCAATCGCCGCCACGGCGCTCAGCCTGCGACTGCTCCCCGCCGGCACGGCACGGCCCCGTCCCCTTGCCCTCGTCCGGCTGGCACTGCGCTTCCTGCGCCAATCGGTGCTGGCCGGCGCGGATGTCGCGTGGCGCGCCCTGCAGCCGAACCTCCGGTTGCGACCCGGCTTCGTGAGCTACCGTGCGCGGCTCCCCGAGGGCTCGGCGCGAGATGCCTTCACCGCGCTCACGAGCCTGCTTCCCGGTACGGTGCCGACGGGGCCCGACGAGAACGGGATGCTCCTCGTTCACTGTCTCGACGTGGATCGACCCGTGTTGGCCGAGCTCTCCGAAGAGGAATCGCTTCTCTCGAAAGCCATGGGTTGGGAGACCCGCGATGTCTGAGTTCCTGCTCGCTGCCGCCGGCTTCGTGCTCGCGATGGTGGCGCTCGGCCTGCTCCGGCTCCTGCGCGGGCCGACCGATGCCGACCGTCTGATGGCGACGCAGCTCTTCGGGACGGGCGGCATCGCCGCGCTGCTCCTGGTGTCGGTCGCGACCGCTGCACCCGAGGTGATCGACGTCGCGCTCTTGCTGGCGCTCCTCGCCGCATTCGCTTGCGTCGCATTCGTCCTTGGCGTGTCCTCGCAGGAGGAAGAGCCGCGATCGACGGATCGCTCTTGAGCTTCGTCGTCGATCTCGCGAGCGCGATCGCCATTGCGGCGGGCGCCTTCTTCTTCTTCGCGGGGACGCTCGGCATCCTGCGTTTCCCGGACTCGCTCACGCGTCTGCACGCGCTCACCAAGGCGGACAACTTGGGCCTCGGCCTCGTCGTGCTCGGACTCCTGCCCCACGCCGGAGGTTGGTTCCCGGCGGCGAAGCTCGTCGCCGTGTGGCTGCTGGCGCAGCTCGCCGGCGCCACCGTCACCCAGCTCGTGGGGCGGGCGGCGAGAGCGGCGGGACCACGCGCATGAGCGCTGCGCTCGCATTCGAGGTCGGACTCGTCGTGGGGGTGCTGGCGGTCGCCGTCTTCACGCTCGTCGCGAGGGATGCCTTCGCGGCCGTGGTGGGCTTCGTGGCCTATGGCCTGCTGCTTTCGCTCGCCTGGGTCTCGCTCGCGGCGGTCGATGTCGCGCTCACCGAGGCCGCCATCGGGGGTGGCGTGACGGGCGTGCTGCTGCTCACGGCGGTGACCCGGCTGCGGCGTCTCGAGCAGAGCCCGCCCGAGCGGCTGCCGGGCGCGGCCTTCCGCACGCTGGTGGCCCTGCTCTGCGCCTGCGTCTCCGCCGGCCTCGCGGCCGTCGTGCTCTGGCTCCCCGAAACCCCACCGACGCTGGCACCGCGGGCGCTCGAGGGGCTTCCGGCGACGGGGCTCGGCAATGCCGTCACGGCCGTCTTGCTCTCCTTCCGGGCGCTCGACACGC
>CAJPFO010000267.1 GCA_905339255.1 Myxococcaceae bacterium
CGCGCCGCGCCCGCACAACTCGGGGCACGTGACGCGCAACGCGTGCAGCCTCTCGCAGTACGATGCGCTCGCGCGCGTGCTGCTCGGCATTCCGCTCGTCCCCCCCGAACCGCTCGCGCCGGGCGCCTTCGTGATGGGCAATCTGCTCGGCGATGTCTGGCTCGCGCAGGGGGCGAGCGGGCTCGATCTCGACCTCTCGGCATGGGCTCGGCATCCGCGGGTGATCGAGGTCTATCTCTACGGCAAGCGCGAGGTTCGTGCGCGGCGCAAGATGGGCCACTTCGTCGTGCATGCGGCCGACGCCGAAGAGGCGATCGCGGCGGCGCGCGCCTTTCGCGACGATCTCGCAGCGACGCGCCGGCGCTAGCGAGCGCCGGACGCGGGATCGGATCGAAGCATCGCCCGCGAGCGCTGGAGCGAGCGGAATCGAGCACGGTCACAAGACGCCGCGTCGGTTGTTCCGCTCGCCCGTGCGTGATAGGTTCGCTCCATTGCGGAGCCTGGGGGTGGCCGGAGTCGATCTCCGCGCCTGAGAACAGACCCTTCGAACCTGAACTCGTTGAGACGAGCGTAGGGAAGGCTTCCGGGTCGGGCGCAACGGCACCTCGACGCTCCGCTCGAAGGAGCGACCATGACCACCGAGCGCGCCACCCCCCGTCCGCTTCGCTTCCCCCTCCCTCCCGTCGGCGGCAATCCGTCGAGCGGCGCGCAGGGAACGAATCCGGGGAGCTTCGCCTTGCGCGCCGACGTAGGCGGCCCGCTCGCCTTCAGCTCACCCGACTCGCCCGGAATGCCCGAGCCTTCGGCGAACACGGCTTGGGATTTCATGCCGCCGGATTGGAAGAAAGTCGGCGATCGCTGGCAGCCGCCCGCGGGCTTCGTCCCGGTGACGCAGCTCGAGCACGCGCGGCTCGGGATCGTGACCCCCGAGATGCGCCGTGTCGCCGAGCGCGAGGGGCACCTCGCTCCCGAGCAGGTCCGCGACGAGGTCGCCGCGGGCCGCATGGTGATCCCGGCGAACCGCTCACACGTGGGCTTCGAGCTCGATCCGATGGCGATCGGTCGCGCGAGCCGCACCAAGGTGAACGCCAACATGGGCGCTTCCCCCGTCTCGAGCTCGACCGACGAAGAGGTCGAGAAGCTCCGCTTCGCCGAGCGCTGGGGCGCCGATACGGTGATGGATCTCTCGACGGGGGGAGATCTCGATCGCACCCGCGAGGCGATCGTCCGTCATGCCCGCGTGCCGATCGGAACCGTTCCCATCTACTCGATGATCATCGGCCGCCGCATCGAGGATCTCGACGAGAAGATCGTCCTCGACTCGCTCGAACATCAGGCAAGACAGGGCGTCGACTACTTCACGATCCACGCCGGCGTGCTTCGCGAGCACCTCCCTCACGTCCAGCGGCGGCTCATCGGAATCGTGAGCCGGGGGGGCTCGCTCCTCGCCAAGTGGATGCTCCATCACCGGCGCCAGAACCTCATGTACGAGCTCTGGGACGAGATCTGCGGGGTGATGAGACGCCACGACGTGACGTTCTCGATCGGCGACGGGCTTCGTCCGGGAGGCCTCGCCGACGCGAGCGACATCGCACAGCTCCGCGAGCTCGAAACGCTCGGCGAGCTCAGCGAGCGCGCCTGGCGTCATGGCGTCCAGGTCATGGTCGAGGGCCCCGGTCACGTGCCCTTCGATCAGATCGAGTACAACATGAAGCTCCAGCGAAGGCTTTGTCACGGCGCTCCGTTCTACGTGCTCGGCCCGCTCGTGACCGACATCTTCCCGGGCTACGACCACATCACGAGCTGCATCGGCGCGACGGCCGCCGCGTACCATGGCGCCGCGATGCTCTGCTACGTGACGCCGAAAGAGCACGTCGGACTTCCCAAGAAAGACGACGTGAAGCAGGGCTGCATCGCGTACAAGATCGCGGCCCACGCGGCCGACGTGGCGCTCGGGATCCCGGGCGCCCGGGACCGCGACGACGAGCTCACGAAGGCCCGCGCCGCGCTCAACTGGGAGAAGCACTTCGAGCTCTCCTTCGATCCGGACACGGCGCGCGCGTACCACGACGAGGACCTCGACGTCGACACCGATTTCTGCGCGATGTGCGGGCACGATTGGTGCTCGGTTCGGATCAGCAAGGAGATCCGCGAGTTCGTCTCGGGCAAGGACGAGGCCTACTCGTGGGACAAGCCGAAGATCACGGACGCACTCTCCGAAGACCAGCGCGAGATCCTCGAAAAGCGCGGCGTCCTCTCCCCCACCGAGCTCCATCGGCTCGCGAGCAAGACGCGCGAGAAGATGGGCGCGGGGCAGGGCCACCGCGCGGCCTGCCACAGCGACGTGGCCGACGACGAGACGGCGAAGGAAATCCAAGAAGCCGAGATCCGGCTCGAGGTCTAGCGCGCGGCGCGCCCGGGCTCCGCGCGGGCGGCGGGAAACGCCGCCGCCACTCCGGCATCCGAGCGATGGGGCCGACGCCCAGAAACAGAGCGGCCCCGGGGCCTTTGGGGCCGCCGGGGCGCTCGGGGTCCGAACCTCACCCCCCCTGGATCAGCTCGAACCTCTGGCTTTCGTTTCGGGCGGCACGGGGGGAACTTGAGCATTATTTTCCGGAGGCCTGCCGCCGCGTGAGCACGCAGTTCCGACTCGACCCCGAGAATCTCGGGAAATACCTAGAAAGACGAGGACTTATCCCGTCTGAAGCGGAGCCCTCCTGCGAGCCGGCTGGCGAGGGAAACATCAACTGGGTGCGCCGCGCGCGCCTTCGCGACGGGGCGAGCTTCGTCGTGAAGCAGGCCCGGCCCGCCCTCGAGCGCTTCCCGGAGTACGAGGTCACGACCGAGCGGATCGTCTTCGAGGCGCGCTACTACGAGATCGTCCGGCCCTACGACGAGCAGGGGGTCTGCCCCGCCGTCCTCGATTTCGACGCGACCGATCGCGTGCTCGTCCTCGAGGACCTCGGCCCGGCGCCGCGTCTCGACCACACCCTCGAGACGGGCCGCGACCCCGCCGTCGCGCGGGCGGCAGGCCAGACCCTC
>CAJPFO010000268.1 GCA_905339255.1 Myxococcaceae bacterium
CGCTGGCGCGCGCGTCCCACTTCACCGGTACTTCGAACTTCTCATCGCTGCCCTCATGCACCAGACGAACCACTTTGGGCAGCAGCTTGGCGTCGACGAAACTGAAACCCTGGCCGGTCTTGCGCCGGTAAAGGAGCTTCATGGACACGGTTTCCCCGGCGCGCAGCAGGCTGCGATCGAGAATGGCGTGCGCGACGACCGGCCCCTCCCAGCCGCCGCCGGGCAAATTGAAGCGCCAAGGCTGCAAGCCTTCGTTCCAGCCCGACCAGACGAAACTGAAGTCGTCGCCCCGGGTCGCGCTTACGATCAGGCCGCTGCCCAAACCCTCGCAATAAGCCAGCTTGCCGCGCTTGGGCAATACCGCGGGGACACGTGCAAGACCGCTGCCATCGCTCGTCCCTTGCCAGTATTCTCGGCCCTTGCAGTCGTTGATCCTCAAGCGCGCGCCAGCGACGGGCTGGGCCAAGTCGAGCGAGGATACCCACACCAGGGAGTTCTCTCGCCCCTGCTTGAAGTGCACGCTCAGGTTGGTGACCAGGGCCGCGGTCTGGGCGAAATACGGCTCCTTATTGCCATGCAGCTTCTCGCCCAGGCGGGGGCTCGCCACTTCGACGACGTAAAAGCCGGGCCTGGCGAGGGGAATACCGAGCACCTCGAAACTTCGCGGGCCACCCGGTTTGGACAGGGTGAAGCGCATGGCTTGCGTTTCAGCGCCGAGGAGCGCCACGCTGCCCGGGCGGATTTCGCGCTGCCGCTTGCCGCCAGCTTCCGGCACCCAGTAGCTGTATTCGGCCCGCTTCACCTGGCGCAGCCAGTCCAGCACTTGGCGCGGCGCGTCGGCGGCATCGGGGTCGGCAAGGCGCAGGCTCTTGCCGGTGACCGCAGCGCTCGACAGCTCCAGTGTCTTGCCGGCGAGATCGGCTTCGAGATTGCGCAGGGTCACGGGCAGCACCGGATCACTCGCTTCGATGATGCCAAAGCGTGCCGGAAATTTGGCCAGCGGCGGGTATTCATCAGTGCGCAGCTTGAGCGGAAAGCGATGGGCGTTGGCGAGTCTGCGGCCGGCATCGTCGAGGAGCTTTGGGGGCAATTCCAGGCGCAGCTCGGCGCGCTCCGGAAACGGCCCGCGGAAGGTCACGCGCTCGCCTTCGCCGGGATCTTCGTCAATTTTGGCCGTGAAGACGCGACCCTCGGCGCCCGAAAGTTTCACACCCGCCAGTTGCTCGCGCGGCACCGGCGCGCTGAAGATCAACTCGATCGGCAGCATCGGCAAGCAGTCGGCCTTGGGGTTCGATCGGCTGCAACTCAAGCGCGCCGAGAACTGCGGCCGCACTTTGTAGGCCAGGCGCTGCGGCTGCCGAGTGGCCAGCCCCGAAGTTGCGTTGATGCCGGCGCCCCAAACCAGCGTGACCGCGCTTTTGGGCGGCAAGGGCCGCTGGCATTGCAGCGCGACGACGGGCGCCGCATCGGCCTTGGCGCCGGGGTGCGCGCGCTGCCAGTCCTGGCGGAAGTGACGCAGCGCGAGGCGGCGAGCGGCAAGCAACCTGGCGCGTTCCTCGCCAGACAGCAGGCGAACCGGCAGCCGCTCGCCTACACCGGCCACCTCGCAAGAGGCCTGCGCCGCGATCGACTCGGCGTTGGCTTCGGCGCTTAGGCCGAGGAGGAAGATCTGGTTTTCGTCGATCCCCTGGTGGCCTTCGAAAGGCTCCTGCCAGACCACGACCGGACCGCCGGTATCGAAGCCGCTCGCCGCCGCGAAAACCGGCGCATCCGCCGCATCGCGCAGGTTGTCGCGCGGTTTGAGTTCACAGCGCACGCCGCCGGGGAGCTGCCGCGCGAAATCGAACACCCAGACGTAGGCATCGAGCCAGCGTCCCTTGCCTTCCTGAGCTGGCAGGCAATCGACGGCATAAGGCGCGGGTCGCTCCGGCTCGCCGAAGGGCACCATGGCAGTCGGAAAGCGCGCCATCGCTTGGCGCACTTGCTTTACTTCCCCGCGTGGCGAAACCAGCACCTCGGCGGCGTCGACCCGGGCGACAGCGAGCACAAGAGCCAGGCACAACAGCAACCGGGGTTGGTTCATCGTTTTTCCTTTCCTGCCGAATGGCGCCCAGTGGGGCGGGCTTCAAGGGCGGCGAGTCTGGCTGATCGCGTCGATTTCTTCGGCGCTCAAGCCCAGCAGACCGCCCAGAATTTCGTGATTGTGCTGTCCCAGCAAGGGCGGCGGCAAGTCATAGCTCACCGGTGTGGCACCGAGCTTCATCGGGCTCCCAACCAAAGGCACTTTGCCGGCCTGAGGATGCGGCAGATCGACGCGCATGTCGCGCTCGGCCACTTGCGTTTGGGCGAAAACTTCGTCCAGGCGATTGATCGGCCCGCAAGGCACCCCCGCGGCCTCCAGCGCTTCGAGCCACACCTCGCGCGGCTTGAGCCGCAGCCGCTCGGCGACGAGCGGCACGAGGATGTCGCGATGGCGCACCCGCGCGGCGTTGCTGGCGAAGCGCTCGTCGCTGGCCCATTGCGGACAGCCCGCCAGCTGCGCAAAGCGGGCGAACTGGGCATCGTTGCCCACCGCCAGGATCAAATGCCCGTCGGCAGCCTCGAATACTTGATAGGGCACGATGTTGGCGTGCGCGTTGCCCAGGCGCCGAGGCGGCTGCCCAGAGACCAGGTAATTCATGTTGATGTTGGCAAGCATCGCCACCTGGCAGTCGAAGAGTGCCATGTCGATGAATTGCCCCTCGCCGCTGCGCTCGCGATGGTAAAGCGCGCCGAGGATGGCCACGGAGGCGTACATGCCGGTCATGAGATCCGCCACCGCCACGCCAACTTTTTGGGGGCCGCCCCCGGGCCGTTCGTCGCGCTCGCCGGTGATGCTCATCAGGCCGCCCATGCCTTGGATCATGAAATCGTAGCCGGGCCGCGAAGCCAGCGGCCCGCTCTGGCCAAACCCGGTGATCGAGCAGTAGACGAGGCGCGGATTGACTGCCTTGAGGTTTTCCCAGGCCAAGCCGAAGCGGGCCATGTCACCGACCTTGTAGTTCTCCATGAAGACATCGCTCGCCGCCGCCAGGCGCCGCACCGCGGCGCGCGCTTCGGGCAGGGAAAGGTCGAGGGTGATGGATTTCTTGCCGCGATTCGCCGCGAGGTAATAAGCCGCTTCGCTGGTATCCTGCCCAGCGGCATCCTTCAGATAGGGTGGACCCCAGGCGCGGGTATCGTCGCCGCTGCCCGGCCGCTCAACTTTGATCACCTCCGCGCCAAGATCAGCGAGGTTCTGGCTGCACCATGGACCGGCCAGAACCCGGGTCAGATCCAGCACACGCAAGCCTTGCAGCGGACCGGCCATGTCAGTGGCGCCCGGCCGTCCGAAGCCACTGACACGCCCCCTCGGGGGGCAGCGAGCGACGCGAGCGTGGGGGGGCCTTCATTCAGCGGCTCCCCTGCACCGGCTGCCAAAACGCCATCATGCCCTGGCGCCGCCGCGGTTCGTCCTGCTCCAGGCTCTGGAGCTTATCGCGCATAGCCTCGCCGACAAAAAGCTGCGGCTCCGATGGCGTGAGTTTCTCTGCCCGCTCGCGATCGGCGATGATGCGCCGGGCGCGCTCGAAGGCGCTCAGTAGACCGCGCTCTTCTCTCAGTGCCTCGCCAAAAAAAGCCTGGCCG
>CAJPFO010000269.1 GCA_905339255.1 Myxococcaceae bacterium
GTCGGCGGGTGGGGGGACCGACCCGGACCCGGGGACCCCGGCGTAGGGGTGGGGGATCGGCGTCCGGCGCTGCGCCGGGCCTCCGGGGGTCCACGCTTGCGCAGCCGCACCGCTCAACCCGGCGCCGCACACGGTCGATGCCGCAGGCGATGACGACTCCCGCGAGCGCCGCCGCACGAAGCGATTCCGAGGCTCTCGATCGCGCTGCGCTCGACGCGCTCCCGACCGTCGCCTCGGGGCTCGCCGTCTACTACGCGCTGCTCACGATCGCGCACGCACTCCTGCTGCCACCCGGGGTTCGCGAGTGGATGATCCCGATCGCGGCTGCGAGCACGCTCGCCCTTCTCGGGCTCGGATCGCTGCTCCGGAGCGGCCGGATCCCGCCGCATGCGGCGCATGCGGTCTCGGGAGCCGTGGCGCTCGTCGCCCTCGGCAATTGCGTCGCGCACCTCGTTCTCGTTCCCGAGCCGCGACACACCGTGAATCTATTCCTCGTGGTGGTGGCTTCGGGAGCACTCCTGGTGAGCCGTCGCTGGTTCGCCGTCGTCTCCGTGGCGGCCGTCACGGCCTTCGTCCTCGTCGATCTCCTCGTCCCGCAGATGCAGACCGACTGGCTCCATTACGCGCTCGCACTCGGAGCCGCGACGGTGGTGGGCCTGCTCACGCTTCTGGTCCGGCGTGCCGCCGTGCTCCGCAACGCCGTGCTCGCCCGCGAGCTCCAACAGCGCGGCGCCGAGCTCGAGCTCGCGCTCGGAGACGCCGAGCGCGAACTCGTCAATCGGAGCCTCGCCGAGGCCGAGCTTCGCCGCTCGCGCGCAGCGCTCGAGGAGAGCGAAGAGCGCCACCGCGCGGTGGTCGAGAACGCGCTCGATGCGATCGTCACGTGCGACGAGGGTGGAGTCGTGACCGAGTTCAACCCCTCCGCCGAGCGGATCTTCGGTCAGTCGCGCGAGCGCGCGCTCGGGCTTCCGCTCGAGGCACTCTTGATTCCGCCCGAGCTCCGCGCTTCGCATCGCGCCGGCTTCCAGCGCTTTCTCGATACGCGGAGGTCCGACGTGCTCGGACGCCGCCTCGAGATGCCGGCGCTTCGCGCCGACGGATCTCGCTTCCCGGTCGAGCTCGCCGTGACCGCCGTCGAACTCGCGGGGGGTGTGGGCTTCATCGGATTCATGCGCGACGTGACCGAGGCCGCCGAAACGCGTGCTGCGCTCGCCCGCGAACGTGGCGTCCTCCAGGCGATGACCGCGGCGCAGACCGCCTACATCGCAGGCGGTGACTCACGCGAGGCCTTCGAGAAGCTCCTGCTCCAATCGGTCGCGGTCGCGAGTTGCGAGTCGGCCTGGCTCGTCGAGCTGGCGGCCCGTGGTGTGAGCGGACTCGACCTCGTGACACGAGCGGCCTTGTGGGCCGGAGGCGACGGCTCGAGCGCGGCTGCGAGCGCCGAGGAGGAGCTCGAGCGGCTCAGGCCCCATCTCGTCGCCTCGGCCTCGGGCCGGGATCCCGTTCGCGAGACGCTCGGGCCCGCAGACGAGCTCCTCGTGGTGCCGCTCCGATCGAGCGCCGAGCCCATCGGACTCCTGGTGCTTCGAGGTCGGCGACCGGCCCTCGACGCGCAGGCCGAATCGCTCCTCCGCTCCGTCGCGCAGACCTTCGCCTCGCTTCTCGAGGCCACACGCAGCGAGCGGAGGCGCCGGCGTGCCGAGGCGTCGCTTCGCGAGAGCGAGGAGCGCTACCGCGCGCTCTCCGATCATACGCTCGACCTGGTGCTCGAGATCGAGCGTCGGGGGACGGTTCTCTTCGCGAGCCCGAGCGCGAGCGAGATCCTGGGAGTCGCGCCCTCGGACCTCTTCGGACGCATGCTCCGCGAGATCGTTCATGAAGAAGATCGGCCGCTCGTCGCCGCGGCGCTCGACGAGACCTTCCGGACTCCGGGGCGTCCCGTCGAGCTCACGCTCCGGGTCCTCCACGCGGAGGGAGGAGTCCGCTGGCTCGAGACGGCGGGGCGGAACTACCGGACCGCGAGCGGGAATCCCCGGCTCGTGCTCACGGCTCGTGACGTCACTGCGCGCAAGGAGATCGAGCGGCGACTCGCGGAAGCAAGGCATGCCGAGGCGAGTATCGGTGCGCGGATCCAGGAGGCGCTCCTACTCGGGAAGCCGCCCCGAAACGTCGAGGGTCTCGAGATCGCAACGCTCGGTCTCGCCTCGGACGTGGTCGCGGGAGACTTCTTCGACTTCCTTCGACCTTCGGCGAAGCAGCTCGATGTCGTCGTGGGAGACGTCATGGGCAAGGGGATCCCGGCCGCACTGATCGGAGCCGGAACGAAGTCTGCGCTGCTGCGGGTCTTCGCCGAGGCCTCCGCTGCGGGAGGCGCACCACCGGGCCCGGCAGCGCTGGTTGCCGCCGTCCACCGCGAGCTCACGCCGCGTCTTCTCGACCTCGAGTCGTTCGTGACCCTCGCCTATGCGAGGATCGATCTCGAGTCGCGGGTCCTCCGCCTGGTCGATTGCGGCCACACCAAGCCGCTCCACTTCGTCGCGAGGTTGGGGGCCTGCCGTGTGATCGAAGGCTCGAACCTTCCCGTCGGCATCCTCGAACGGGAGATCCACGTCGAGACGGTCGTGTCCTTCGAGCCGGGAGACGCCTTCGTCTTCTATTCCGATGGTGTGACCGAAGCTCCCGGCCTCGACGGCGATCTCTTCGGCGCCGAACGGCTCGCGCGGGTGATCGAGACGGCCGATGGATCCGAAGCCGGCGACGTGCTCGACGCCGTCCGAGGCGAGGTGCTCGAGTTCACGGGTTCGCGGGATCTCGCCGACGACCTGACCTGCGTCGTGGTCCGGATCCTCGATCCGGAAGGCGATCGCGTCCGCGGAGCCCGCTGCCGGCGCTTCTCGAGCGACCTCGAGGAGCTCGAGGCGATCCGAGCCTTCGTCGAGGAGGCGGTGGAGCGGGGAAGTGCCGGAGCGATCTCCGAGGAGCGGGTCGCGAAGCTCGTGCTCGCGGCGAACGAGGCGGTGAGCAACGTGATGCGGCACGCCTACGGCGGACGCAAGGACGGAACGATCGAGATCGAGGTCGAGGCGGATTCCAAGCGGGCTCGCGTCCGGATCCTCGACGAGGGGCCGCCCTTCTCCCCGTGCGCGCCGACACTTCCGCAGGCGGAGCTCTTTGCCGAGGGAGGCTACGGCCTCTACATCATCCACGAGGCCGTCGACGAGGTACGCTACCGCCGAACCGATGACGAGCGGAACTGCGTGACGCTCGTTCAGCGCGCCGACGATCCGCTGACGGCGCGGCTTCCGAGGTCCGAGACCGCATCCTGAGCGGTCGCATAGATCCGGAACACGTGGTGGAGCCGCGTGAGCTCGACGAGCGTTCGAACGGGCGGCCGAAGCCCCGCGAGCACCACCTCGCCCGCATGCTCGCGGGAGATCTTGAAGGCGCTCACCAACGCCGAGAGCCCGGTCGAATCGACGAAACCCACGTCGGAGAGGTCGATCACCAGGAAGGGCCTCCCGTTTGCGACGTGATCCTTCAGCCCCTCGCGGACCCGCTGGCCGTTCGAGGCGTCGAGCTTTCCGGCGAAGGTGATCACGTCGACCGGGCCGAAGGCTTGGCACGCGAAGTCCATGTTTTCCCCGAGGCACGGGGCCGGACCCGGGATGGGCGCCCCGATTTGAGATCGGCCCTCAATCCCCCGGCTTTAGCCGCCGATGTTTCCTTCGAGCCGGAGCGGGCAGCGGGCGGCCCAAGGGGGGGATCCGCCGATGCGAACGGATGGAGCGCAGGCGGCACACGGGCGCCGCATGGCGAGGGTCGTCCTCGTCGGGCTCTCGCTCGCCCTCGCCGCCTGCTCGAGCGTTCCGGACCTCGACGGCCCGCAGGAGGTGTTCCGTCCTCCGCAGGAGTTCAACGCCGACACCTACGCGAAGAGCGAGGCGCTGCGCGCATTCGAGGGCCCGGTCGAGGAGGTCTATCGCCTCGGACCCGGCGACAAGATCAGTGTCGACGTCTTCGGCCGCCCCGAGCTCTCCGGCAAGCACGTCGTCGGACCCGACGGGCGGATCGTGGTTCCGGTTGCCGGCGCGGTCCGCATCGCCGGTCTCTCGACCGATGAAGCGTCCCTGCTCGTCACGGACGTGCTGCGGCCTCTCTACACCGAGCCGGTCGTGACGGTCGGAGTCGAGGCGTACACGGGCAACCGCGTGCTCCTGCTCGGCCGCGTCGAGAACCCGGGGATCGTCCAGTTCGATACGCAGCCGACGCTTCTCGAAGCGCTCGCCCGCGCCGGCGCGCTCCCCGTTCTCGACAAACAGGCGACGCTTCGGCGCTGCGCGATCCTGCGCGGCCGCGACAAGATCCTCTGGATCGACCTCCAGCGGCTTCTCAACGTCGGCGACCTCTCGCTGAACGTGCGGCTCCGGCCGAACGATCTCGTCTACATCCCCGATTCCGACGAGACGCTCGTCTACGTGCTCGGCGAGGTGAACAAGCCCGGCGCGTACCGACTCACCCCCGAGATGTCGTTCCTCGATGCGCTCGCGCAGGCCGGAGGCCCGACGAAGGACGGAGACCACGACACGATCCAGCTCGTTCGTCCCTCGGATCGGAGCCAGCGCGTCCTCCGCATGGAGGACGACATCGTCGGCGGGAACCCGGAGGCGAACGTCGCGATGAACGAAGGCGACGTGATCTACGTCCCGCGACGCGGTCTCGCCAAGATCGGCTACGCGCTCCAACAACTCTCGCCGTTCAGCACGCTGCTTCTCTTCGCCACCGCATTCTTCGGGGGTTAGCGTGGCCTCCTCGAACGCCACCGACGAGGATGGAATCGGCCCGGAGGGGGGCGTCGAGCGCGCCCTCGTCCACGGGATCGCCCTCGGCCTGTTGGCGCGGATCGGATACCTCGCGACGCGGTTCTTCATTCCGCCGTTCGCGGTCTCGCATCTCGGGATGGAGGCGTACGGCGTCTGGGCGACCGCGTTCGTGCTCGTCTCGTACCTCGGCATCTCGACCTTCGGTCTCTCGATCGGCTACGTGCGCTACGTCGCAGACGGAATCGCACGCCGGGATCTCGAGCAGGCGAACGAGGTGCTCTCGACCGGCCTCGCCGTGGCGGGATCGATCTCCGTGCTCCTCTACGCGGGCATCTGGCTCGCGTGGCCTTCGGTCTCGGCCTGGCTCGAGGTCGGCCCGGCGCTCGCACCCGAAGCCCGCTACGTCGTCCTCGCGGTCGTGGCGGTGTTCCTCGCCGACGTGAGTCTCGGCGTCTTCTCGGGAGCGCTCACCGGCGCCCATCGCATCGGCGACACCCAGGTGATCTGGACGATCTCGTACCTGCTCGAGGTCGTCCTGATCGTCTCGTTCGTCGGCTCCGGCCGGGGCCTGCGAGGCCTCGCCGACGCATTCGTGATCCGGACGCTCGTGAGCATCGGGCTCTCGGCGCTCTTCGCATGGCGGCGGCTTCCCTGGCTACGGCTCTCTCCAGGTCGCGTGACGCGAAGAGCGCTCCAGAGGCTGCTCGCATTCGGCGGCGCCGTGCAGGGACTCGGCCTGCTCGCGATCGCACTCAACTCGATCGAACGCGTCGTCGCAGCGCCGCTGCTCGGCGTGCAGGCCGCAGGGCTCCTCGATCTCGGCAAGAAGCTCCCCTCGACGGCGGCCTCGCTTCCGAGCGCGTTCGATTCCGCGCTCGCGCCTTCGGCGGCGCACCTGCGTGGGCGCGGGGACGAGCTCGACCCCGACGGCGCGCTCGCCGGCCTCTACCTGCAGAGCGCGCGGTACATGGGGATCGTCTCGGGCCTGCTCTTCGCGTTTCTCGCGGGGTTCGCGCCATCGCTGCTCCACGTCTGGCTCGGAACCCCGGAGGCCTCGCTGCCTCTCATCCTCTGCGTCTTTGCGCTCGCGACGCATCTGCACCTGCTCACGGGGCCGGGCACCAACCTGCTCAAGGGGGCGGGTCGGCCGTGGGAGGAGCTCTTCTACTCGGGACCCAACGTAGCGCTGCTCGCGGTCCTGCTTCCCGGGGTGCGTGGGGTCCAAGGAACCTGGACGGTCGAAGGGATCGCCATCGCCGTCTCGGCGGCGACGGCCGGCTCCGCGCTCGTATTCCTGCTCCGGCTGCATCACGTCCTCGCCGTGCCGGCGCGCGTGTACCTGCGCCGCGTCTTCTTGCCGGGCCTTCTTCCGTTCCCGATCGCAGCAGCGGGTGGGCTTCTCGTCGGTGCTCGTCTCGCGGCGTCCGAACGCTGGCTCGCTGCGGCGGGCGTGGGTCTCGCAGGGGGGGTGACCGCAGCGCTCGCCGCAGGGCTCCTCTACGCGCTCGTCCTCGATCCGGAAGAACGACACTGGATCACGTCGACCCTGCGCAGGCGTCTCGGTCTGCGCGACGGCGGCCTCGTGAGGGCGCGATCGTGACGCCGCCGATCGATCCTCGAGCACCCTCGCCGGCCGAGGACGGTCCGCCCGGGCGGGGCCTTCAACCGCTCGTGAGCCTCCGCGATCACCGCGTGCTCGCGGTCGCATGCCTCGTGATCGGGGTCGTCGTCTCGCTCCCGATCGCGTGGTGGAAGGGATCCCCTCGCTACCTCGCCGAGGCCGCGATCCACGTGGCGCCACGCTTCGCACGCAATCTCCAATCGGATCAGGAGCTCCAGATCGACTCCGACACGCAGTACCGGAGCTTCGTCCAGCAGCAGGTGGCGACGATCACGCGATTCGACGTGATCGAAGCTGCGCTCGTGCGGCTCGGCCCGGATCGTTCACTCTGGCAGCGCGACGCCGAGAGCGACCAGCGTGCCGTCGAACGCCTCGCCGCGGCGCTCGAGGTGCGCGCCATCCCGGATACGTATCTCGTCACGATCGGTCTCGAGGGTGATCGGGCCGACGGGCTCGCGAAGGTCGTGAACGCGGTCGCCGACGCCTACCTCGCCCGCGCGCGCGAAGAAGTGCTTCCGGGCCGCGAGCAGCGTCTCGAGACCCTTCGGTCGCATCGGATCGAACTCGAAGCGGCGCTCGCAGCGCAGGTGGAGCGAGCGACCGGGATCGCGACCGAACTCGGCGTGGCGAGCTTCAACCCGGACCTTCCGAACCCCTTCGACAAGGCGCTCGCAGAGGCCAACGAGGCGCTTCTCCGCGCGCGGCGCGAACGGGTGCAAGCGGAGGCGAAGCTCGCCGCGCTCGACGAGGCGCAGTCGCGCGAGCGGGCGATCGATGTCGGCGCTGCCGCGGACGAGCTCGTGGCGGGAGACGTCTCGCTCACCGATCTGAAGCGCCTGCTCGGGCAGCGTCGGACCGAACTCCTCGTGCTCTCGAGCGGCCTCGCCGAGTCGCACGCCGGGCGGCGTGCGGCCGAGCGCGAAATCTCCGAGATCGACTCGCGCCTCGCCGCGGCCGAGAGGGCCCGTCGCGAGGAGATCCGTCGCGTTCTCGTCGAGCGCCGCGAGCAGCGCGCGCGCGAGGAGCACTCTCGAGCGGTCGCCACGGTCGACGAGGCGCGTCGCAGCGAACGGGGCCTCGAGAGCGAGATCGAGCGCCTCGATGCCGAGCTCGCGACCTTCACGAGCCGCTACGCCGAAGGCCTCACGCTCGACGCACAGATCCAGGCGTCGAGAGAGCAGATCCGCAGCGTCGATGGGCGGATCGAAGCGCTCGAGCTCGAGGCCGATGCGCCGGGATTCGCCTGGCTCGCGTCCGCGGCGCGGACCCCGGAGATCCCGATCCAGGGGGGCCGGAAGAAGATCCTCGCGATCCTTCTCGTGCTCTGCGTCGGGGCGGCGCTTTCGGTCCCGATCGCGATCGATCTTCTCGACTCGCGGATCCACGCTCCGAACGACGCCGAACGCGCACTCGGTTTCCCGCCGCTCGGCTGGGTCGTCGCCCGCGAGGCGGTCGCCCTCGAGCCTTTCGCCGCAGACCAGCGCCGGAGGGCCGCGCTCGCGCTCCTTCGCGAGCGCGAACGAAGCGGCGCGCGACTGTTCGCCTTCGTGGGCATCCGGCCCGGGGCCGGGACCAGCACGCTCGTCCTCGAGCTCGCAAACGAGCTCGCCGGCCTCGGCGTGCGCACGCTCGCGGTCGAGGCGAACGCGCTCCGGCCCGATCCGCGCTTCGCCGCAGGGCCGGGGGCCCCGGGGCTCGAAGCGGTCCTCACGGGGAGGCTCGCGGCCACCGATGCCATCGTCCACGGCGCGGGGCCGGACCCGAGTCGGATCCCGGTCGGCGAGACACGGGGCGTGCGGCATCTCGGGGGACTCATCCGACTCCCGGAGGCGCTCGTCCCGCTCCATGAGAAGTTCGACCTCGTACTCGTCGATGGACCTCCGCTCGGGGTCTCCGCCGATGCCGAGCTCCTCGCTTCGCTCGCCGACGTCGTGGTCCTCGTGATCGAGGCGGAGGTGGTCCTCCACGCCGAGCTCGTTCGCGCGAGGCGCCTTCTCGATCGGATCGGGCCGCGCTGCGCCGGAGCGATCGTGAACCGGGTTCGCGTCTACGAAGGCGGAGGCTACTTCGCCGACCTCGTCGCGGAGCTCGCTGCCGGTGCGCGCGAGCTGCCCGATCGCTGGTGGCGTCGTTGGAGGAGCGGATGAAGATCCCCGTCCTCTACGCCGTACACAGCGGTGAGCTCTACGGCACCGAGCGGATGGCGATCGCGACGCTCGAGGCGATCTCGAGCGACTTCGACGGAGTGCTGCTCGCTCCGCCCGGCCCCGCAGCCGAGGAGGCGCGACGCCGGGGGCTCGGGGCCGAGACCTTCTCGGGTGTACGGGGCCTCGCCGCGGTGCTCGCGCGTCGCCTCGCACGATCGCCGAAAGCGGCCTTCGTCTCGACGTCGGTCGTTCACTCCGCCGTCTTCGAATCGCTCGATCTCGTCTTCCGCCGCGCACGAGGCCACCTGCACGTCGTCCACGGCGGGGCCGACGAGCGACTGAGTTACGCGCGAAAGAGATGGCTCCCCGAACGGGTGAAGCTCATCGCCGTCTCCACCTTCGTCCGCGAGAGACTCGCCGCGCACGGCGTCCCGGAGCAACGCGTCGCGGTGATCGAGAACTTCCTCGCGCCCTCGCACCGAAGCGCATTCGCGCATCGAACGAGGCTCCGGCCTCCCGGCGAGCGCATCGCCGTGGTCGTTTCGCGCGCCGATCCGATCAAGCGCCTCGACCTGCTCCTGCTCGCCCTCGAACGCCGGCCCGATGTGGGAAAGCTCCAGGTCCGGGTACTCGGCGCGGGGCCGGATCTCGAGCGGCTCCGAGCCCGCGCCGCCGAGTCGGGAGTCCCCGTGACCTTCTCGGGCTTCGATCCCTGCGTGGCCGAAGCGCTCGCGGGCGCCGACTTCCTTCTCCACACCTGTCCGGCCGAGCCTTTCGGGCTCTCGATCCTCGAAGCCTTCGCGGCGGGTCTCCCGGTCCTCGTGCCGGATCGGGGGGGGGCCGGCGCGCTCGTCGAGCACGGCAGGACGGGCTTCCACTACCGGGGAGAAGACGCCGCGTCGCTCGCGGAGGCGCTCGAGACGCTCGAACGGGCGCCCTCCGCGCTCCTCGATCGCGTCGCCGCTGCCGGAACGGCACTCCTCGACGACCGCTTCTGCGCCTCCGCGCGAGGCGCCGACTACACCCGAGTCCTTCGAGAGGCGCTTCGATGAGCGAGATCCCTCTGGTTTCCGTCGTCGTGATCGGTCGCAACGAGGGCTCCCGGCTCGAGCAATGCCTGAGATCGGTCGCGGCGATCCGCAATCCGGGCGGCGCCGTCGAGGTCCTCTACGTCGACTCTCAATCGACCGACGGAAGTCCGCTTCGCGCCATGGCGCTCGGCGCGAAGGTCCTCCGCGTCGAGCCGGCGCGACCCTGCGCCGCCGTCGGACGCAACGCCGGCTGGAAGGCAGCGCGGGCGCCGTACGTCTTGTTCCTCGACGGCGACACGGTTCTCCATCCCGACTTCGTCAGGCGCGCGCTTTGCGCCTTCCACGATCCGACCGTCGCCGTCGTGTGGGGGCATCGGCGCGAGCGACACCCCGAAACGAGCCTCTACCAGCGCGCACTCGACCTCGACTGGATCTATCCGCCGGGCCCTTCGGAGTTCTGTGGTGGCGATGCGCTCTTGCGCCGGGACGTCCTCGAGCGAACCGGGGGATTCGACGAGGGGCTGATCGCCGGTGAAGAGCCCGAGCTCTGCCGGAGGATCCGTGCGACCGGCGCGACGATCCTCCACGTCGACTTGCCGATGACGCTCCACGATCTCGGGATCGATCGCGGAGCACAGTGGTGGCGGCGCGCGTTCCGAGCCGGCCATGCCTACGAGGAGGTTTCGGACCGCTTCCGGGGCACCGAGATTCCGCTCTGGGAACGCGAGTCGCGCCACCACTGGCGTCACGGTTCGCTCATTGCAGCGCTACTCGCGAGCGTACCGATTGCGCTCGCGTGCCGGGCGCCGGCCGTCGCGCTCGCGGCCTTTGCAGGCTTCGCCGCGCTCGTGCTGCGAAGCGCCTGGCGCGCGCGCTGGAAGAGCCGATCGATCGCGACGCTCGCTCTCTACGGACTCCACTCCCAACTCCAGCACCTCCCGATCGTCTGCGGGCAGTTGGCGTACCGGATCGATCGGCGCCGCGGCCGGCGTCGCCGCCTGATCGAGTACAAGGGGCTCCGGCAATGAGGCGAGGGCTCAAGACTGCGCTCGCTCGCGCGCTTCGCCCGCTCGTGCGCGCCCATCTCGCACTCGAACCCTTGCGTCGCGCCTGGCGCCACGCCCGGCTCGAGAGCGAGCTCGGCCGCCGCCTCGATGCGTCGACGATCCTGCTCGGGAGTCCCTTCGTGGCCGGGACGGCGAACGTGGGCCTCGGTCGCGATCTCCTCTTCTATCCGGAAGTCCATCTCGAGACGCAGGAGCATGGATCGCTCGAGATCGGCGATGGCGTCGTCCTCTCGCGCGGCGTGCACCTCGTGGCGTTCGAGCGCGTCGAGATCGGGGACGGCACGATGCTCGGCGAGTATGCGAGCGTTCGCGATGCAAACCATCGCTATGGGCCCGACGTCTCGATCCGTGATGCAGGCCACGCGAGCGCGCCGGTTCGCATCGGACGTGGCGTGTGGATCGGCCGCGGCGTGACGGTGCTGGCAGGAGTCCGGATCGGAGAAGGCGCCGTGGTCGGAGCCAACGCGGTCGTCACGCACGACGTAGACGCCGGAGCGGTCGTCGTCGGAGTACCCGCGCGACCGCTCTCGCGCGAGGCGGCGGCATGAGGCTCCACGTGCTCCTCGACGCGTACCAATGCGCGCCCGGCGGGGGGTCGGTCTCGCAGATCGGCTTCGAGTGGCTCGTGCGGCTTTCGAAGCGAGCGCGGGTCACGCTGCTCACGCACGTCCGAAACGAGACCGCTCTCGCCGGGATCGAGCTGGAACCCGATACGCGGATCGAGACGATCGACACGGAGTGGTTCGCCGGCCCACTCCATCGTCTCGCGACCCGCATCTTCCCGTCGAGCGAGCACGCCGTCTTTGCGCTCTCGTCGCTCGACTTCTTCGTCTACGACGCGGCCTGCCTGCGGCGGGCGCGAAGGCTCGTTCGAAACGGAGAGCGCTTCGATGTCGTTCACGTCGTGACGCCGGTCTCGCCGTCGGCGCTGACGAGGATGCATCGGCTCGGCCCGCCGCTCGTCCGCGGACCCTTGAACGGCGGCCTCTCGGATCCGACGGGCTTCGAGGATCTGGCTCGGACCGAAGGAAGCTTCGCGAGCCGGCTCCGCGTCGGTCCGAGGCTCGTCGACTCCTGGCTCGGAGCTTCGCGGCACGCGGCGCTGACGCTGGTGGCCACCGGGGCGACCCGCGCCGTACTTCCGCCGAGCGAGCGCGCACGTGCGAGGACGATGCTCGAGAACGGCGTCGATCTCGAGCGTTTCCGCTCGACGCCTTGGCCGGCGCCGCCCTCGGCGACCGAGCCGCTTCGTGTCGTCTTCGTCGGGCGCCTCGTCTCGGTGAAGGCACTTCCGCTTCTTCTCGATGCGGTGGTGCTCTCCGGCGTGAACGCCGTCGTCCGGGTGGTCGGCGAGGGCCCGATGCGGGCGTCATGGCAGGCGCACGCCGAAACGCTCGGGCTCGGCCCGCGGATCGCTTTCGTCGGCGCCCTCCCGCTCGACGCCGTCGCGAAGGAGATCGCCGAGGCGCACGTGCTCTGCCTGCCTTCGATCCGCGAGTCGGGGGGAAGCGTGATCCTCGAGGCCTTCGCGAGCGCAAGACCTGCGCTCGTGGCGGATTCGGGAGGCCCCGGCGAACTCGTCGACGACGAGGTGGGCCGTGCCGTCGCGGCGCCGTCGCCGGACGCGCTCCGCGCGGGACTCGCGGCCGCACTGCTCGACATCGTTCGCGCTCCGCAAGCGTGGGAGGCTCGCGGCCGCGCAGCACGCCGGAGGGCCGAGGAGCGCTTCGATTGGGAGAAGAAGATCGACGAGGCACTCGGGTTCTACGAGCGGCTCGCCGCGGAGAAGCGATGGCCGACCTGAGACTCGCCTACCTCGTGAGCCGCTACCCGGCGCTCTCGCACACGTTCATCCTGCGCGAGGTGCGGGGCCTTCGCGCGCTCGGAATCGAGGTCGAGGTCGCGAGCGTGAACCCCGCCGATCGCCCGATCTCGGCTCTTGCGGGCGAAGAGCGCGAGGAGTCGTCGAGGACGCTCGTCCTCAAGCAGGCGGGCGTGCTGGGTGTCGTTGCAGCGCTCGGATTCACACTTCGTCGCGCGCCCGCCGGGTGGATCCGCGGGCTCGTCCTCGCACTTCGAGAGGGAGACCTCCATCCCCGACGAACGCTTCTCTGGCTCGCGTATCTCGCCGAAGCGCTCGTCGTGGGGCGCTGGATGCACGAGCGCGGGCTCGCCCATCTGCACGTCCATTTCGCGACTCCGGCCGCGTCGGTCGCTCTCCTCGCCTCCCGCGTGTTCGGGATCGACTTCTCGATCATGGTGCACGGACCCGACGAGTTCTACGACGTGTCGTGGCATTCGCTTCCGAGAAAGCTCGCCGCGGCGAGCTTCCTCTGCTGCATCGGACTCTTCGCGCGCGGGCAGCTCATGCGACTCCTGCCGCCCACCGCCTGGCGAAAGCTCGAGATCTCGCGCCTCGGCGTCGATCCCGCCCGGTTCTCGCCGGCGAAGAGAAGCCCCCGCCGCGGGAAGCTCGACGTGCTCTGCGTCGGCCGGCTGGTGCCGCAGAAGGGCCAGCGCGTCCTCCTCGAAGCGGTGGCGGGGCTCGTGCGCAGGAATCGTGACGTTTCGCTCTGCTACGTCGGGGAGGGTCCCGACCGCGAGGCCCTCGAGTCGCGTGTCGCCGAGCTCGGTCTCGGCGATCGGGTGCGCTTCGCAGGTGGCGTGAACCAGGACGAGATCCTGCCGTTCTACTCGGCGGCAGACGCCTTCGCGCTCGTGAGCTTTGCCGAGGGGATCCCCGTCGTGCTGATGGAGGCCATGGCCATGGAGCTTCCGTGCGTGACGACCTTCACGGCAGGGATTCCCGAGCTCGTCCGTGACGGAGTCGATGGACTCCTGGTCGCGCAGTCCGATGTCGAGGGGACGGCCGCGGCACTCGAGCGGCTCCTCGACGATCCCGATCTGCGAGTCCGTCTCGGCGCGAGCGGGCGAGCGCGAGTCGTTCGCGATTGGCGTCTCGATGCGAGCGTCGAGAGGCTCGCCGAGATCTTCCGGCACCGGGTGGTTCGGAGTCCGGACGCAGTCGTGCCGCGGGGGGCACGCGAAGGCGTGGAGGATGGACGGTGAGCGATCGGGATCTTCTTGCGAGCCTCGCGAGCATCGCCGGGGCCATCCTCGCCGGGGCGACTCTCCCCGGAACGATCGAGCTCGGAATGCTGACGGCCGCGGCGCGAGCGAAACGCAGGCCGCTTCCGCCGCGGGTGCGCCCGATCGGGCGGATCGCCATCGTGATCCCGGCGCACGACGAGGAGGCCGGGATCGGAGCTTGCGTCGCGAGCGTCCTCGAGGCCGCCGGGCACGACGAGGCGTCTTGCGTCGTCGTCGTCGCGGACAACTGTAGTGACGCGACCTCGAGCCTCGCACGCGAAGCAGGCGCCCGGGTCCTCGAGCGAAACGATCCGGGTGTGCGCGGCAAGGGACACGCGCTCGCATTCGCATTCGAGCGGCTCCTCGCGGAAGGCTTCGATGCACTGCTCGTGATCGACGCCGATACCGAGATCGACCCACACGCGATCGAAGAAGTCCGTCGCTGGCTCGAGGCAGGCGCAGACGCCGTCCAACTCCGCTACGACGTCCGGGATTCGCGTCGTTCACCGCTCGTGCGGCTGCGAAGGCTCGCATTTCTCGGCTTCAACGTCCTCCGGCCCGCCGGTCGGGATCGCCTCGGCCTCTCCGCGGGGATTCTCGGCAACGGCTTCGCACTCACCCGGGAGACGCTTCTCGCGGTGCCCTTCGACGCCGCATCGATCGTCGAGGATCTCGAGTACCACCTCCGTCTCGTCGCGGCGGAGCGGCGCGTGCGCTTCGCGCCCGGAGCGAGCGTGCGCGGCGAGATCCCGTCCGCTGCTGCCGCCGGAGACGCGCAGTCCGCGCGCTGGGAGGGAGGGCGCTTCGGAATGCTCTTTGGCCACGGACCTCCGCTGCTCGCACGAGCGCTCTCGGGTCGTCCGGCGCTGCTCGAGCCGGTCGCCGACCTCGCGCTCCTCCCGCTCGGTTATCACGCGATGGCACTCGGCGCAGCTTGGCTCGCCGGGGGCACGTTCGTGTCCGCGCTCGCTCTCGTCGGAATCGTGGTTCTCGCCTGGCACGTCGTGGAGGCTGCATTCCGCTTCGGCGATGGCTTCGACGACCTCGCGTCGCTCGCGGCCGCACCGGGATACCTGCTCCGCAAGCTCTTCCGGCTTCCGGACGTGGTCGCCGGTGCGGGCCGGCGGGCGCGATGGATGCGCGCGGAACGCCCGGCGGCGCCGCTTCGGATGGCCGGGCGTCGCGACGGAGATCCCGACGTCTCCCTCGTCGTCGTGTCGTTCAACACCCGAGATTCCCTTCGGAGCTGTCTCGAGCGGCTCTCACGAACGAGTGGAGTCGTCCAAGAGATCCTCGTCGTCGACAATGCCTCGGCCGATGGCTCGGCGGACATGGTCGAGCGCGAGTTTCCGCAGGTCCGGCTGCTTCGGAGTCCGGTCAATCTCGGCTTCGCCGCCGCGAACAATCTCGCATTCCGGAGTTGCCGCGGGCGCTACGTGGTGCTCGTCAACTCCGACGCATTCCCCGACGAGGGTGCGATCGTCGCCGCAGTCAAGCGCATGGAGGCGGATCCGACGGTCGGGCTCGCCGGGGCGCGACTCGAGGGCCTCGACGGGAGCTTCCAGCCTTCCGCGCGAAGTTTCCCGAATCCGGTCTACGACTTCTTGGTTCTCACGGGGCTCTCGGCGCGCTTTCCGCGCTCGCGTTGGTTCGGCCGCCCCGATCGCACCTTCGCCGACCCCTCCCACGAGGCCTTCGTCGACTGGGTCCCCGGGGCGTTCGCGGTGATCCGTCGCGAGGCGCTGGAAGAGGTGGCGGGCTTCGATGAGCGCTTCTTCCTCTACTACGAAGAGGTCGATCTCTGCCGGCGACTCGCGGCTTCTGGCTGGCGGATCGCCTACTGGCCCGAGGTGCTCGTCCGCCACGTGGGAGGAGCGTCGTCGCGCAAGGTCGAGAAGCTCACCTTCTCCGAGAGCGGATCGCAGCTCACGCTCTGGCGCATGCGGAGCGCGCTCCTCTACTACCGCAAGCACCACGGCGGCATGGTCGCGTGGCTCGCGATGGCGCAGGAATGCGGCTGGCAGCGTTTGCGCGCGCTTCGTCGAGGGCGTGCGGGCGATCCGGAATCGCAGGCGCGGGCGGCGGATGCGCACGGTGTGGTCCGGACCTGGCAAGAGGCCTGGCGCGACACGTCCGGGGGCCGTGTCTCTCCGCCGCGGCCTTGGTGAGATCCGTGTTCGAACGAATCCGCGAGGACTTCGAGACCCACGAGCGCGACGCCTGGCGGCAGGGTTTCTGGGCGCTCGTCGTCTACCGCTTCGGGGTGTGGCGCTACGGTGTCCGCTCTCGCTGGGTCCGGAAGCCGCTCTCTTTCGTCTACCGGATCTCGAGGCTCGCGGTCCAGGTGCTCACGGGGATCGATCTTCCCTGTGAAGCACGGATCGGGAGAAGGCTCCGGATCGATCATTTCGGAAGCCTGATCGTGAGCGGCGATACGGTGATCGGAGACGATTGCGTTCTCCGCCATGGCGTGACGCTCGGTCTGCGGCACACGGGGGTGCGCGGCGCACCGCGGCTCGGCGATCGCGTCGACGTCGGCGCCGGCGCGAAGATCCTCGGTCCCGTGCGAATCGGCGACGACGTCGCGATCGGAGCCAATGCCGTGGTGCTCTGCGACGTTCCCGACCGCTCGATCGCCGTCGGGGTTCCGGCCGCGGTGAAGCCCCGCAAGGAGCGCTCTTGAGCGCGCCGCCCGTGATCCCGGGCCCGCTCGGCCGCAGGCCTCGCCGAGGTCGCGCCGCGATCCGAAGGCGCCTCCTCCCGGCGCTCACGATGGCCTTGCTCGCGCTCTCGCGAATCCTCGACGTGATCGTCGCCGTGTCGCTCCTCGCTCTGCTCGCCCCGCTCTTCGCCTGGAGAATCCTCGCCGCCCGCTCCGACGCTTCGGGACCCTTGGCTCGTGAGGTCGTGGTGGGACGCTTCCGGGTCCCCTTCGAGCGGCTCTCGTTCCGGTCTCCGGGCCGCGGTCGAGGCGCCCCCGTGCTCTTGAACGTCCTGCGTGGCGACATGAGCCTGGTCGGGCCCGCACCCCTCACTCCAGACCGCGCCGAGCGCTGGCCGGTTGCGTACGCAGCGCGCTTCGACGTGCGACCGGGACTCGTCTCGGCGTTCCGCCTGCAAAGAAGAACGGGGATCGCCCACGACGACGAGGCCTTCGCCGAGCAGGAGGCCGTCTGGGCGCGAACCCTGCGAGGCGATCTCGGGATCGTCGCCCGGACGCTCCCGGTGGCGCTCCTCTCTGGGGTCCACGCGGCCCCGGCGGCGCCCGAGCTCGAGTTCTTCGGACTCCGCATCGCGAATGCGAGCATGTCCGAGGCGCTCGATTGGCTGATCGCGGCAGCGAAGTCCGAGACGGCGACGACGCTGGCCTTCGTGAATCCCCATTGCCTGAACGTGGCCTACGCCGATCCCGTGTATCGCGAAGCGCTGCTCGGTTGCACGCGGATCCTTCCGGACGGAGTCGGGATCCATCTCGGCTGTCGGGTGCAGGGCTCGCGCCTGCGCTCGAACGTGAACGGGACCGATCTCTTCCCGCGGCTCTGTGAGCGCGCGGCCGAGGAAGGGCTCTCGATCTACTTGCTCGGTGCGCGGCCGGGAGTGGCCGAGCTCGCTGCCGAAGAGATGCGAAAGCGATTCGCGGACCTCCGCATTGCCGGAGTGCGAGATGGATACTTCGATCCCGGAGAAGAGCCCCGTGTGATCGACGAGATCGCACGTTCGGGAGCGCAGATCCTCTTCGTCGCCTTCGGGGTTCCGAAGCAGGAGATCTGGTTGCACGCGCACCGCGAGTCGCTGGCGGTTCCGCTTCGTCTCGGCGTCGGGGGGCTGTTCGATTTCCATTCGGGGCGCATTCCGCGAGCTCCGCTCTGGCTTCGGGAGATCGGCCTCGAATGGGCCTGGAGACTCGCGCAGGAGCCGGGCCGGATGTGGCGCCGCTACGTGATCGGGAATCCGCTCTTTCTCTGGCGCGTATGGCGCGAGACCGTCGAGAAGCGCAGGCTCGCTACGCGGCGATCGTGAAGGCCCGCTGGGCGCTCGCTGAATCGTCGAAGATCGGGAGCACCAGATCGGCGCGGACCAAGGCGAGCGTTGCGCGAACGCGAGCCGTCACGCCGCAGAGATGGAGCGCGCCGTAGCGGGCCTGCTGCCGGCCGCGAATCCAGAGCAGGAGCCCCACCCCCGCGCTGTCGAGAAATCCCACCCCAGAGAGATCGACGACCACGTGGCGGCTTCTCGAGAGGGGGAGCGCGAGCTGCTTGCGGAGCGTCGTCGTCATGGAGGCGTCGAGGCGATCGTGACACACGGAGACGACGAGGACGTCGTCTTCCCTCAGGAAGCGTGCCGGCAGGCGCTCGCCCTCGACCATCACGGGATCCTCCGCGGCCCGCTCCCCGGCGTCCGGGGCGCCCGGGCGCCTCGCCCATGCATCGGCTGCCGCGGCGTGGAGCCCGAGGGGCGAGCTTTGCGGGATCGCTTCCCGGGGCGGCGGGCAGCTCCCGTGCAGTTCCTGCGCAGGACCTACAACCGATTGAAAACATTCGGATATTTCTTGCTCGACCAGGGCGGGTTTCGGGCACGGAGCTTGCGAAGGGGCAGGGGAGATCGCGAAGCGCAGCCCAAGGAGAACCCCATGACCCCGAATCGGCCCCGCCTCGTTCGAGTCGCCCTGCTCGGCCTCGCGTCGTTTCTCGCGGCCTGTTCCCAACCTCCGGCGCCCGAGCCGCCCCCTCCCCCTTTCAAGTTCGAATCGGCCGACGCACAGCCCGTCGCGGTTCGAGTGACGCTCGACGGTACCGGCGTCCCTTTCGCCGTGGTGACACTCGCCGATGTCGCCCCTGCACCCGACGAAAGCCCGAGTTCCGGCGAAGACGGGGGCCCCGCCGTCTACCTGCAGGGGGCCACCGACCCCGACGGCTGGATCCGAGCCGACGTACGGATCCCGAACCGCATCTCGGCGCTCGATGTGATCGTCGACAAGCCCGGACTCCGCGGGCCGTGGACGGACGAGACGCTTCGTGAGGTCGCCGGCCCGTTCGCTCCCGGCGCCCGGCTCACGGTGCTGCGCGGATCGGTCGAAAACCTCGAAATCGCGATGGAGGCCCGCTGACCATGAGAGCCCAAACCGTGATCTTCTCCGCGTCGATCCTGCTCGCACTTCCGGCGTTCGGGCAAGCCGATCCCCGCGACGGGGGCTTCGTCGAGGTTCCGGCCCCCGTTCTCGAAACCGTCGGTCGTCTGCTTCCCGAGCGATCGAACGCAGGAGCGTCGTTCGTCTCCGACCTCTACAGCCCGAACCTGCTCGTGACCGAGCGCGCACAGGTCTACGTGACCTTCGTCTGGGAAGGGGCCGGTTATCGCAACAGCTTCGGCTACTTCACCTATCGCGAGGAGCCCGACGGCAGGATTTCGATCGTGTCGCGCGATCTGGTCTTTCCGGACGCCTCGTTGCCGCCGCAAGGCAAGCTCGCGACCGGTGTGACGCAGGTGCTCCGCGACGCGAGCGGTGAGCCGCGGGTCTTCGAGCCGGGCGAGAAGATCGGATTCTTCGTCGTGGCCGACGGCTGGAGTCGAGATCCGCGAATCC
>CAJPFO010000270.1 GCA_905339255.1 Myxococcaceae bacterium
TCGACCGGGCTCCGTCCGGCACGGACCAAATCGACCAGCCTGCGGCGTAGCTCCGGGGGGTACGGGGGATGACTCTTCGGCATTCTGGACTCCTTCGCTCCCAAGTGTGAAGGTGTCCACGAAACTCAGGCAACTCCACTCTACGACGTGACGAGCACGTACTTCGAGGGCCTCGCGGACGCGAACCCGCTGGCCCGGCGCGGCCACAGCCGCGATCACCGACCCGACTGCAAGCAGGTGTGCATCGCACTGGTGGTGACGCGCGAGGGCATGCCGCTGGGCTACGAGGTCTTCGCGGGCCACCGCGTCGATGTCACGACCGTGGAGGAGGTCGTGGAGACGATGGAGGCCCGCTACGGGATGGCCGAGCGGATCTGGGTGATGGACCGCGGCATGGTGAGCGCCGACAACGTGGAGTGTATCCGTCCGGCGAACCGCGTGGCTGACGGGGGCGATGCGAGGGCGTAGATCTCTCGGCCATGACGAAGACACGAGCGACGCAGGCCGAGCGAGAGGAGCACGTGCGGGCGTGGGAGGCGAGCGGGGTGTCCTCGCGCGCCTACGCCGCACGGGCGGGCATCAACCCCAACACGCTGGTGAGCTGGCGCTGGCAGCGGCGCGGGCGCGGTGAGGCGAAGAAGGCGTCGCCGGCGCCCGGCCTCGCGTTCATCGAGCTCGCGCAGCCGGGTCGCCCCGGCGAGGCAGGCCGCACGATCGAGCTTCAGGTTGCGGACGTCACCGTGCGCGTGCCCGACGGCTTCGATCCCGAGACGCTGCGGCGGGTGCTCGCAGTGGTGGGAGCACGGTCGTGATTCCGGCCTCGGTGCGCATCTTCGTGTGCCGCGAGCCTGTCGATCTGCGGCGGTCCTTCGACGGCCTCGCGCTCTCCGTGCGCCAGGTGCTCGGCGAGGAGCCGCAGAGCGGCGCGCTGTTCTGCTTCCTGAACCGGCGCGCCGACCGCTTCAAGTGTCTCTGGTGGGACCGCAACGGCTACTGCCTGCTCTACAAGCGGCTTCACCGCGCACGGTTCGAAGTGCCGCAGGGAGGTGGAGGAAGCGGCGCGTCGCTTCGCATCGATGGCGCGGAGCTCGCGCGTCTGCTGGCCGGCGTCGCACGGCGGCAGCGACTGCGCTCCATCGCTTGAGACCATAGTGTGACGCTAGTAGAGTCGGCCGCGTGGAGCCGGGCAAAATCAGCAGCACGCAAGGCGAACCGATCGTAACGCTCGAGGCGCGTGTCGAGGCGCTGTGCGAGCAGGTTGCGCGGCTCGAGCAGGAGCGCGAGCGCTTCCGCACGCTCTACCTCGAGATGCTCGAGATCAACCAGAAGCTCGAGCGCGGGCTTCTCGGCCAGAAGGCCGAGAAGCTCCCGCCCGACCAGGCGCAGCTCACGCTCCAGCTCCTGGCCACCCTGCTCGGCAAGCCCGAGCCGACCGAGGCGCCCCCGGCGGTGCAGGAGATCGC
>CAJPFO010000271.1 GCA_905339255.1 Myxococcaceae bacterium
AGGTCGACGAGGGCTGCCGTCGCGGTCGGCTCGTCGCCGTGCATCTGGGACCAGAGGAGGACCTTCTCCGGGCCGCTCCCGGCGAGGACGACCGGGATCGCGCGTCCCTCGGACGACCGCCCCTTCTCCGCGATCCGGACGGCGCTGCGGGAGTCTCCGGCGAGCGCCTCGAGGTCGGCAAGGAGCGTCTCGGGCGTGTACGCGCCGGAGGGGGGCGAGAGGCGGACGCCCGTCCAGGCGGCGTGGAGCGCCTCCGGGGCGGGGGCGGGCGGGCCAGCAGAGAGGACCACGGCAGGGACGGCGGCGAGGAGAAGCGCGGCCGGCATGGTCGAACGGTACCAGCGAAAAGCGTTTCGGCGCAGAGTTCGGGCGTCGCCGCCCTCCTTGACACCTCCGCCACGAGTGGCAAGCTGACCGCGTCCGGGACGAAAGGGGATGCGGTTCCCTGAAGGCTCCTCCCGCGGCGTGCCGGGGAGCGGCTCGGCCGGTCCGCGGGGCTCGCCGGGAGGGAACCTCTCGCCGGATTCCCCGACGGAGCCGAGGGAGGAACGATGAACCTGACGATCGAGCCCCGGGAGTCTCACGTCCTGGCCCGGATCGAGGACACCCGCCTCGACGCCCTCTCCGCCCCCGACTTCAAGGCGCGAATGGCCGGCGCGCTCACCGGGTCCGCTCCGAAGGTGGTCCTCGATCTCTCCCCCGTTTCGTTCATCGACAGCGCCGGGCTCGCCTCCATCCTCTCCCTCGTGAAGGGGCTCCCCGAGGGGGGCGACCTCCGGATCGCCGGAGCGCGTGACGCCGTCCGCGCGGTCTTCCGCCTGACGCGGCTCGACAAGGTGCTCGCGCTCCACGACACGGTCGAGGACGCCGTCGCCGCCGTGGAGGCGCGGTGAGCGTCCCGCCGCCGCTGCCGCGTACCGGAGAGGAGCTGCGGGAAGCGATCCGCTGGCACGTCCGGCACTCGCTCGGGAAGGCCTGGGAGGACGTCACGAATGGCGACCTCTTCCAGGCGCTCGGGCTCGCCGTGCGCGACCGGGCCTGGGAGCGCCTCCTCGCGACGGAGAAACGCTACCGGCAGGCCGGCGCCAAGCGGGTCTACTACCTCTCGATGGAGTTCCTCATCGGGCGCTCGCTCGTCGACTCGCTCTACAACCTCGGGCTCCACGACGCGGCCGTCCGGGCGCTCGCCGAGCTGGGACACGACCTCGACCATCTGCGCGAGGAGGAGGTCGACGCCGGGCTCGGCAACGGCGGCCTCGGCCGCCTCGCCGCCTGCTTCCTCGACTCGCTCGCGACGCTCCACCTGCCGGGCTACGGCTACGGCCTCTTCTACCAGTACGGCCTCTTCCGGCAGGAGATCGACAACGGCTACCAGAAGGAGCGCCCCGACCGCTGGCTCCACGCCGCGATGCCCTGGACGGTGGAGCGGCCCGAGGAGGCCGTCCTCGTGCCCGTCTACGGCCGGATCGTCGACACGGTCGACCGGAAGAGCCAGTACAACCCGATGTGGATGGACTGGAAGATCCTCGTCGGCGTGCCGCACGAGATGCCGGTCGTCGGCTACGGCGGCGAGACGGTGAACGCCCTGCGCCTCTACTCCGCCCGCGCCTCCGACGAGTTCAACATGGAGTTCTTCAACTCCGGCGACTACGTCCAGGCGGTGCAGGAGTCGATCGGGTCGGAGACGATCTCCAAGGTCCTCTACCCCTCCGACAAGGTGCAGAAGGGGAAGGAGCTCCGCCTGCTGCAGGAGTACTTCTTCGTCGCCTGCGCGCTGCGCGACATTCTCCGGCGGTTCCTCCGCGAGGGACACGCGATCGGCGCCTTCCCCGACCGGATCGCGATCCAGCTGAACGACACGCACCCCGCCCTCGCCGTGGCCGAGCTGATGCGGCTCTTCGTCGACGAGCACGACGTGCCGTGGGAGCGCGCGTGGGAGATGACGGTCGCGACGCTCGGCTACACGAACCACACGCTGCTGCCGGAGGCGCTCGAGAAGTGGCCTCTCCCGCTCGTGGAGACGGTCCTCCCGCGGCACCTGCAGATCATCTACGAGGTGAACCGGCGGTTCCTCGACGAGGTCGCGCACCGCGCCCCGGGAGACCAGGAGGTCCTCGCCCGCGTCTCGATGATCGAGGAGGGGGAGCCGAAGCAGGTGCGGATGGCGCAGCTCGCCGCCGCCGGGAGCCACTCGATCAACGGGGTCGCCGCGCTCCACTCCCGCCTCATCACCGAGAACCTCTTCCCCGACCTCTACCGGCTCCACCCCGAGCGTTTCAACAACAAGACGAACGGCGTCACGCCGCGCCGCTGGCTCCTGAAGTCGAACCCGAGCCTCGCCGCCCTCCTGACCGAGGCCGCCGGCCCCGGCTGGGTGACGGAGTACGGCCTCCTGCGCGAGCCGCTCGACCGGCTGGCCGAGGACGCCGCGTTCCGCGGCCGCTTCCGGGCCGTCAAGCGCGAGAACAAGGTCCGCCTCGCCCGGATCGTCGCCGACCTGACGCGCGTGCGCGTCGACCCCGACTCCCTCTTCGACATCCAGATCAAGCGGATCCATCTCTACAAGAGGCAGCTCCTGAACGCCCTCCACGTCGTCCACCTCTACTTCCGGATCGTCGAGGACGGGGAGCTCCCGAAGGCGCCGCGGACGTTCGTCTTCGCCGGGAAGGCGGCGCCGGGCTACTGGGTCGCCAAGCAGGTCATCAAGCTGATCCACGCCGTCGGGGAGAGGGTCAACCGGGACACGCGGGTGAAGGGGATGCTCAAGTGCGTCTTCCTCCCCGACTACCGGGTCTCGCTCGCCGAGCGGATCATCCCGGCGGCCGACCTCTCCGAGCAGATCTCGACCGCCGGCATGGAGGCCTCCGGCACCGGGAACATGAAGCTTTCGATGAACGGTGCGCTCACGATCGGGACGCTCGACGGCGCGAACATCGAGATCATGGAGGAGGTGGGCGAGGCGAACATCTTCATCTTCGGCCACACCGCCGAGGACCTCGACCGCCTGAAGGAGCCCGGGGCCTACGCCGCCCGCCGCGTCTACGAGGACGACCCGCGCGTCCGGCGCGTCCTCGACGCGTTCCAGACGCCCCTCTTCGCACCGTTCGAGCCGGGGATCTTCACGTGGCTCTTCGAGCACGTCGTCGAGAACCACGACCCCTACTTCCACCTCGCCGACTTCGACGCCTACGCCGCCGCGCAGGAGCGGGTCGCGGAGCAGTGGACCGACGCGGCCGGCTGGACGCGCAAGGCCGTCCTGAACGTGGCGCGGATGGGGAATTTCTCCTCCGACCGGACGATCCGCGAGTACGCCCGGGAGATCTGGCACCTCGCGCCCGTCCCGCCGGAGGCGGCGCCGCCGCGTTAGCACGGATTTCGGCTTCGGCGGCCGTTCGGGGGACAATCACCTCCCCCGGAGGAGTCCAATGCCGAATGCCGCGCCCC
>CAJPFO010000272.1 GCA_905339255.1 Myxococcaceae bacterium
GCCACCTGGGTGATGCGGGTCCACACCCAGTCGTCGCCTCTGCCGCGCGTGAGTTGCTCAACAAGTCCGACAATGAACGGTCAGGCGTGCTGAGCACCGCAATGAGCTTCCTCGGGCTCTACCGCGATCCGGTCGTGGCAACGGTGACGTCGCGGTGTGACTGGCGCATCGCCGAAATCGTTGCGGCCGATCGCCCAACGACGCTCTACCTCGTCGTGCCGCCATCGGACATCAACCGGACCAAGCCGCTGGTGCGCCTTCTGCTCAACCAGATCGGCCGGCGCCTGACCGAGGACCTCAATGCCAAGTCAAGCCGTCACCGCCTGTTGCTGATGCTCGACGAGTTCCCCGCGCTGGGCCGCTTGGACTTCTTCGAGTCGGCGCTGGCCTTCATGGCCGGTTACGGCCTCAAGTCGTTCCTCATCGCCCAGTCGCTCAACCAGATCGAGCGGGCATATGGACCCAACAACTCCATTCTCGACAACTGTCACGTCCGCGTGTCCTTCGCGACCAACGACGAGCGGACGGCCAAACGTGTATCGGACGCGCTCGGCACCGCCACCGAAATGCGTGCCATGAAGAACTATGCCGGGCATCGCCTCTCGCCCTGGCTCGGCCACCTGATGGTGTCCCGCCAGGAGACGGCGCGCCCGCTGCTGACCCCCGGCGAAGTTATGCAACTCCCGCCAAGCGACGAGATCGTGATGGTCGCTGGAATCCATCCTATCCGCGCACGCAAGGCGCGCTACTACGAGGACGGCCGCTTCAAGGAGCGCATCCTGCCGCCGCCTGCGATCCAGCATCGACGTAACACGGCTGAGGACGACTGGAGTGTTCTGGGACTACCCGAGCGCCCGGACCTCGCAGTTCGCGATCTCCCCTCCATGACGTCGGTCGATGACGAGGATCCGACCGAATCCGAGAAACGCCGGCAGCACGAACTCAGCAGCAAGATCGAGCCCGAGTCGACGCCGACCTCTGACGACGAATTTGACGTCGACCGTGATGCCGATAGCGAGGCGGCGGTCCTGGCTCAGAACCTCAACCGCTCGATGCAGAGGATCGCACGGCAGGCCGATCTCGATCCTGGCGACGGCATGCTGTGAAGCCCGCCATGGCGAAACCCGGCAAGAAGCAGCGGCTCTCCATCTATCTCGATCCGCCGGTGATGAAGGCGCTGGTGGAGCATGCCGCCCGCCGCGACCTGTCGCGCTCGCTGGTGGCTGAGGCCGCCATCGCATCCTTCCTCTCGCCTGACGCCGCCGAGCGTCAGGAGGCGGCGATGACCAAACGGCTCGACCAGCTCGATCGCCGCCTTAATCGCCTCGAGCGCGACCTCGGGATTTCCGTGGAAACGCTCGCGGTGTTCGTGCGCTTCTGGCTGACGACGACGCCACAGCTTCCGGAACCGGCTCAGGCGGCGGCGCGCGCCCAGTCAGGCAAGCGCTACGATGCCTTCGTGGCTGCGCTCGGTCGCCGGCTCGCGCAGGGACCCAAGCTGCGGAACGAGATCCCCGAAGACGTCTCGCCCACATCCGATTCGGCGTCTAGCGGCTCGGGATAGGCCGACGCCGAACAGGCCCCTCCGCCGTTCCCCTGTAATTCCACGCCAGGGTACGACGGCCGCTTGAGGCTTGTTGCCGCCGGCCCATTCCTGCCTTTTCTACTCATCCCCGATCCAGGGCCCCTGTCGTGCGGGCCCACAAGCGGAGTGGGGACGACGTGGTTGTTTCTTCCAGAGAGTCGGTGGCGGTTGAACGCGGCACGCGCATGCTGCGCACCGCCCTTGGCCCGGCAGTCGCCAGGTTTCTGGACGACCCTGCGATCGTCGAGGTGATGCTCAACCCCGATGGGCGGCTCTGGATCGACCGGCTGGCCAGTGGCCTTGCCGATACCGGCGAGCAGCTTTCGGCCACGGACGGCGAACGCATCATCCGTCTCGTCGCGCACCATGTGGGTGCCGAAGTCCATTCCGGTGCCCCGCGCGTTTCCGCTGAGTTGCCCGGTACGGGGGAGCGCTTCGAGGGCCTGCTGCCGCCCGTGGTCACCGCCCCGGCCTTTGCGATCCGTAAGCCCGCCGTCGCGGTGTTCTCGCTCGCGGACTATGTGGCGGCCGGCATCATGTCCGATGCGCAGGCCGACGCGCTGCGCCGGGCTGTCATCGAACGGAAGAACATCCTCGTTGCCGGCGGCACATCGACCGGCAAGACGACGCTGACAAACGCCCTTCTAGCCGAGGTCGCCCGCACCGGCGATCGTGTCGTCCTCATCGAGGATACGCGTGAACTGCAATGCGCCGCGCCCAACCTCGTGGCGCTACGCACCCGGGATGGGGTCGTCTCCCTGTCCGAGCTCGTCCGCTCCTCCCTTCGGCTGCGGCCCGACCGGATTCCGATCGGCGAGGTGCGCGGCGCCGAAGCGCTCGACCTGTTGAAGGCCTGGTCGACAGGCCATCCGGGCGGCATCGGCACCATCCATGCGGGCACGGCCATCGGCGCTCTGCGGCGCCTCGAGCAACTCATCCAGGAAGCCGTCGTCACCGTGCCGAGAGCGCTCATCGCCGAGACGATCGACGCGATCGCCGTGCTCTCGGGTCGAGGCTCGGCACGGCGGCTCGCCGAGCTCGTCCACGTCACCGGGCTCGGAACAGCCGGCGACTACGTCCTTGTCCCCACCATCACCTCCCCCGAACCCAATGGAGCCCCGCAATGACAATGACCCTGCGCGCCCGCGCGCGCCTCGCGGCGACCGCGCTCGCCACCTCGCTCACCTTCGTCATGACGAAAGCCGCCTATGCGGCCGGATCGTCCATGCCCTGGGAAGAGCCGCTGCAGCAGATCCTCGAATCCATCGAAGGGCCGGTCGCCAAGATCATCGCGGTGATCATCATCATCGTCACCGGCCTGACGCTCGCCTTCGGCGACACCTCCGGCGGCTTCAGGCGGCTGGTCCAGATCGTTTTCGGTCTCTCGATCGCCTTCGCGGCCAGCTCATTCTTCCTCTCCTTCTTCAGCTTCGGTGGCGGGGCCGTGATCTGATGGAAGAGGTTCCGGGTTTCTCCGCGCCCGTCCGTCGGGCTCTGACCGAGCCGATCCTGCTCGGCGGCGCCCCACGCTCAGTCGCCATCCTTAACGGCACGCTGGCCGCCGCGCTCGGCCTCGGCCTCCGCCTCTGGATCGTCGGCATCCTGCTCTTGGCGATCGGTCATCTGGCCGCCGTCTGGGCGGCGCGACGAGATCCGCTCTTCGTCGAGGTCGTACGCCGGCATCTGCGCATCCCCGCGCATCTCGGACTGTGAGGCGCGCGATGATGAACCTCGCAGAATATCGGCGTACCGGCGCCCGTCTCGCCGACTACCTTCCCTGGGCCGCGTTGGTCGGCGAGGGTGTCGTCCTCAACAAGGACGGCAGCTTCCAGCGCTCGGCCAAGTTCCGCGGACCCGATCTCGACAGTTCGGTGCCGGCCGAGCTGGTCGGCGTCGCTGCCCGGCTCAACAATGCGTTCAGGCGTCTGGGCTCACGATGGAGCATTTTCGTCGAGGCGCAGCGGCACGAGGCCGCGACCTATCCGAAGAGCACGTTCCCCGATGCCGCCTCGGCGCTGGTCGATGCCGAGCGCAAAGCCGATTTCGAGGAGGCGGGCAGCCATTTCGAGTCGAGCTACTTCCTCACCATCGTCTATCTGCCGCC
>CAJPFO010000273.1 GCA_905339255.1 Myxococcaceae bacterium
CCCGTCGAGGAAGCGGCGTTTCTCATGGCCGAGCGCAAGATCGGCTGTCTTCCCGTGATGGAGGGGCAGACCCTCGTCGGGCTGCTCACCGAGGCGGACCTGCTGCGGTATTTCGCGGGCGTGACCGACGACGAACGACGCTAGGAAATCGACCCGTCTCGGGTCGGTCTCCTACGCTCGGTCGCGAGGTCCCGAGCGATCCTCGGCGAGGAACTGCAGGACGATCTGGTTGAATCGCTGCGCGCTCTCGGCCATCACGAGATGCGCGCCGAACGAAAGCGTCACGAGCCGAGCTCCGGGAATCTCGTCGGCGAGCTCGCGCTGGAACTTCGGTGGAGTGAGCTGATCGTGACGGCCGCAGAGCACGAGCGTCCGCGCGTGGATCTGTCGCAGACGATCGCGGGTGTCGTGTCCGATGCACGCTTCGCACTGACGTGCGAAGACGTCGTTCGAGACGGGAGATCCCTCGCGAGTGAAGAACTCGACCATCGAATCGATCAGGTCGGTCACTTCCATGGTGTCGTCCTCGAGTGTCCAGAGCAGGCGCTCGCGGACCTGGATCGAGAGCGGCGTCTCGACCCGCGCCATGTCGCGCCACTTCTCGAGAAGCATCCGCCGCTTCGCATCCGCACGCGCGTACGAGCCCACGAGCAGGAGGCGATCGAGCCGGAGCGGATGGCGCAGCGCGAACTCCTGCGCCGTCATCCCTCCGAGGAACGCACCGAGGACGTCGGCGCGGCGGATCGCGAGCGCGTCGAGCAGCGCCGCGAGGTCGTCCGCGAGATCGGCCGTCGAGAAAGGGCCGCCGGGATCCTCGCTCTCCCCCACACCGCGGGTGTCGTAGATCAGCACGCGACGCTCCCGAGAGAGCTCGGGAACCTGGAGCGGAAGCCAACCCCGACACGAGCCGCCGAGCCCCATCACGAGAACGAGCGGAGCCCCACTCTCGGGGCCGTGGAGCTCGTAGTGGACCTTGCGGCCGGCGGCTCGGACTTCGGGCATCTCGCCCGGGAGCTTACTGCTTCGAGGAGAGCCGCTTCAAATCGTTGAGCACGCCTCGCGCAACGCCCTTCAGCGTCTCGAAGACCCCCGCTCCAGTGTGCGCGGTGGCCTCGAAGTCCGGGACCTGGCCCGGGTTGAGCAGCGCCTTCATCTCGGCGAGCGGAGCCGCGTTCGGCAGGTCGCGCTTGTTGTACTGGACCACGAACGGGACCCGGTCGAGATCGAGCCCCTGCTCCTTCAGATTGAGACGGAGGTTCTCGAGGCTCTCGACGTTCGCCTCCATCCGCTCGATCTGGCTGTCGGCGACGAAGACCACGCCGTCGACACCCTTCAAGATGAGCTTGCGGCTCGCATCGTAGAAGACCTGGCCGGGAACGGTGTAGAGATGGAATCGCGTCCGGAAGCCGCGGATCTCGCCGAGCGCGATGGGGAGGAAGTCGAAGAAGAGGGTCCGCTCGGTCTCCGTCGCGAGCGAGATCATCTTTCCTTTGAGATCGGGGTTCGTCCTCGCGTAGACGTGCTGGAGGTTCGTCGTCTTCCCGCACAGCCCCGGTCCGTAGTAGACGATCTTGCAGTTGATTTCGCGCGAGGAGTAATTGATGAACGACATGGCTCGTCGTTACTCCGAGAAGAGATTGTCGATGTCGTCATCGGTGATGTCGGCGAACGGGCTCGCGCCGGACGCCCTCGCGCGTTCGGCCTTCTTGCGGATCTCCTCGAAGACGCGGGCGAGCTCGGCGCCGGCCTTCTTGACCCGAAGCCTCACGAGACCGAGCGAGCTTCGTTCGTCGAATACGACGACGAGGATGTTTCGACGATCGACGAGCGTGATGTGGAGATTGTCCCGTTGGCCCTGGTGGAAGTGGACCGGGAACTCCTCTTCGCCGATCAATTGCGCGAGCCCACCGGTCGCGGCGATGTTCCCCGCCGTGAGCGACGCGAGGCTCGTCGAGTCGACACCGCGCATCTCGCCCGCCTCGGCGATCAGTTGGCCGTCCTTGTCGACGAGAAAGATTCCGCGCGCCGAAGCATCCCGGACGAGCCGCTCGAGCAGGGCCGCGATCCGTCGGTAGTCCTCGTCGTACATCACGAGCGGCCCGTGGCTCATCCGCAACCCCGCTTCGCAAGCGCCCGGGATGGAAGGAAAACGCGACGACTGTACCCCGCCGTCGGGACTCCGGGCAAGCGCGTCCGCATGGAAGCCTGCATCGGCCCTCGAGGCACTCCGCTTGAGCACGGAGGCCGGCCCAAAGACGTTCGCTCGTCGCTCCGGAGGGTCGGCGCGGCGTCCTAGATTTCGCGCCGGTTCTCGAGCGATCGGCCGACCGTCACGTGGTCGGCGTATTCGAGGTCTCCCCCGAGCGGCATTCCACACGCGATTCGCGTGAGCCGGACTCCATGTCTGCGGAGCCGGTCTGCGACGAAGTGCGCGGTGGCGTCGCCCTCGGCCGTCGGATTGGTGGCGAGGATGACCTCGTCGATTCCCCCCTTCGCGATGCGCGCCTCGAGTTCGGCGATCCGGAGCTCGCCGGGGCCCATCCCGTCGATCGGCGAGAGGGCGCCGCCGAGGACGTGGTAGCGGCCGCGGAAGCGGCCGGTGCGCTCGACGGAAGCCAGGTCTGCGGGCTCCTCGACGACGCAGATCAGTGACGCCACTCGCGACGGATCGCTGCAGAGCGGACACGGAGAGCGCTCGGTCAGATCGAAGCACTCCGAGCAGAGAACGATCTCGCGCTTCATTCGCTGGATCGCCTCGGCGAGCTCGGTAGAGAGCGATTCCGGAGACGAGAGCAGGTGGAACGCGAGACGCTGTGCCGTCTTCTCGCCGATTCCGGGGAGCCTTCGAAGGGCCGCGACCAGCCGTTCGATCGGCGCGGAGATCCGCACCGCTAGCTCCCCGCTCCCGGGATCGGAAGGCCCGGGAGCGCGAGCCGCCGGAGCTCGAGCTGGACCATCTCCTGCGCGCGGGCGAGGGCGGCGTTCACGGCCGCGGTCACGAGATCCTGGAGCAGTGCGCGATCGCCTCCGGCGACGAGGCCCTCCTCGATCCGGATCTCGGCGATGCGGAGCTCTCCGGTGGCGACGGCCGTCACCATTCCGCCTCCGGACGACGCTTCGACGCGGCGACTCGCGAGATCGCGCTGCGCGGCTACGAGCCGGCTCTGCATCTCCTCGGCCCGCGCGAGGATCTGTCGGAGGTCGGGTTCGGTCACGGACGCGCTCCGAGAACACGGATCTCGACGATGTCGGCCCGCAGGATCTCCATCGCCGCGTTCACGCCGGGATCCTGGAGCGCTTCTTGCCGGAGGCTCCGAGCCTGTTCGAGGTCGGGGGCGGCGGTCTTCGCCGGAGCGGGCGCGACACCGAGCGGTTCGATCGCGAGCTTCGTCGGCCGCCCGAAGAAGCGCGACGCGATTCCCTCGAGGATCTCGCGACGCTGCTCGAGCCGGCTGGCGGGGAATCCGGCCGTGGCGGCGAGCCGGAGCGATCCCGGGCGGACCTCGAGGAGCGAACCCCCCTCCATCGCCGCGGCGAGGCCCGGCTGCCCGGACTCTGCGACGAATCCGCGAAGCCGATCGAAGACCACGGCGGGCGACGCACCGTCGTGAGGCGCGAGACCCTCTCGCGCATCGTCGTCCTGCACTTCCGCGAGATCCACACCCTTCGGTGTCGAGCGACCGGAGTCGGCCGAAGCGGCGTCCGGGGCAGGGGCTGCGGTCGCCCCGCCGGGGCGCCGTGACGGCGATCCGCGCGAGCCCCCTGCCGGCGGCGGCGCGGCTCCGCCGGGAGCGCCGCGCGGCGGGCCACCTTCCGCGGAGAGCCGGCGCTCGAGCGCGTCGAGTCGCGCGAGAAGCTGCGCGACGTCGTCTCCGGGGGCCATGCAGGCGAGACGGACGACGGCCATCTCGAGGACTGCGGTCGGCTGCGGAGCCCACGCCAGATCCTCTTGCTCGCGGAGCAGCGCGCGGAACATGCGGCGCAGCCTCGCCTCCTCGACTCGGCTCGCGAGCGCGCGCAGCGCGTCCCGGTCCGCATCGTTGGCGTCGATGAGTCCGCTCGCATCGGGAGCGACTCGCAGGACGACGAGATCTCGAAGCCCCTGCAGGAGTTCGCCCGCGAGCCGACGGGGGTCGATCCCGGACGTCGCTGCCCGCGCGCAGGCCTCGATCGCTCGCGCGGGAGCGGCATCGATGCAGGCCTCGAGGATCGCGAGGACGAGTCGTCGGTCGATCAGGTCGAGAACGGATGCGACGGTCGCGTCGTCGACTTTCGAGCCTGCCGTCGAGACGAGCTGGTCGAGGAGGGTCTGCGCGTCTCGCAACGACCCGTCGCCGGCTCTCGCGACCGCGAGGAGACTCGACGGCGAGATCTCGATCTTCTCGGCCGCGACGATCTCCCGGAGCCTCGCCGCGATCTCCTCCGACGAGAGGCGGCGAAGATCGTGGCGCTGGCAACGCGAGACGACCGTGAGCGGGATCTTCTCGGGATTCGTCGTGGCGAAGACGAAGAGGCTCCGGGGAGGCGGCTCCTCGAGCGTCTTCAGAAGCGCGTTGAAGGCCGGCGTCGAGAGCATGTGG
>CAJPFO010000274.1 GCA_905339255.1 Myxococcaceae bacterium
TGGGCGAATCCGGCGGATCCGCAGAGCCTGCTTCCGATCCTGCTCTTCAACGAAGGCCGTACGCTCGACTCGAAGGCGCCGATCGTCACGGGGGAGACGCGACTCAACCACCTCCAGACGTTCCTTCTCGCCACGTCCTTCCTGCACACGAACGCGACCGTGCTCTCGAATGCAGTCGACGCCCGTCTCGTCGAGCTCGGAATCGATCCGGACCTCGCGCTCGAGCAGTACGGCTTCGCGCCCGGATCGCTCGCCGGCGGCGGCCGAGCGGCGAGCCCCTTCGAGGGGCTGCGGCAGACGGTCGAACTCGGCGTCCGGTTGGTTCTCGCGCGTCTCGCACCGGACGCGGCCTTCGCGGCAGACCCGCCCGGAACCGCACCCCCGAACAGCGTCAACACGCGCCCGCCGAAGAGCCGTTTCGATGCGCTCTTCGGTGCGATCGCGCCGGGCGCGCGTGCGGCGCTCATTTCGGGACTCGTGGCGATCCTGCTGGTCTCGCTGATCGGAGTCCTCGCGGCGCTCGGCACCTCGCTCTTCGGCGGGGCGGTCTCGTTCGCCTTCGTCGGGACGCTCGGCGCCGCGTTCGGTGGCGCCTTCGTGAGCCAGTTTCTCTCGAAGCTCCTGATCGCGTTCCTCGCCGACCCGAATGCGGCGGCGAACCTGACGCCGACGCCGGCGCAGGTGGTCGACCAGCGGCGCTTCACCGCCGCCTCCGGACAGCAGAAGGTGGCGATCGTCTTCGAGCGCTCCGCGACCGATGTCGCGGCCGAGCAGAAGGTTCTCGATGGCGAGACGTACGAGGGGCTCTTCCGAGACGTCCGGAACTTCGTCGGTGGCTCCGCCGACCCGCAGTTCCTCGACTATCGCTACCACCTGTGGAAGTTCCCGAACGGCGCCGATCCCGCGAGCTATGGGCCGGGAAGCGGCGCGAAGCTCATCTCGACGCGGAGCCAGCCGGTTCCCCGCGATCCGGCGAACCCGTCGCAAGCGGTCGATCCCCGCTACCTGCAGTTCGTGATCGACAACAGCGACGAGAACGTGACGCCCGGACGGAACTACTACCGGGTCGTGACGATCCAGTTCTACCGCCGTCTCCATACCGCGGATCCCGACGTCGGACCCGATGGGCTCGGTCCGCGGGATCGACGCGAGATGGACGAAGCGTACAAGGTCGCGTACGCCGACGTCTTCGGACCCGAGGCGCTCGCCGAGGAGTCGAGCGCGAGCATTGCTCGCGGCGAGCTCTACGAGAACGGAGGCGATCTCTTCGGCAAGGCGAGCACGGCGCTCGGCGAAACGGGGCTTCGCGAAGTGATCGAAAGGCGCCGGGACGCGATCGCGGGCTTGAAGACGCGGCTCGATGCGGGAAAGGCCGAGGTTCGCGCCGCGCAGGCCGGCTTTGCCGACACCGCGGTCGCCTCCTCGATGCGCGCCAAGGCCGTCGACGACGAGATCCTGAAGCTCGAGCGCGAGCTCGCGACACTTCGAAGCGAACTCGCGACCATCGCGCTCGAGACGCGTCCGGGGGGGCTCGCCGCGCACCGCAAGATCGCCCTCGCGCTCTCGGTGCATCTCGACGATCCGGCGAACGCCGGGAAGAGCGCTTCGCAGATCTTCGATGAGTTCACGAGCCCCTTCCGCGAGCCGGGTCGCTCGCTCGCCGCCGAATTCCAGCACGGTGGCGAAGCGGGAGCCGCGCGGCTTCGCCAGGTGATCGAGATCGCCAAGAACCAGCGCGCCGCCGAGGAGATCCTCGGCCGCGGGTCGCGATCGCTTCTCGCAGTGCAGAACGCGACCGACGAGCTCGAATCTGCGCTCGCACGCGCGCAGGCGGGAGGAGCGCCGGTGGTGCTCCCGAGCTCGAGCGTCGAGATCTGGACTCCGCGCGGAAGCGGCCCCGTGACGCTCGATGGCGCGCCCCGGACGATCGCACTCCCGACCGAGATCGGTCCCGGGGACGAGGCGCTGGTTCGCGACCTGCGGGCGCAGCTCAAGGCCGAAGCCGCAGTACTCGAGACGGCGACCGACGAGCTCGGCCGCAACGTGAAGGCGCTCGACCCCTTGCTCGATGCGGCCCTCGACGAGATGCGCTTCGTCTACATGGGGGTGGGGCCTGAAAACGTCGCCTCGCTCCGCGAGGAGATCTTCAGGAAGAAGGCCGTCCTCAAGTCGGCTCGGGTCGAACAACGGGCGGTCCTCGACCAGGAGACGAAGCGCCTCGCCAACGCCGAGGTCGTCGCGCCGAAGGACCTGACGGCGCCCGGGAAGCCGGCCGCCGTGAGAGTCGAGGTGCCGGGGGGGACGACGGCCAAGGTGATCGAGAAGCAGGCGCTCGTCGAGCGTCCCTTCGCCTCGGTGAAGGCGCCGTATGCCAAGTTCGCGACCGAACTCTTCGGCCCCGCGCTCGACCTCGGCACCGATGCTTGGCAAGCCCGTGACGTGATCACCGTGCTTCGCTCGACGCCCTCTGGCGTGATCCACGTCGAGAAGCGCGCAGACGGGAGTGTCGTCGTCGGGCAGCGCTCCGTGGCACCGGGATCGCAAGCGCGGCGTCTCGTCGCCACGCAGCCACGGCTGCTCGGCCCGGCGCTTCCCGAAGGCGTCGAGGACGAAGGGGGTCTCCTGCTGCCGATGCCGGCCCTCGCACGACATGGCTTCGGGCGTGCGTTCGGCGCGGGCCCCGAGGTCTTCTTCGACAGCGGCGAGCCGGTGCCGAGATCCCCCCTCGACGCGCTGCGTTTCGCAAGACGCGCCGAGGCGCTGCGAAGGCTCGGAGCGCTCGTGCGTGTCGTCCAGTTCCAGGGCCCCGGGGGCTTCCCGCTGCCCTTCGAGTCCGATCCGGATCCGCGCAACGACCTCGGAATCCTGCGCCCGAGCGAGCCGCAGGGCCCGACCGGAAAGGGCGGGTTCCTGATCCGTGACTTCCCCTTCACCGACGCGGACCCGGTGCTCATCGACGCGGGCTTCCCGTCGGATCTCGTCGCCGTCGATTCGACCGGCGCGGTCTACCTCGAGAACGCCAACTCGAACCTCCAGTTCGGAGGGCGTGTGTTCCGCTACGCGGGCGATCCCGTGGCGCGAGAGCACATGGGCTCGGTTTCGTATTACAGCCTCGATCTCCAGTACGGACGCCCCGTCCAGCCGCGCGCGATGGAGATCGCCGAGGCGCATACGGCAGAGTACGGGAAGGTCGAGGATCTCTTCGTCGCCGAGCTCGATCCGGGCTTCTACTTCAATGCCCAGATCCAGGCGACGAACCGGATCCATCGCCTTCCGATCCACCAGGCGACGCGGCTCGCCTTCTACGCGAACGGGCAGAACCGCAACCGGCTCGTCGCGCAGCCCTACGCCGAACATCCCGACTTCCAGATGACGGGACCCTCGGATCTCGAGCGCGACACGATCGCGCGCTCGCTCGATCCGGCCGTGCCGAAGCTCCTCTTCTTCTCGGACGAAGAGAACGTCTTCGCGATCTCGGATGCGAACAAGGACGGGCAGGGCGAGGTGGCGAAGCTCTTGAGCGTTCCGGGGCGTCGTTTCTCGGGGCTCGCCGTCGATGCGAACGGCCATCTCTTCGTCGCCGATCACACGAGCGGCGAGGTCCATCTCGTCCCCTCGGACGTGATCGACTCCGTGCTGGCTTCGGGGGATCCGATCTCGAGCCGCGAGGCGCTCGACGAGCGGGGCTTCCTGATCAAGGTCGGAATCGACGGGCCGGGAGACCTCGAGCTCGATACCTGGCAGCAGCGCTACCTCGTTGCGACGCTGGACGGGATCGTTGCCTTCGACGTTCCGATCGTCGGCCGACTCGGCGACGACGTTCGCGAGATCCACGTCGACGTGATCGGGCGCGAGGTTCCGGTGACGCGCCGGCCGGACCGTGGCGACGTCTTCATCGCGGGCATTTCGAGCGAGGGGCGCTACGGAAAGACCGTTCGACTTCGCGTGCGCCGGGCCGATGCGACGAGCGGTGCGACGAGCTGGACGACGAGCACGTTCGCGACCATGCCCTTCGGTGCGTCGATCGTCGCGGGAGAGCTCTGATGCGCGGACTCTGGCGCATCGTGGCAGGGGCCGCGCTCGTCGCGGGGATCGGGCCGTGGGCGGCGGACGCGACGCCGACGGTCCGCCTCTCGGGGCCCGAATCCCGCTCGCCGATCGAGGCAGGCGCCGACGGACGCTTCTCGTTCCCCGACGTTCCGCTACGAAGGAACAGTGTCAATCGCTTCACCGTCACCGCGCGCGACGACGCGGGGCGCGAGTACTCGAAGGAGATCGCGATCACGCAGCTCTCGCTCGAGAGCGTGGTCGTCGCCAAGGTCCGAAGCGAGCCGCTGCCCCCCGAGCGCGTGATCGAGCTCGTGAACGACGGCGTGATCGACGTCGAGGATCCCGCGAACTTCAACGTCTCGCTGTTCCAGATCGTACTCACGATCGGCCGCGAGGAGATCCCGATCGAGGTTCCGATCGTGATGCCGCCGGAGCCGATGGAGCCCGGCTTCGAGAACATTCCGCTCCCGAACGATCCGGGTAGCGGTCGAGGCAACTCGCGACCTCCGGACACCGAGATCGTCGTCTTCGACAAGATCGTTCCCTGCGAGACCTGTATCGAGCCGCCGCGGATCCCCGGCGTGATCGTGATCGAGGGACGGATCAAGAGCCTGAAGGAGTTCTATGGCGTCCGCCTCTTGCTCATGAACCTCTCGGGGCTGTTCACGCTCTCGGACGTGAAGGCGAGCCTCGAGTTCCCGACGGGCGGTCTCTCGAACACGCTCCCGGCAGACGGTCTCGTTGCCTTCGACGACATCGGCCCGGGAAGCGGCGAGGTGCCGGGACAGGCGGAACGCGAGTTCATCATCCGCGGCGACGAGATCGGCACGCGTCCGATCCGCGTGAACTTCGGAGGCGTGGTGCGGGGGCCCGGGATCTCCGACGACGATCCCGTCCCCTTCAACGGCTCGGCCGAGACTTCGGTCGAGGTGAAGGGCCCCCCGGAGTTCCTGGTCCGGGTCTCGCACCCCGATACGGTCGAGGCCGGGGTGCCGTACGACCTCAAGGTCGAGATCACGAACAACGGCCAGGCCCCCGCGCTCTTTGCGAGCCTCGATCTCGACATCGGCGCCGATGCCGAGTTCGTGAGCTGTACGCCTCCGGCGACGCCCGAGCTCGCGCCGACCTGCGAGGAGATCGAGGGGCCGATCACGCGGCAGCTCCAGCATCTGCTTCCGGCGCAGCGCGCCACCGAGAGCTTCTTCGTCCGGCCGAAGGTCTCGGGCGACATCACGTCCTGCGTCGGGGTCTCGTCGCAGAACGTGACGCTCCAGGTCCTCGTCGGATCGATCGGGTGTCTCACCGGGAAGGTCCCGAGCACGCGCGGCGTGGCGCCGGGGGTTCCGACGGTGAGCGTCGTCCCGTACCCCGACGCGCTCGGCGTCGGAATCGATTCGCCCGTGACCGCGTTCTTCAGCGAGAAGATCCTCCTCTCGACGCTCACGCTCGGCGAGAACGGGAGCTTCCGGGTCTTCGACGGCGCCGGAAACATCGTGCCGGGGCGGATCCGCACGACGGAGCTGAACGGCGACACGGTCGTGATCTGGCAGGTCGAGGATGGGATCACGAACCGCCTCGCAGGCAACTCGCTCTACCAGGTGCACCTCTCCCGGGACATCCAGGACGAGGATGGCGACGCCCTTTCCGACGCCTGGACTTCGCAGTTCCGGACCACCGATCCGAACGACGATCGAACGCCGCCACAGCTCACGCTCGGCTTCGAGCCGGGAATCGATCCCTTGCAGGTGCTTCCCGGGCAGATCGTGCAGCTCAACGCCTACGCCGCCGACCAGGGGACGGGCGTCTCGCGAATCGAGCTCCGGCTCCGGGACCAGGATCGCCCCGACGCAGTCGAGGAGTTCGTCGACCAGAAGACGAAGTTCGGCGCCGAGCAGGGGCCGACGATCTTCCCGATCGAGACGTCGCGGCTCGCTCCCGGTCACGTCCATCAGCTTCGCGTGACCGCGATCGATCGGGCGGGAAATGCACAGGACGCGACGCTTCCCTTCGTGATGGGAACGGTTCCGGTGCCGCCTGCGATCACGCTTCCCGACGATCCGACCGCGGCCGTCGTCCAGGGGATTTCGGTTCCGGTGACGCCGGCCTCGGTCTCGACCTCGATCCGGCGCGTCCGCTTCCATCTCGACGGCGCCGTGGAGCCCTTTGCCACCGTCACCCTCGCGCCCTTCCAGGCGAGCGTCGCGACGACCCCGCTCTCGCCCGGTGAGCACGTCGTCCGCGCCGTTGCGGAGGACGGCTTCGGCGCGACGGCCGAGGACGAACTCGTCTTCAGCGTCGCTGCCGATACGACGCCGCCCGTGATCGCCTTCGTCGGAGTGGTGGCTGGTTCGCAATTCGTGCAGGGAACTCGCTTCTCCGTGAGCGGCACGGCGACTCATCCGACGGGGATCCGAGAGAGCCGCTTTCATCTCGATGACCCGTCGGGTCCACCGATCGTCGCGCCGGGAGGCGCCGTCTCGATCGAGACCGGGGCGCTTGCGATCGGAGCGCATCGGCTCTATCTGGTCGCAACCAACGCGCTCGGCATCTCGAACGACCCGCAAGCGCCAGGATCGTTCCTCGAGTTCGAGGTGCGGCCGGTCCCGAACGGGCCGCCCCCCTCGCCCCCGGTGCTCTCGACGCTCGCGCCGCCCGATGACGGGAAGGTCACGCTCTCGGGCGTTGCGCCGGCGGGCTCGCGGGTCGACGTCCGGAACGCCACCGACGGAACGTCGAGCTACGTCTTCGCCGGATCCGATGGACGCTTCGAGATCGTCTTCGACGCCGATCCCGGAGACGTCCTCGAGGCGAGCGTCCTCGACGTCTCGCAGTCGCAGCAGCCGAGCAGCGCCGCGAGCGTGACGGTTCCGGCGCCGCGCGTTCTCGTGGCGCTCCAGCTCCTGCCCTCGGCCGTGACGCTCGTCGCGGTGAACGCGAGCCAGTCGCTCACCGTCACCGGATTCTACGCAGATGGCGGAAGCGAGAACCTGACCTCGAAGGCCTCGCTCGTCTCGAGCGACGCCTCGGTCGCGTCGGTCGGATCCGGCGTCGTCGTCGCGAAGAAGCGGGGAAGCGCGACCATCACGGCGAGCTTCGGAGGCCTCTCCGACACGATGGCGGTGAGCGCCGAGATCGTGACGCTCGAATCGATCTCGGTCTCGCCCGCGCAGGTGACGCTCGCGGCGATCGGCGCCACCCGGCAGCTCGTCGTGACGGGATCCTACAGCGACGGCACCACGGCGACGCTCGTGTCCGGGCTCTCGTTCTCGAGCTCGGCTCCGACCGCGATCAGTGTCGATCCCACCGGACGCGTGCGAGCGCTCACGGCCGGATCGGCGCTCGTCACGGTGGCGGCGAGCGGGCTTGCGCCCGTGCAGGTCCCGGTCGCGGTCGATGCCTCGGCGGACCTGCCGCCGACGGTTTCGATGCTCGCGCCCCTCGACGGCGCAGACGTCGAGCGGGGCGAGGTCGTGAGCGTCGTCGCGGCAGCGGGCGACGAGACCGGGGTTTCGCGGATCGTGCTCACGGTGGCGGGCGCAGCGAACGCGAGCGAGATCCGTCCCGTCTCTCCGCCGCAGGCCTCGACGCAGCAGACCTTCACGTTCACGGTGCCGGCGGATGCGCCGCTCGGCTCGACGATCGGCATCTCGGTGCAGGCGGAGGACACGAGCGGGAAGCTCTCGCCGGTCGCGAGTCGAAGCCTCGATGTCGTCGACGGGACGCCTCCGCAGGTGAGCGTCGGGTCACCGGTTCCCGATACGCTCGTCCACTTCGGCGACGTCGTGACCGTCACGGTCGGAGCCTCGGACGCGGGAGGCGTTTCGGAGATCCGCTACGTGGCGAGCGGGGCGCTTTCGGCGAGTGGAACGCAGCCGATCTCGCCCTCGCAGACGATCGCGGGAGCGAGCTTCAGCTTCACGATCCCCTTCGGAGGTTCGGATCCGAACGTCACGATCCAGGCGTTCGCCCGCGATGCGTCTGGCAACGAGGCTGCGTCGGCGCCCGTGCCGATCGTGATTACGGACGCCGACGTGACGCCGCCCGCGACCGTGGCGACGGCGGCTTCGGATCCGGGGAGCGGCGCTTCGAGCATCATCACCTTCGAGGTCACCGACGGGCTCGCCGACCTCGACCACGTACTGCTCTATTTCCGGCGAAACGGGATCGGCAGCTTCAACCGCTACACCGGACCCGACGGAACCGGAAGCGGGGAGTACGAACCGCAAGCGGGAGCCGTCGGCACCATCGTCTTCGATTCGACGCGCAGCGGAGGCGACGGGAGCTACGAGTTCTTCACGGTCGGGGTCGACCGCGCCGGCAACCGCGAGCCGGTCCCGACGAGCGGCGGAGGGATCAGCGGCGATCCGGAGGCGCTTGCGAGCTTCGCCACCGGCGCCGAGGTCGTGACGATCACGACGCCGACGGAGATCGTCGGTGCGGCGCTCGACGGCCGGAACCTCCGGATCGTCGGGACGACCGTGACGCTCGAAGGCTCTCACGCCTTCGCAAACGTCGAGCTTCTCGGCGGCGCCGTGCTCACGCACCGCGAGACGACCGCGAGCGAGGCGTACGCGATCGAGCTCTCGGCCTGGACGCTCGCCGTCGATGCGGCGAGCCGGATCGACGTCGTCGGCCGTGGACACCTCGGAGGTGGCAAGACCGCACTCGGCGAGACGGCGCAGACTGCCGGCTTCGCAGCGGGCGCGCGGCCGGGTTCGGGTGGATCGTACGGCGGCCTCGGAGGCGACTACGCCGGCAACGGCGCCTCCGCTCCGAATCCCGTCTACGGCAATCTCCTCCAACCGGTCGATCTCGGCTCGGGTGGAGGCGCGTGGAGCGGCGCCGGAGGCGACGGAGGAGGACGCGTCCTTCTCGGCGTCCTCCATCTCGCCCTCGATGGCGAGGTGCTCGCAAACGGCGGGCTCTCGTCGGGGAGCGCATCGGGAGAGGGCTCGGGGGGCTCGGTGAACGTCTCGACCCGCACGCTCTCGGGAGCGGGAGCCATCCTCGCCAACGGCGGGACGACGGGAGGCGCCAATCACGTGGGCGGCGGCGGCGGGCGCGTCGCGATCCGCTACCTCGATGTCTCGACCTTCGATCCGACGCGCATCGCAGCGAGGGGGGGGGACGGCTATTACGGCGACGGCGCCGACGGGACCGTCTTCCTTCTCGCCGAGGGAGAAGCCAACGGCGAGCTCGTGATCAACGGCAATGGGGCGTCGTCGAGCTTCACCGATCTCCTGATTCCGCCGGGCCAGGTCTTCGACTCGATCACGCTGCAGAACGGCGCGCGCGTGATCGCGCAAGGCGTGATCGAGGTCTCGGGAACGCTTCGACTCGCGGGCGGCTCGACGCTCACGCATCCGAGCGGGAGCGAGGCCGGACTCTCGATCCGCGTGGGCGATCTCGTCGTCGAATCCGCGAGCGCGATCGACGTCACGGGGCGCGGCTATCCCGGTGGGGACGGCTCGGGGTTCGGTTCCTCCGGGCAGACGCTCGGTGCGATCGCTGGAGCCGCCGCAGGGACCGGCGGAAGCCACGGAGGCGCGGGCGGCAACTACGCCGGAAATGGGGGGGCGCTTTCGAACGCGCTCTACGGTGATCCGAAGCGCCCCGACCGGCTCGGTGCGGGAGGCGGTTCGTGGGGCGGGCCGGGAGCCGCCGGCGGCGGGCGCATCCACATCGTGGCGGCGCGCTCGGTGATGGTGAACGGCGCGATCCGAGCGAACGGTGCGCTCTCGCAGGGTTCGGCCTCTGGAGAGGGAGCTGGTGGATCGATCTGGATCGAGACCTCGCGCCTCGGCGGGAGCGGCCGCGTGAGCGCCGACGGTGGGACCACCGGAGGAGGCAATCACGTCGGTGGCGGAGGCGGGCGCGTCGCGATCGAACTCGAGTTCATCGATCCGACGTCTACCCTCGGTGATCTCGCGAACGTGACCGCGCTCGGCGGCGACGGCTACTACGGCGACGGCTCGGCCGGGACGGTCTTCTTGCGTTTCCCGGGTCAGGACCAGGGAACGCTGCGGATCGACGGCGGACAGGGTGGCTCGACCACCTCGGCGCTCGCCTCGGAGCTCACGCCGATCGGCCCCGGAACGACGGCAGCCGCGACCGAGACGACCCTCACGGTCGACGGGGTCCTCCGGGCGTTCACGCCGAACGCGCTCGTCGGGCTGCGCGTGAGCCCCGATACGACGCAAACCGAGAGCTTCGAGATCGCGGCGAACGACGCAACGACGATCACGGTCGTGACGCCGAACGAGAACGGCGTCGCGTTCGGCCCGCTCGCTGGCGCGGGCAAGCGTTACGCCGGGACGTGGATCTTCGACCGCGTCGATCTCGTGCGTGGCGGCTTTCTCGAGGTGGCGGACCCTCTCGTCGTCGAGGAGACGCTCGCCCTCTCGGAAACGAGCGTGCTCACGCATCCGCGAACCACGACGAGCTACGCGGCAGGTCTCGATCTCCGCGTCGGAGCGCTCACGATCGACGCGACGAGCCGGATCGACACGACGGGGCGCGGGCATCTCGGCGGTGACCGCGCGGGGCTCGGTGCCGTCGCGCATGCGCCGGGTTTTGCGGCCGGCGCCGAGGCGGGAACGGGCGGTTCGCACGCCGGCACCGGCGGGGTCTTCGCGAGCAACGGCGGCGGGCTCCCGAATCCGGCCTACGGAAACCCCGCCGACCCGAACGATCTCGGCGCGGGCGGCGGCTCCTGGGGCGGTCCCGGCGGAGATGGGGGTGGGCGCATCCGCATCGTGGCAGACGCGATCGCCTTGGACGGATGGATCGCAGCAGACGGCGGTCGCTCGTCGGGAAGCGCTTCGGGCAACGGCTCCGGGGGCTCGGTCAATCTGCGGACGGGCTCGCTCTCGGGAAGCGGCTTCGTGACGGCGAGCGGCGGAACCGACGGCGGCGGCAACCACGTGGGAGGAGGCGGAGGCCGCGTCGCCATCCGCTACACGGGGACCCTTTCGCTTCCGCGGGAGAACGTGCGGGCGCTCGCCGGCGACGGCTACTACGGAGACGGCGGACACGGGACGGTGTACTTCCAATCGCCCGCGGAGCCCCAGGGAGAAATCGTCGTCGACGGCCTCGGCTTCGCCGCGCCCGCCAACTCGACCGGGCTTCCGGGGGGCGTCGAGTTCTCGAACCTGACGCTCGGCGCTGGGGTTCGCGTGGTCGCCGACGACGGCCTCCGGGTGGTCGGGACGCTGCGGATCCGCAACGGCGCCGTCCTCGAGCACTCGGCGCAGCACGAGGCGGGGCTCCAGCTCGAGGTCGGTCGCCTCGAGGTCGAGGCGGGCGGTGCCATCGAGGTGAGTGGCCGCGGCTACCTCGGCGGGGACAAGACGGGGCTCGGCGCGACGGCGCATACGCTCGGCTTCGCGGCGGGCTCCGAGGCGGGAACCGGCGGAAGCCACGGCGGCGCCGGTGGGCGCTACGCGAGCAACGGAGGCGGCTCTCCGGGCGGTGTCTTCGGCGATGCGAGGCGGCCGATCGCTCTCGGCGGAGGCGGCGGCGCCTGGGGCGGTCCCGGCGGAGACGGCGGCGGCGCGATCCGGATCACGGCGTCGGAGGCCGTCGTCGTCGACGGAGCCATCCGCGCCAACGGCGCGGTCTCGTCCGGATCCGCGTCGGGAGAGGGCGCGGGAGGCTCGATCTGGATCGAGACTCCGCTGCTCTCGGGAATCGGCCGCGTGAGCGCCGACGGCGGAACCACCGGAGGCGGCAACCACGTGGGCGGCGGCGGCGGTCGGGTCGCGATCTACGCCGGCTCACTTCCGCCCGAAGCCGACCTCGACGATCTGCGGAGTGTCACCGCCCGTGGCGGCGACGGGTACTACGGAGACGGCGCGGCCGGGACCGTCTTCGCAAAGCTCGCCGGACAGACCGAGGGAACCCTCTACGTCGACGGGAGCTCCGGGAGCGGCCTCACCTGGACGATGCCGACGCCGATCTCGGCGATGGTCGCGGGCGGCGCGCTGGCGACGAGCGCAACGACGCTCACGATCGATTCCTCACTCCGCACCCTCGTCCCCGGAGCGCTCGTCGGCCTCCGCCTCTTCCCCGATCTCTCCCAGGACGAGAGCTTCGAGATCCTGGGCAACACCGGGACGGTGATCGAGGTGATCACGCCGAATGAAAACGGCGTCGCCTTCGCAGCGCTGGCCGGCGCCGGCAAACGCTACGGCGAGGACGTGGCCTTCGATTCGGTGGTGACCCGAAGCGGCGGACACCTCGAGCTCACGGATCGGCTGCGTGTACTCGGTACGCTCGCGATCGTCGAGGGCGGCCTTCTCACGCATGCGGAGACGACGACGAGCTACGCAGGCGGGCTCGAGATCGAGGCTGGAACGCTTCTCGTCGACACGACGGGTCGAATCGATGTCTCGGGTCGCGGCCATCTCGGGGGCGACCGGACGGGCCTCGGCGAGACGGCGCATACCGTCGGCTTCGCGCCCGGCGCGGAAGGCGGCGCCGGAGGCTCGTACGGCGGGCTCGGCGGTGACTACTCGGGCAACGGGAGCCGCGCGCCGAACCCGGTCTACGGGATCGCGAGCGAGCCCTTCGAACTCGGCTCGGGAGGGGGCGCGTGGAGCGGCGCCGGCGGAGACGGTGGCGGCCGCATCCGGGTCGTTGCCGACGCCATCGTCCTCGACGGCCAGATCCGCGCCGATGGCGCGATCTCGTCCGGCACGGCGTCCGGAGAGGGCTCCGGCGGGTCGGTGAACCTCCGCACCGGGACGCTCTCGGGCGCCGGGAGCATCTCGGCGAGCGGCGGAACGACGGGAGGCGCGACTCACGTCGGCGGTGGCGGTGGTCGCATCGCGATCCGCTCCACGGGGACGAACACACTCGCGACCGAGAACCTGCGCATGGCCGGCGGCGACGGCTACTACGGGGACGGATCCCCGGGCTCGATCTTCGTCGAAGGTCCGTGAACCACGAACGGGTCCGTCTGCGCGCGATTCGCCTCGGCGCCTACTCGTCGAAGAGCCGGTAGCCGAGCGCGCACATCGACACGAAGCCTCCGAGGAGCGCGCCACCGAAGGCGCGAAGCAGAGCCGGCTTCTCCGGGGCGAGCATCGGGTAGGCGGCCCCGGCGACCGCCCCGCCCACGATCCCGAGCAACATCAGCAGGACGGTCACGGGATTCTCGCGAACGAAGCGGGCGGCGCGCCCTCGAAAGGAGGATTCCAGGCGCAACGGATCCATTGCCTCGTGGCCCTTCTCCAAGGAGGGTTCGACGGCGCGAAGCACGGCTTTTCCCGAGCGCTCGGTCCGGGGGCTGCTCAGGCGGCGTAACCTCCCGCCACACCCTTCACGACGACCGCGACGGCGTCGTGCGGGTGGAGGCTCTCTTCGTGACGCACGCGTACGTGGTAGTCGACCACCCGCGAATCCCGCTCGAGCGCGCTCCGGATCTTCCGCGCAGCATCCTCGCAGAACATGAGATTCTTCCCGTTCAGATCGGCGAAGGCCTGTTCGTCCTCGCGCTTTACGGCTGCCTGGACGGGAGTTCCGAGCGCCTTCTCGATCGTCGCGATCAGCCACGAGAACGGGGTTCCGTCGATCTGCGATCCGAGTCGGACGCGGACCTCGGCGTGGCTCCGCTGGCTGTGGGGCGTCGCCGAGACGCCCTCCTCGGTCGCGAGCCAGTCTGCGACGGCCGCTGCGCGAAGCGGAGCGTCGCCCTCGAACGCCTCGAGGAAGCGTGCGCGGATGAGCTCTCGGGCGAGCGCCGCCGAGCAGGGACAGGTGCTCGAGTAGGGCACGTCGACCTCGAGTTCCGCCGAGAAGCGGCCCTCTTCGAGCCGCGCCGAGAGCGTCACGGGATGGCTCTTCCATCCGACGTGGTCGCTCACCAGCGCGGGTTGCTCGAGGAGGTAATCGAATCGCACGCGGACGAATGCCGATCGACTGGTCGCGGCGTGCGATTGCACGAGACCGTGGAGCAGGGTCTCGAGTGTCGCGGGGCAGAGCTCCTCCTTCACGAGCGTCTGTTGCAGGAGCAGGAACAGACGCGACATGTGGATTCCCTTGGCCTCGGCGTCGTCGAGGCTCACGAACACATCGCAGCGCCCGGGAACGATCATCGGTCTCGCATCCGCGTCGCGAACCCGGACCGGAACGTCGATTCCCTCCATTCCCACCCGGTCGAGTCGGCCGCGCGCCTTCGGGGCGTGCTCGTGGGTGACGTCGGGAAGCGGGCGACCGGCGCGAAGGAGCGGATGGGCCTCGAGGGTCGACATCGGGATCGTTTCTCCGGGGGGCGCCGTCCATTCAGCGCACAGGAAAGAGGGGTAACCGCCAGCCGCAAACGGTCAAATCGTCCAAATGAACCCCCTCGGGGATTCGGCTAGCGCGGAGCGCCCCCGTCCTCGCGCGAGAAGCTCTCGAGCAGGAGGTCATCGAGATGCAGGATCCGGTGGTCGGCGAGCGTCGCAAAATCGAAGCGACCGCTCGGATCGAGATAGACGGTGGCGACACCGGCGGCTCGCCCCGAGAGGAGGTCGAGGCGGTAGTCGCCGATCATCACGGCCGACGCGGCGTCCGCTTGCCATGCGTCGAGCAGGCGCAGGATTCCGTCGGGGCTCGGCTTCGGCTCGGCTTCGTCGCGTCCGAGCACGTGCGCGGGATCGAAAAAGCCTGCGAGCCCCGCTGCGTCGAGCGTGCAGAGGGCGTTCTCGCGACTGTTCCGGGTGACGATGCCGAGCGAGGCTCCGCGCTCGCGAAGCGCCGCGAGCAGTCTCGCTGCTCCGGGCTGCGGGCGCGCGGCGCGTGCGAGCTCGAACTCGATCGCATCGAGCCTTGCGACGAGCACCGCTCGCTCGCGCTCGGGCAGCTCTGCCAGCGCTTCGAGGATGAGGCGGCCCGCTGGAAGGCCGAGCTCCGCGCGGATCGCGTCGAAGTCGTGGACGGCGATCGTGAGCGTCCCGTCCATGTCGAAGATCCAGTGGCGACGATCGAGCAACGACACTAGGGCTCGCGCCGCCTTCGCCGGGAGGAGGTGCGGATCGAATCGGTTCGCCGTCGCCTGCGGAGCAGCGGAGCCAGATGCCGTCCGGTGTACGAGCCGGCGACCCGAGCGACCGTCTCGGGGCTTCCTTCGGCGACGACCCGGCCCCCGCCCGGGCCCCCTTCGGGACCGAGATCGATCACCCAATCGGCGGTCTTGATGACGTCGAGGTTGTGCTCGATCACGAGCACGCTGTTTCCGGCATCGACGAGTCGTCCGAGGACCGCAAGGAGCTTTCGCACGTCGTCGAAGTGGAGCCCCGTCGTCGGCTCGTCGAGGATGTAGAGCGTCCGCCCCGTCGCGCGGCGAGCGAGCTCGCGGGCGAGCTTGATCCGTTGCGCCTCGCCTCCCGAGAGCGTCGGCGAGGGCTGCCCGAGGTGGAGGTAGTCGAGACCCACGTCGACGAGCAGATCGAGAGGCTCGCGGATCTTCGGCAGCGCTGCAAAGAGCTCGGCGGCCTCGCGGACGGTGAGGTCGAGCACGTCGGCGATCGATCGGTTCTTGTAGCGCACCTCGAGCGTGGCTTCGTTGAATCGCCTTCCGCGGCATGGCTCGCAAGAGACGAAGACGTCCGGCAAGAAGTGCATCTCGATCTGACGGACGCCGTCTCCCTGGCACGCTTCGCAGCGTCCTCCCTTCACGTTGAACGAGAAGCGCCCGGGGCCATAGCCGCGGGTGCGGGCCTCGGGAAGCTTCGCGAACAAGGCCCGGATCTCGTCGAAGACCTTGATGTAGGTGACCGGATTGCTGCGCGGGGTGCGCCCGATCGGCCGCTGGTCGATCGCGATCACCTTGTCGAGCTGCTCGGTTCCGGAAATCGCATCGTGCGCGCCGACCCGCCGTGTCGACTGGTGATAGCGGCGGGCGAGGGCGGGGTAGAGGACATCGTTCACGAGTGTCGACTTCCCGGCGCCCGAGACCCCCGTGACGGCGGTGAGGACACCGAGCGGGACCTCGACACTCACGTTCTCGAGGTTGTTCTCGCGGGCACGCTCGATCTTCAAGCTTCCCTGTGGACGGCGGCGTTCGTCGGGCACGGCCACCGACTGGCGCCCGGAGAGGTACGCGCCGGTGAGCGACTCCTCGCAAGACATGAGCGATTCGGGCGTTCCGGCGTGGACGATCCGGCCTCCGAGGACCCCGGCTCCGGGGCCGAAGTCGATCACGTGATCGGCGCTCCGGATCGTTTCCTCGTCGTGCTCGACGACGACCACGGTGTTCCCGATGTCGCGAAGATGCACGAGCGTGTCGAGCAGGCGGCGGTTGTCTCGCTGATGGAGGCCGATCGACGGCTCGTCGAGGATGTAGATCACGCCCGTGAGCTCGGAACCCACCTGGCTCGCGAGGCGGATCCGCTGCGATTCGCCCCCCGAGAGCGTGGGGCCCGCCCGGTCGAGCGAGAGGTACGAGAGCCCGACGGCTGCGAGGAAGTCGAGGCGTCCCCGGATCTCCTTGAGGAGCTCCGAGGCGATCTCTGCGGCGGCTCCCTCGAGCGCGAGGTCGCGAAAGAATCCGCGCGCCGCTTCGATCGTGAAGGCCGAGATCTCGACGAGCGTCTTGCCGCCCACGCGGACGGCGGCGCTTTCCGGGCGAAGCCGCGTCCCCTTGCATTCGCTGCAGCGCGAATCGCCGAGGAACTGTGCATACCATTTCTTGGCGCGCTCGGAGGTCGTCTCGCGGAAGCGTCTCAAGAGGCGCGGGAGCGCTCCTTCCCAGGTCATCGTGAAGCTGGCGCTTCCCCCGCCCTTGCCTTTCCAGCGGACCTCGAACTGCCGATCGCCCGCGCCGTGCAGGACGAGGTCGCGGGTCCGCTTCGGAAGCCTGCGCCACGGGACGTCGAAGGGAACGCCGAGCTGTCGCAGACATTGCGTCCGCAGTGCCGACCAGCTCTGCTTCGTCGAGAGGCCTCCGCCCCAGGGCTTGAGCGCTCCTTCGTCGAGCGAGAGCGAGGGGTCCGGGATCACGAGATCGGGATCGATCTCGACCCGGCTTCCGAGCCCGTTGCACGCGTGACACATGCCCTGCGGACTGTTGAAGGAGAACCCCTGCGGAGTCGGTTCGGGGAACGAGATGCCGCAGGCGGCGCAGGCGAGCCGTTCGGAGTAGATCCGTTCGCCACGGACCGGACCCTCGGAGAGTGCCGTGAGAGTTCCGCTTCCGCTCCGAAGCGCGGCCTCGACGGACGCGGTGAGCCGCGAGAGCAGGCCCGGCCGCACCACCAGCCGGTCGACTACCGCCTCGATGGTGTGCTTGCGTCGCTTGTCGAGGTTCTCGAGACCTTCACTCTCGACGATCTCGCCATCGACGCGGAGCCGAACGAAGCCGTCGCGCCGGAGCTCCGCGAGCAGTTCGCGGTGCTCGCCCTTTCGATGGACGAGCAGCGGGGCGAGAAGCCAGAGCCGCGTTCCATCGGGCAACGCCGCGAGTTCGCGGGCGATCTGCTCGGCGGTCTGCCCCGCGACCCGCCGGCCGCAGCGGTGACAGTGCTGGACGCCGATCCTCGCGAAGAGGACGCGGAGATGGTCGGCGATCTCGGTGATCGTCCCGACCGTCGAGCGCGGGTTCGTTCCCGTCGTCTTCTGCTCGATCGAGATCGTCGGCGAGAGGCCGCGGATCGTGTCGTAGCGCGGCTTTTCCATCTGGCCGAGGAACTGTCGTGCGTAGGCCGAGAGCGATTCGACGTAGCGGCGCTGACCCTCGGCGTAGAGCGTGTCGAAGGCGAGCGAGGACTTTCCCGAACCGGAGACGCCCGAGAGGACGACGAGCCGCTTCTTCGGAATCACGACGTCGATGGAGCGCAGATTGTGCTCTCGCGCTCCACGGATCAGGACGTGGTCGATCTCCATGGGACGAGGCGGAGGATATCCCGCGCGAGCGTTCGCGACCCGTGCGAGGCCCCGGCCGCTCTCCTAGCCGCCGATCACGACGGGCTCGCCCCCGCGGGCGGCCGAGCGGTACGCCGCGTCGATCACGGATTGACAGGCGCGCGCCTCCTGGCGGTTCGGAGCAGCGGTCGAAGGCGCTGCGATCGCAGCCGCGAACAGATCGAGGAGCGGGGGGAACCAGGCGGCATGCCACGAGTCGTCCTTCTCGTCGGGATCGACCGGCCAGTCGGATTCCGCGCCGCTTCCGACACGCACGAGAACGCGGCCTCCATCGACGCGCAGGCTTCCGCTCTCGCCTTCGAGCCGAAGACTCGTCCTTCGCTCCTCCGCAGCCCAGGTGAGCCGAAGCCTCGCCTCGGCGCCATTTCCGAAGTGCACGAGCGCTTCGGCCGTGTCCTCGGCGCTCGCATTGCGAAAACGCCGCTTCGCGATCCTCGCCCGTACGCTTCGCGGGGGCCCCGCGCCGAGGAGCGAGAACGCGAGGTAGAGCTGGTGCCAGCCATGGTCGACGAGGATGCCGCCCCCGGCGACGGCGGCGTCGAGCCGCCACGAGCCGGGCCCCCCGGCGGGCTCGTGGCGCTCGGTCACGAACTCGATCCGGCGTGGGGTTCCGATCGGTCCCGAGGCGACTGCCCGACGTGCGGCACGGAACGCGGGCGCGTAGTGCCAGTTGTGCGCCGTCACGAGCGCCACGCCCGCGCGCTGCGCCGCAGCGAGCAGGCGTTCGGCGTCTGCGAGGTTCGTCGCGAGCGGCTTTTCGACGAGCACGTGATTGCGGGCGACGATCGCCGACGCGACGGCTTCCGCGTGCGTGCATGGCGGTGCCGCTACGTCGACGAAATGCGGAGATTCGCTCCGGAGCAGGGCGTCGAGCGACGGGTAGACTCGCACCTCGGGGCCGAGGACCTCGCGTGCCCGGTCGCGGCGCGCCGCGTCGGGCTCCGCGACCGAGCGGATCACGAAGCCGCGATGCCGCCGGAACCCGGGCACGTGTCCGTGCTCGGCGACGCCTCCGAAGCCGACCAGCGCTCCTTCGATCGGCGCGTGGGCCGTCGCGTCCGCGACGCCCGCGTCCGAGACGGTCAAGTCAGCTCCGCCTCGATTTCCGCGAGCGCCGCCTCGAAGATGTCGAGACCGGCGTCGGCTTCTTCTTCGCAGATGACGAGCGGAGGATTGATTCTCACGCGCGCGCCGTACGCCATCACGACGAGGCCGTTCTCGAGGCAGCGCTTGTAGAGGCGCTCGGTCCACTTCGCCTCGAGCGGCTCCCCCGTCGCCCGATCGGCGACCAGGTCGACGCCGATCAGGAGTCCCTTGCCGCGGACGTCGCCGACCAGACGTCGGCGCTCCTGCATCTCGCGAAGCCGCGAGAGCATGTGCTCGCCGACGCGTCGAGAGTTCTCGACGAGGCCTTCCTCGAGGATCGTCTCGACCGTCGCGAGCGCCGCGGCGGACGCGAGCGGGTTGCCGCCGTACGACGAGGACGACGACGACGGCTTCGACCAGGGCTCGGCCTTCGAGATCTCCGGGCTCGTGACCACGCCGGTCACCGGGAAGCCTGCGCCGAAGCCCTTGCCGATCGTCATGATGTCCGGCGTCGTGTCGGTGTGTTCGAAGCCGAACATCGTCCCCGTGCGGCCGAAGCCCGTGATCATCTCATCGATGATGAGGAGCGCATCGAGCTCCTTCGCGAGGTCGGCAACGGCCGGAAGCCAGTCGGGCGGCGGCACGACATTGCCCGCCGTCCCCTGGATCGGCTCGACGATCACCGCGGCCACGGCACCGAGGCTCGCGGCGCGGAGCTGTTCGCGGGCGAAATCGACGCAGGCGAGGCCGCAACCGGGGTAGCTCGTCTTGAGCGGGCAGCGCACGCAATCGGCGTAGGGAACGAGGTGGGATCCCGGCGTGAGCGGGCCCCAGCCGCGCTTGAAGGGATCACCGATCAACGAGAGCACGCCACCCGTCTTGCCGTGGAAACCGCCCCAGAACGAGACGACCTCGAACTTTCCCGTGGCGGCCTTGGCGAGCCGGATCGCCGATTCGACGGCTTCGGCGCCTCCCGAGTAGAACTGCACGCGATGGAGCGGATCGGGAAGCAGCGACGCCAGGAGCTTCAAGAGGTTGAGTCGCGCCTCGCTCGTGAACGAGCCGACCGCGAGCCGGGCTGCCTGCTGGCTGATCGCCGAGACCCAGCGGGGATGGCTGTGGCCGAGGCTCGCCACGCAGACCCCGGCCATGAAATCGAGGTACGAGTTTCCGTCCTCGTCCTCGAGAACGACGCCCTGTCCCGACCGCATCGCGATCCCCGCCAGGGTCGCGAGGCGCTGGACTCCCGGCGCCAGCCATTCCTGCTCCTCGCCCACGCGCTTGGCGGATTCGGGACCGGGAATCCTCGACGACTCGCTCATTCCAGCTCCTCTGGGGGGTCACTCTCCGTTCACGCCCCGGGGGCTTCCCGCAGGCGCGCCAAGAGATACTCCGCAATGGGCTCCGCCGCATCCCGGCGGCAGCGCGAGAAGGACGGCCAGTCGTTCACGTCGACGAGCCGAGCTCTTCCCGAAGCCTCCACGATGAGGTCTCCCCCGTAGATGCCGAGGCCGAGTGCGCGGGCACCCTGCTCGGCGAGGGCGACCCACTCCGGCGCTGCCTTCGTGGGGCATTGCGCCTCGCCTTGGTAGGCACGGAAGAAACCGGTGCCGACCACGCCGTAGAACTTGAAGGTCGGGCCCTCGACGTGGGCCTCGATGACGGCGTCGCAGACCCCCCGCCCGGCGAGCGCTCCGAGCGCCACGACCGCCTCGGCGGCGCCCCGGACGCGAACCACGTCGCCGGGCTCGGTGGCATGGACGTCGCCGCGCTTCACCCATGCGCCCGCATCGCCGAGCGAGTCGACGAAGGCGAGCGCCTCGGCCTGCGGCTGCCCCGGGGCGACGAGCCGCGCCTCGGGTCGCGAGACCCCAGCGCGCTCGAGACGCGCCAGCATGCGGACGCGATGACAGGCGAGGATGGCCTCGGAGGGGTGCACGACCGACGTCCCCGCCGCCTCGATGCGGCGCAGCGCCGCGAGCGCCCGAGGGCCCTGCGCCATCGTGAAGACGAGATCGACGTTCGCAGTCGCGGTGTCGATCGCTTCGGCCTCGATCACGTCCACCCGGGCGCCGCGCGCGGCGAGCGCCTCGGCTGCCGACTCGAGGATCGCACGGTCGGCGTCGACCTTTCCCGGCGAGTAGACGCGCTCGCGTGCGACTCCAACGAGCGTCGGCGAAGCGGCGCTCACGCTCCGAGCGCCTCCGCCGCTTCGAGGTCGTCGGGGCGATCGACGTCGACCACTTCACCGAGATCGCAGGCCGCGAGAGCCACCCCCTCCGCGACGATCGCGGCGAGAAGCTCGCGGAGCGCACCGCCGCCGGCCGCGAGAAGCTCGGGCCCGCGCAGGATCGCCCGACGCGGGAGCAGGTAGAGGCCCGCGGTCGAGAGCAGGCTCGATTCGGCGCCGCGGCCGATCGCGACGATGCGATCGCGATCGCCGATCCGCACGCGAAGCGGTCGGTCGTCGTCCTCCCGGCTCGTGACACCAAGGATCCCCTCGACCTCGCTCGCGCCGGAGGCGAGCGCGCGGGCATCCTGCGAAAAGCGCGCGAGGCCCCGGGCCGAGAAGACACCGTCGACCATCGCGACGATCGCGTGGGGTTCGCCTCCGCGGACGAGTTCCGGAGCGAGCCTCGCGAAGGTCTCGAGGCTCGAGGCCGTCGTCCGGCGCATCACGCCGACGGAGCCCCGGAGCCCCCGGGAGTCGATCCAACGCGAGATCGCATCGCCATCGCGATCATTCACGTGGACCGTCACGCTCTGCGCGCCGACGGTTCGGACCGCCGCGAGCGCGTGCTCGAGAAGCGGTCGCCCACCGACCTCGACGAGCGCCTTCGGAGTCGCGATTCCGGCTCCCCGAAGGCGCTCTCCGAGGCCTGCGGCGAGGATTCCCGCTCTCATCGATCCGCCACGGGGTCGAGTTCGTCGACGCTCGAGATCGTCGCATCGATGAGCGATCTGCGAGGATCGCTCGGATCGAGGTCTCGGCCTCCCGAGACCCAGATCGCGAGGCATCCCGCCGCGCGAGCTCCTTCGACGTCGCGATCGATCCGATCACCGACCATCGCGACGCGCTCCGGAGGGACGCCGAGCGCCGCGAGCGCCGGGTAGAAGATCTCGGGTGCAGGCTTCCATGCCCCGACGCACGAGGAGTCGACCACCGTCCTGAAGCACGCGCCGAGTCCGGCGTCGCGAACCAGACGCTCGCCATTTCCGCATCCGTTCGAAACGACCGCGAGCGGCATCCTCGACGCGAGCCGTTCGAGGAGCGCGCGTCTCGACGAGAGCCGATCGCGCGTCTCGTCGTGGAAGCGCCGGGCGATCCGCGCGGCTCGCGGTGCCGTCATGGCAGCGAGGGCCTCGAGCTGCGCGCGCACGTGGAGCGCCACCATCTCTTCGAGGCCCAAGTCACCGGCGTGCTCGCTGCGGAGAACGGCCCGCTCGCCCGCATCGAGCGCCGCCGGCAGTGCATCCGCGTCGACGTCCGGGAGCTCCTCGCGAAGGATTGCGCCGAAGCGCTCGGCCCAGCCCCGGCCATCGTCGTCGAGCGTGCCGCCGAGATCGAAGAGCAGGGCCTCGATCGTCCGCACCGGGGCGCCATCGCGGGCGCACTCGAGCTCGCCCGTCCGGGTCCAGCGAAGCGCTCCCGGGATCAAGCCCATTGCTCCTCGCCCGCGGGCGCTGCGGGGGGACCCGGGCCACGCCCCGCGCGTACCCTCACGATCGCGAGGACGGCGACGAATGCGTAGGTGCCGAGCGACGCGAACCAGAGAAACGCGTGCAAGCGGTCGAGCACGGCGAGCAACAGGACGAAGTAGGCGAAGTCGCGGCTCGCGAGCCTTTCGTAGAGCGCGCGGAAGTCGCCCCCGCGACCGGTCCGCTCGGCCCAGCGCGCGAAGACATACCCCGCGACCGTTGCGAGTGCGAAGCCCACGAGCATCACGACGACGAGCGCGTTCGAGGTGGCGGCGGCGCCCGAGCGCATCGCCCCGAACGCGATCGCGGCGAAAACGGCGCCGTTCACGAGGTTGTCTCCCACGAGGTCGAGCCTCCTGCCGAAATCCGAGCTCCGGAACGAGAGCCTCGCGACCTCGCCGTCGCAACCGTCGAGAATGGTCGACGCGATGAAGAGCAGCGCTCCGATCACCTGCAGCGTCTGCGCTTGCGTAGCCAGGCATCCGGCGCCCACGAGGCCCACGATCGTCGCGAGAAGCGTGATCGCGTTCGGGCTCACGCCACGCCGGACGAAATGCGGCGAGAGCCTCGACGATAGACGTCGATCGAAATGGCGGGCGAAGAATCCGTCGGTCGTCCGTGCGAGCGAGTCGAGCATGCGCCGCTCGAGGGCGCGCGCCGAGGGGCTCGATCCGACCCGCTCGCAGACGGCGCCGTCGAGATCCGCGAGCGCGAGGCGCCCCTCGCTCTGCAGCCGCGCCGCGAGCGCCCCGAGCTCCGTCGCGTCCCGAAGCGCGTCTCCTCCCTCGACCGCTTCGCCGACCGCGAGTGCGGCGGGCGCCTCGAGCGGGCTCGACGCCCCGATCGCTCCGAGGCCTTCGCCCGCGGCGTCGCGCAACGCGCGTGCGGCTTCTGGGTCGAGCGCGGCGTCCGCTGCGACGAAGAGCGTGCGGCCCCTCGCGGCCGCTCCCGGAGCGACGATCGTGAAACCGGCGTGAGCGAGCGCCCGTCGGGTGCGTTCGGCGCCGGAGAGCCCCGCCACCTCGAGATTGCCTCCGCCTAGCGGCGCGGGAAGGACGCAGGCGTTCACGACGCGGTCTCGACGCGCCGACCGCGAGCGGCGGCGAGCGCGGCGTAGGCCGCGAGTCCGACGCCGGCCCAGACGACCTGTTCGAGGCGCAGCACGAGCGAGAAGAGCAGACCGAGCGAGGGATCGAGGCCTGCGAGTCGCATCGCGACCATCCGAGCGCCCTCCTGCACGCCGAGTCGAGCGGGAACGAGGAAGGCGGCGAGGTCGAGGACCCGCGCGACGAGGAAGACGAGCGCGAGTGTCGCGATCCCGACCGGCTCGCCGAGAAAGAAGAAGAACAGCGCGAGCTGGACGACGCCGAGCGCGTTCGCCGCCGTGTGGAGCAGCACCGACGCCACGAGGTCGAGCGGGCGCTCGGCGTGGAACGCCGCGATCCGCGAGTCCACCTGCGCTGCGAGCCCGGCGATGCGCTCCGCGCGAGGGGCGCCGAGCACACGCGCGATGGCGCGGCGCTCGCCGACCAGGGCCGCCAGGCGTCCGCGTCGCTGGACCGCGAAGAAACCGCCGACTCCGAGACAGAAGAGCGCGAGCGCCACGACGATCGAGACGCGGATCCCGAGGTCGAGCGGGACGGCGGCGAGCAGGAGCGCGACTCCCGCGAGCGAGAGGAGAACGTCCGAGATCGTCGCCGAGAGCCGATTGATCGCGAGCGAAGCGGTGGCTTCGGTTCCCGGAACGTGTCGCGGCAGGAGGGTGCCGCGAACCACCTCTCCGCCGAGCGTCGCAGTCGGCGTCACGAAATTGATGGCGGCCCCCGCGAGGTGCGGCAGCCAGAGGCGGAAGAGCGGGGGGCGATGCGCGGGCTGGAAACAGCGACGCCAGGCGAGCGTGTGGACGAGGTCGGCGACGCCCTCGATGGCGACGATCACGACGACGCCGACACCGAGCGCCGCGGCGTCCTGCCAGAGCTTCTCGGGGCCGACGCGAACCACCAGGGCCGCGAAGAGCGCCGCTCCGAGCGCGACCGCGACCGCGTGCAGGAGCTTCACGCGTGGAGCCCCTCTCGCTGCGGAGCGCGAAGCGCAGCCACGAGGCGCAGCCCGTGTACGACTCCCGTCACCACCGCCCAGGCACCCATGGCTTTGAGCCCGCCGGAGGGCGAGCCGAGCAGGACGGCGACGAGGAGCATCGCCGCATAGACGTTGCGTCGGCCTGCGACGAGCCGGAACGCGCCGTCGGCCGGCGAGAGCAGGTCGATCGAAATGCCGAGCTTCGCCTGTGAGATCGTGTACACGATCTCGTCGAGGAGATTCCCGCCGACGAGCGCAGCCGTCCATGCAAAGGCTTCGGCGTGACCGGCCTCGGCGAGCCCCGCGCCGAGTGCGATCCACCACGCGTTCTCGTAGGCGAAATCGAAGTACGACTCGCCCGCGCCGAGCGACGAATAGTGCAGGCGGAGTCTCGCGAGCTTTCCGTCGCAGCCGTCGAGCCATCCGACGAGATACATGAGGACGAGGGCGACGCCGTAGTGCTGCCGGAAGAGGAATCCGGCAGCGACGAAGCCGAGCAGCGTCGCGCCGATCGTGATCTGGTTGGGCGTGATGCGGGTCGGAGCGAGCCGCCTCACGATCGCGTTCTCGAAGAAGGGGTCGATCCAGCGCGCCGGTGCATCCATCACGTGCTTCTGCGTCCCGCGAACGAGCTCGTCGTCGGCGTGCGTCGCTTCGGCATCGCTGCGGACGGCGCGGTAGAGGATCGGCATCGGCCCGCGCATCTCCGGCGCGTCGGTCGACACGTTCGCCACCTCGAGCAGCGCGAGCGCGTCGCACGGGGTCGGCTCGGTGGCGAACGCCGCGGCGCTCCGTGCGCTCACGACCGCGAGCAGCGTGCGCGTCTCGTCCTCGGGCGGCGCGACCCGCGCCGGAGTGCCGAGCGACGCGAGGGCGCGCAGCAGGCGGCGATCGGCGAGAAGGGCACCGTCGACGACCAGCAGACGATCGCCCCCTGCGAGATCCGCGAGGAGGCCGGCTGCCGGCTCCTCGGCGGAGAGCAGGATCGGCGTCGCGCGGACATCGGGGCGCCGCGAGCCGAGGTCGGCCGTCTCGAGAGGCCGATCGCAGAGCACCCGGATCTCTCGAAATCCCTCGAGTTCGAGGCTCCGGACGAGGCGTACGGCGAGGGGAATCCCGCCGACCACCCGCCACGGCGCCGCGCCGCGCGCGTCGATCGCCGCGCGCGGCGGCCGACTCAGGTCCACCAACCGCGCGTCCGTTTCCGGCGCGCCCTTTGCGATCATCGCGCTCATCCTCGGAGAAGCTTGGCTGCGGCCCGCGGGAGGGGGCCGCTGGCCTCGGCGCGTGGAGGGCCTCGCGCCCCCCGGTTGTACCGCATCCCCGCACCTTCTCCCATACGGGGCGCGGCTCGCCGGCCTGCAAGGGCGCACGCCCGGATGCGAGGCCGGGCGCGGGGCAGTAGGATCCCCGGCGTTTTGACGCGCCGACCTTCCCGAGCCCGCCGAATGCTTCCGTTTCTGGCGCTCGTGGCGCGGCTGTGGGTTCCGGTCGAGGTTTCCGCCGAGCCGATCGCCGCCGAGCCGCCCTCCGATGCCCCCGGCGAGCTTTCGCTATCGCGCGCGGTGGCCGAGGCGCTCGCACAGGCGCCGGCATCCCGGATCGCCCGGCTCGAGGCCGACCGATCGGTCGACGCGGCCGGCCAGGAGCGCAGTGCGTATCTGCCGCAGGCCTCGATCACGAGCAACGCCGGCTACAACAGCCGTCAGGACGAGAGCCTCGAAGCCATCGACGGATCGGGGCAGCTGCGCCGCTACGGGCTTTCGAGCCTCGGCTCCGACCAAGGCTGGTTCAACGTCTATCTCGACCAGCTCCTGCTCGACGTCGCGACGTGGCATCGAATCGAACGCGCGGAGCTCGAGGCGGAGGCTGCGGCGATCGCCGAGGAGCAGGAACGCGAGAGCGTCGCCTACGAGGTGGTGCAGCGCTACACGGGAGTCCTGCGCGAGGAGGCTCGCCTCGACCTCGCCCGTGACCACGCGCGAGAATCCGAAGCGCTCGACCAGCAGGCGGCGCTGCTCCTCGACGCCGGGCGTACGCGCCCTGCCGATCGCGAACAGGTCGCGCTCCGTCTCATCGAGGCGAGGCTCGACGTCGACCAGCGTCTCGCCGCGGCGGCCTCGGCGCGCGCTGCGCTCGCTCTCGCGCTCGGTCGCGAGATCGGCGCCCTCGGCGAGGGGCTCGATCGCTCGAGTCTCCCCGATGCGACGCTCCCGGGCGGCGAGGCGCCCGACGTCTCGGCCTCCCCGGAGCTGCGGATCCTCGATCTTCGTCGTCGGGTCGAGGAGAAGAACGTCGACATCGCGAGGGCGGGGTTCCTGCCGACGGTCGGGGTCCGAGGCGGGTACTCGCATTACGGCGTGAAGCGCTACGACAACTACCCCGACGCCCTTCAGGTGGGTGTGAACGTCGACGTTCCGATTTTCCAGGGGCTCCGCAATCTCTACGCCACGGACGGAGCGAGCAAGGCCGTGGAGATCGCCCGGCTCAAGCAGCGTTCGCGAACCGACGCCAAGCGCGCGCGCGTCCGCGAGCTCGCAGCGAGGCTCTCGGCCGCGTCGGAGAGCGCCGATCTCGCGCGCCGGCGCGCGGAGGTTTCGCTGGAGAAGCTCCGCCTCGCAGAGCTCAACCTGCGCGCCGAGCGCGGAACGCTCGACGAGGCCCTCGCGGCGCTCGACGAGAATACGCGAGCCGGCCGCGCCGCCGTCGATGCGGCGCTCGACCGCGTTCTCGTCTTTGCCGACCTCCAGAGGGAGGCCGGAGCGCTGGTGCGCGCGGTGGCGCCGGCTTCCCCCTGAGCGCGGAGTGTGTACGTTCCCGCCATGCGGCTCGAATCCCGTCGTCGATGGTCCCGCCTCGCGCTCGCGGCGCTCGCTGCGGTGGCTTGCAGCGGCGAGGGGCCGCCGGCCGTCTCGGTCGCCGAGGCGAGGCCGGCACCGCTTCGCGTGGCGGTGGTGACCAACGGCAAGGTCGAGCCGGTCGACGAGTCGGAGGTTCGCGCTCGTCTCGACGGCCGCGTCGTCGAGATCCCCGACCCCGGATCGAGCGTGCGGCAGGGAGAGCCCCTCGTCCGGCTCGATGGGTCGGCGGTGGCTTCCGGGCTCGCGAGCGCGGAGTCCGAGCGGCTCGCGGCGCGCGAGTCGCTTCGCGCGGCGGGAAGCGAGGTCGAGGCCGCGCGTCGCCGCTTCGAGACCGACCAAGAGCTCTTCAGGCAGGGGGCGATCACGCGCGAGCGCTTCATCGAGAGCGAGATCGCCTTCCGTGACGCGCGAGAACGCGCGGCGGCGCTCGCCCGCGAGGTGCCGCTCCGCACCGAGGCGCTCGATTTCAGGATCCGCGAGCTCGCCGAGCAGCGCGATGCAGCGCAGACGCCGGCTCCGGTCACGGGAACGGTGTACCGGACCGACGTGAAAAGGGGCGCGCTGGTGCGAAAGGGCGACCTCCTGCTCGCCATCGCGGATCTCGAACGCCTCCGCGTCCGAGCGAACATCGATCAGGTGGACCTCGGCCGGGTTCGCCCCGGTGCTCGCGTGGTCGTGACGTCGAACGCCTTTCCGGGGCGCGAGTGGAGCGGCTCGATCACCGAGATCGTTCCGAACGTGATCGTGAAGGAGAACCGTGCGGTCTCGGAGGGGCTCGCCGTGCTCGAGCGCCCGCTCGAGGGTCTCGTGCCGGGGATGACCGTCGACGTCGAGATCATCGTGGCGGAGTCCCCGAGGACGCTCGTGGTGCCCGCCGACGCCGTGGTGCGTCGCGGTGCGGATTCGGTCGTGTACCTCTTCGAGGACGGACGCGTTCGCGAGCGAGCCGTCCGGACCGGCCTCTCGAGCGTGACGGCCGTCGAGATCGTCGAGGGCCTTTCCGAGGGCGACGTCGTGGTGGTGAGCGGCGCGGCCGGGCTCGAGGACGGCGCTCGCGTGGAAGCCCGGAAGCCGGATGCTCGCACCTCGTAGCGAGGTCGCGCCGTCGGCCGCGACCACGATCCGGCTCGAGGGGGTGCAGAAGACCTACCGACGCAACGGCGTTCCGGTTGCGGCGCTCCGCGGTCTCGACCTCGAAGTCGGGTCCGGAGAGTTCGTCGCGATCATGGGGCGCTCGGGGTCGGGCAAGTCGACGCTCCTGCACATCCTCGGGCTGATCGACGCCGAGTACGAGGGCCGCTACGAACTCGACGGCCAGCTCGTCTCCGGGCAGGTGGCCGACGCGCTCGCTCCGCTCCGGAACCGCATGATCGGTTTCGTCTTCCAGACCTTCCACCTGCTGCCGCAGCTCTCGATCCTCGACAACGCGGCGCTCCCTGCGCTCTACGCGCGGGACCGGGATGCTTTGCGCTGTCGCGCCGACGCCCGGCGTCGTCTCGAGGAGATGGGGCTCGGTGATCGCCTCGAGCATCGCCCGAACCAGCTCTCGATCGGGCAGCGCCAGCGTGCCGCGATCGCGCGCGCACTCGTCAACGATCCCCGGCTGCTGCTCGCCGACGAGCCGACGGGCGCGCTCGACAGCCGCACGGCCCAGGAGATCCTGGGTCTCCTCGCCGAGCTCCACGCCCGGGGCGCGACGATCGTCATGGTGACCCACGACCCGGAAGTCGCGGCCGCTGCCGGTCGCGTCGTGCTGATCCGCGATGGCCAGGCCCACGACCGGCGCGCTTAGCCTCCTGTTCCGCTTCGCCCTCGAAGGGCTCGCGGGGCAGCGGGGGCGTTCGCTCTTGACCATGCTCGGAATGGCGATCGGGACGGCGAGCGTGGTGGCCGTCGTCTCGATCGGTCTGCTCGGTCGCGCCTACGTCGTCGGCCTGATCGAGGGCGTGGGAGCGAATCTCGTCTTCGCCTACGGAACCGGAGACGGGATCAACCCGGAGGAGGTGAGCTTCGAGGACGTCGAGATCATGCGTGCGCGCGTCCCCGGGGTCGTCGAGATCGCTCCGGTGCTCTCGGGAAGCGACGCCGTGTCGATCGACGGCGAGCCCGAGGCGCTCTCGGTGCTCGGGGTCACGCCCTCGTATCCACGAGTTCGGAACCTCGTTCTCGTGCACGGGCGCTTCTTCTCGGATCGGGAGGAGAGCGCTTCCGAAAAGGTATGCCTGCTCTCCCGCGAACTCTCCGAGCGTCTCTACGGGCGCCGGGCGCCGCCCTCCGATGCGTCGCTCCGGATCTTCGGCGTCCGCTTCCAGGTGATCGGCGTCTTTCGCGAGGCCGTCGAGAGCGCCGCGGCGGTGCAGAAGAGCGAAGCGGCGGGCCTCACGGCGATCGTTCCGTTCTCCGCTTTCCGCAACCTCTATCCCGTCCGTTTCGTCGACGTCGTGTACTTCCAGGCCGACTCGCAGGAGGCGGTCCCGGGAGTCGTCGAGTCGGTCGAGGAGATCCTGCGCACTCGCCATCGCGCCCTCTCGAGCTTCAAGGTCGAATCGCTCGAGAGCTACCTCGTGCTCGCCCAGCGCATCTCGGACGCGGTGACGCTCGGTCTGATCGCGATTGCGGCGGTCTCGCTGCTGGTCGGAGGTATCGGCATCATGAACATCATGCTGGTCACCGTGACGGAACGCACTCGCGACATCGGCATCCGACTCGCGCTCGGGGCGGGGCGAAGCGACATCCTGCTCCAGTTCCTGCTCGAAGCCGGGATGCTGAGTTTGGCGGGCGGGGTGATCGGTGTCGTGATCGGGGCCGGGCTGCCGTGGTACCTCGGCGTCCTCTACGGAGTCGAAGTCCCGGTTTCCGCGGTCTCTGCCGCGGTGGCGTTCTCGGTCTCGGTGGCCGTCGGGCTGTTCTTCGGCCTCTATCCGGCGCGCAAGGCCGCCGCGATGAACATCGTCGATGCGCTCGGCTACGAGTGAGCGGATGGGGCTCCGGCCCGGGCGCGCGGGGTCCGAGCGGGCAAGCCTTTCCGGGGGCAGCCTTGACCGGGAGGAGAGGCCCCCGTTAGGCTCGCGCGCCGAAGAGGCGGGCATTCGAATGGAGATCTCGCGACGATCGCTCCTCGGCCAGACGGCTGCGCTTGCGGGGCGGATCGGCGCGCAAGGGCCAGGATGGCCATGGAGGGGGGTCCCGGCATGACGCGCCGCGCGGGCGAGAAGATCCGGATCGCGATTGCGGGGGTGGGCAACTGTGCGAGCTCGCTGCTGCAGGGGATCGAGCACTATGCGCGGCCGGAGAAGCGGGACGGAGTCGGTTTGATGCACCTCGAGATGGGGGGGTGGCGCCCCGGAGACGTCGAGGTCGTCGCGGCCTTCGATGTCGACCGGCGCAAGGTCGGGCTTCCGCTCCACGAGGCGGCGTTCGCAGCCCCGAACTGCACGACGGTGATCTCGGACGGGCTCCGGGAGAGCCCGGTGGTGGTGCAGATGGGGCCGGTGCACGACGGAGTGGCGCCGCACATGGCGGACTACCCCGAGGAGCAGGCGTTCCGGCTCGCCGACGAGCCGGCGGTCGACGTCGCGAAGGTCTTGCAGGAGAGCGGGGCCGAGATCCTCGTCTCCTACCTGCCGGTGGGATCGCAGAAGGCGGTGGTGGCGTACGCCGAGGCGTGCCTCGCGACGGGCGTATCGTTCGTCAACTGCATTCCGGTCTTCATCGTGTCGGATCCCGTCTGGGGCGACCGCTTCAGGGCGGCCGGGATTCCGTGCGCGGGAGACGACATCAAGAGCCAGCTCGGAGCGACGATCCTGCACCGCACGCTCGCGCGACTCTTCGTCGATCGTGGCGTGCGCGTCGATCGGACCTACCAGCTCAACACGGGTGGCAACACGGACTTCCTCAACATGCTCTCGCGCGAGCGGCTCGCGTCGAAGAAGATCTCGAAGACGGAGGCCGTGACGAGCCAGCTCCCGTACGACGCCGGGGCCTCGAACGTCCACATCGGACCGTCCGATTACGTCCCGTGGCAGAAGGACAACAAGGTCTGCTTCTTGCGGATCGAGGGCCACGGCTTCGGCGGCGTTCCGATCGAGCTCGAGGCCCGGCTCTCGGTGCAGGACTCACCGAACTCGGCGGGGATCGTGATCGACGTGATCCGCTACGTCGCGCTCGCGCGCGAGCGGGGTCTCGCAGGACCGCTGCTGCCGATCTCCGCCTACACCATGAAGCATCCGCCGGTGCAGATGCCGGACCACGAGGCCGCGCGACAGATCGAGGCCTTCCTCGCGCCCTGAGCCTGGACCCGGGGTCTCAGAAATCCTGCATCGGATCTCCGGAGGGGCAGTCCCCGTCGGTGTTGCCCATGCAAGGCGGCGTCGCCTGCTCGATCGCCGAATCGGCCTGCGACGCCGAGGGCGGCGGGCCGCCCGCGCCGCTGGCGCAGGCGAGCGCGGCGGGGAGCACGAGCGAGGCGACGAGGCTGGCGATTCTCACGGGGAAACCTCCCGGTCCTTTCGTGGGGCCTGCGGTCGAGGCTATCCGCATACGCGCGGCCCTTCCACCCAACCCTTCGTCCCTCCACGAGAAACGCTTGAGAGCACCCTTGCCGGGGGGCTTCCCGCACGGGTATGCTGCCGCAAGCTTTGGAGGGGGCTTCGGGGGGAGGGCGATCGTTCGCCACCGCCGCGGAGCACATTCCGCCGCGGAGGGCACCGAGTGCCGCGAGACGCAGAGCAGCCGTCCTTCTCCCGCCCCGCCCTGATCCTTGCGAGCCTCTTCGCGATCCTGTTCGGAACGGCCGCGCCGGTCGCTCGTGCCGAGACTCCGGTGGCGACACCAAAGCGTGTCGAGGTCGCGGTGCTCCCGTTCCGGGTCAACAGCGCGAAGCCGCTCGATCAGCTCGAGAAGTCGCTGCCCGAGATGCTGCGAGCGAGGCTCGACGCGACGGGTCGGATCGAGGTGCTCGACCCGGCGAAGGTGCGCGAGCGCGCCGGGGCGAGGATCGCTGCAGATCCCGGTGATCCGGTCGTCCGCACCGTTTCGTCCGAGCTCGGCGCACGCTTCGGCGTGATCGGAAGCCTGACCGAGCTCGCCGGGCGCTTCAGCCTCGACGCGCGCGTGGTTCCGGTGCAGCCGGGCGCCGCCGTGCAATCGTTCGTCTTCACCGCCGAGAACGAGGACGAGCTCCGCGAGCGCGTGAACGAGCTCGCCGAGCAGATCGCAGCGGCCGTCGCGGAGGATTCGCGGCCGAACGTGCTCGAGGTGCGGATCGAAGGCGCTCCGGACCTGCCGAAGGACGCGGCTGCGAAGCTCGGAACCCGGGTCGGCGCCCCTTACGAGACGGCGATCGCGCAGGCGGACCTCACCGCGCTCAAGGCGCAACCGGGAATCGCCACGGCGAGCGTCGAGACCGAGCGGAAGGCCGACGGCGTCGTCGTGGTCTTCCGGGTCGTCCCGACCGCGAGGATCGGAGCTTCGAGCGCACTTTCGTCGGGGGAGCAGATCGCCGAGGTCCGGGTTCGCGGCAACAAGCGAATCGAGGCCGACGCCGTAAAGGCCCGGGTCTCGTCGAAGCCGGGAGACGTCTACAACCCGCAGCAGGTCGCCGCCGACGTGCGCGAGGTCTTCGGTCTCGGCTTCTTCCGCAATGTCCGCGTGCTGACGGAGGAGAGCCCGCAGGGCCGGATCCTGACCTTCGAGGTCGAGGAGAACCCGGTCGTCCGCCAGATCGCGATCGCCGGAAACGACAACCTCGACGGCGACAAGATTCGCGACGCCTTGACGCTCACCACGGGCGCCACGCTCGACTACCCGCTCCTCTACGAGAACGTCGCGCGAATCGAGAGCCTGTATCGGGCCGAAGGCTACTACCAGGCAAAGGTCTCGCAGCGGATCGAGCCTCTCGCGCAGGGTGCGGTTTCCGTCACCTTCGAGGTCGACGAGGGAGACAAGCTCCGCCTCACCGAGGTGCGTTTCGAGGGCAACGAGGCCTTCTCGGACGATGATCTCACGTCGAAGATGAAGACGACGCCGTGGCGGTTCTATTCGTACGCCACGCAGTACCTCGACAAGTCCGGCACCTACTCGGAGCCGGTCTTCATGCAGGATCTGCGTGACGTCGAGACGAAATACCAGGACGCGGGCTACCTGCAGGTCGAGCTTTCCGAGCCCCGCGTCGAGGTCGAGGAGGGCGGCCTCGTCGTGACCGTCGACGTGAAGGAAGGCCCCCGCTTCAGCGTCGGCAAGATCACGGTCAAGGGCGACGACAACGCCGACGTTGCCGCGCTCCAGGAGACCCTGCTGCTCGAGGAGGGGGCCGTCTTCAACCGCTCGTACCTCACGGCCGACGTCGACGGCCTCACGCGCCACTACACCGACCGCGGCTACTACTTCGCGAGCGTGAGCCCGCTCACCGAGGTGAAGCAGGGGCCGCAGCTCGTCGACGTCGTGTTCGAAGTCCAGCGGGGGCCGCTCTACTTCGTGAAGGAGATCGGGGTCGCCGGGAACACGGCGACGCGCGACTACGTCGTCCGCCGCGAGGTTCAGCTCGTCGAGGGGCAGCTCTATTCGGCCCGGGCCGTCGATACCAGCAAGCGCCGGCTGAAGAACACCGGCTACTTCGAGGACGTGACCTTCGAGCCCAAGCAGACCGACTCTCCGAACCAGCTCGACCTCGACGTGAAGGTCGTCGAGCGGCCCACCGGCTCGCTTTCGTTCGGCGCGGGCTACTCGACCACCGACAGCTTCATCCTGACGGGAGCGCTCGCGGAGTCGAACCTCTTCGGAAGGGGCTATGCCGCGCAGCTCTCGGCAGACATCGGAGGCCGGACGGACCGCTTCTATTTCTCGTTCAGCGACCCGTACTTCCTCGATTCGAACTTCAGCCTGGGAACCACGCTCTACTGGCTCGAGCTCGAGTACGAGGACTTCAGCGAGCGCCGTCGCGGGATCGACCTGAACCTCGGTCACCCGCTGAACGAGGACAATACGGCGCGCGCCTTCGCATCCTACAGCTTCTCGCAGCGGGAGGTGCTCGACGACGTCGGAGTGAACGCGGCGTCGGTGATCTTCCGTGAGCTTCTCGGCGACACCCTTTCCTCGAGCATGCTCGGCCTCTCCGCACGAATCGAGCGGGTCGACGACCGCATCGCACCGAAGGCCGGCTACCAGGCGGCAGGGTCGATCGAGTACGCCGGCCTCGGAGGTTTCTCGAACTTCCTCCGAGTCGAGGGGCGCAGCGCATACTACCTGCCGGCGCCGAGTTGGTTCCCGATCCCTTCGACCTTCATGTTCGGGCTTCGCGCGGGCTACGCAGCGCCGTTCAACTCGATCGGGGATTTCGATTTCGACGACGTCCTCTCGGGGTCGGCTTGCCAGCCGGGCACTTTCGCCAACGGCAGCTTCCAGACCTGTCCGCTCAATCTCATCGACACCGATCTCACGCTGCCGCTCACCGAGCGCTACTTCCTGGGGGGCCTCGGCACCTTCCAGCTCCGCGGCTACCGGGCCCGCTCGGTCGGCCCGCGCCGCGCGCTGCTCTACGCCGGGGACTTCGGCGCCTATTTCGCTGCGCTCGGATCCTCGCCGAAGGGGGCGTTCGGGGTCGAGGGGCCGTACACACCGGTGGGGCGCACGTCCGGAACCGGCGAGTGCAACGATATCGAGGGCATCGTCCCGAACCCGCAGGGCAACGGGAACTTCGTCTGCAACAGCATCACCGACAGCAAGATCGAGGATTTCGCCGACCTCGACGAGACCGACGTGATCGGCGGCAACAAGTTCCTTTCGGCGACCTTCGAGTACCGGTTCCCGATCTCCGAATCGCTCGGCCTCATGGGGATCGTCTTCATCGATGTCGGGAACGCATGGTCCGAGAACGAGGACTTCCTCGGTCTCGACGGTGGCGACTATGCCATGCGCTACGGTACGGGAATCGGCGGCCTCTGGTTCTCTCCCTTCGGCCCCCTGCAGGCCTTCGTCGGCTTCCCCTTGAACCGCCTCGACGGCATCGAGGATTCCTACGTCTTCGAGTTCTCGGTCGGTGGCGCCAACTTCTGATCGACGGCAGCCGGACCCGGCTCCGGTCTTGGAGGAAACTCGTTCATGCGCGTGCACAAGGCGATCGTGCTGCTCGGCCTCGCGGCCATCGTGGCCTGGGGAACCGCCGCGGACGACTCGGGAGGCGTCAAGATCGGGATCGTCGACTTGCAGCAGGCGATGCTCTCGAGCGACGAAGGCAAGGCGGCCAAGTCCGAGATGGAGCGCAAGCAGAAGGAAGCGGAGGGTCAGCTCCAGCCGATGATCGATCGGCTGAAGGCGATGGACGAGGAGCTCCGCAGCAAGAAGTTCGTGCTCTCGGAGGAGGCGCTCTACCAGAAGCAGCTCGACGCCGTCCAGCTCAAGGGCGAGATCGATACCCGGATGAAGGAGCTCGACGGGAAGCTCAAGGTCGACGGCGAGCGGCTGCTCGGACCGATGCGGAAGAAGTTGATCGAGGCGATCACCGCGGTCGGGAAGGAGCAGGGTTTCACGCTGATCCTGACCAAGGAGGTTCCGGTCTACTCGCGCGAGGCGCTCGACATCACCGACATCGTGATCCAGCGCTTCAATCGAAAGGGCTGATGGAGATCCATCCGACCGCGCTCGTCGACTCGAAGGCGCGCCTCGGCGCCGGCGTGCGGGTCGGCGCCTTCGCCGTGATCGGCCCCGAGGTCGTTCTCGGCGACGGGGTCGAGGTCGCGCACCACGCGTCGATCACGGGCCGGACGACGATCGGGGCCCGGAGCCGCGTGTTCCCTTTCGCTGCGCTCGGCGGTGAGCCACAGGACAAGGGCTTCACCGGCGACTCGACCGAGCTCGTGGTCGGCAGCGACAACGTGATCCGGGAACACGTGACGATCCACGTGGGAACGCCCAAGGGAGGAGGCTGCACGCGGATCGGCGACGACAACCTGATCATGAACAGCGTGCACGTTGCGCACGATTGTCGGGTGGGGTCGCATTGCATCCTGGCGGGCTACACGGGCCTCGCGGGGCACGCCGTCGTCGAGGATTTCGCCGTGCTCGGCGGCTACGTGGGGATCCACCAGTTCGCACGCGTCGGAGAGTCCGTGATGTGTGCGGCCAATACGATGGTGAGCAAGGATTGCGCACCCTTCGCGCTGATCGCGGGCGATCGCGCCCGGCTCGTCGGCGTGAACGTCGTCGGTCTGCGCCGCCGGAGCTTCTCGGCCGAGACCACGAAGCAGATCCGTCAGGCTTACCACGTTCTCTTCTTTTCCAAGCTGCGCTTCGAGGTCGCCCTCGCCCGCGTTCGCGAGGGGGCCGCCGGCTCCCCCGAGGTCGAGCGCCTCGTGGCGTTCCTCGAGAAGTCGGAGCGCGGCATCACCCGGTAGGGTGCTCGCCAACCATGCTCGGGCTCATTGCCGGCCGCGGAAGGCTCCCTCTCGACGTGGCGCGTGCAGCGCGGCGACGGGGCGTGTCCGTGGCGGCGGTCGCGTTTCCCGGCGACACCGATCCTGCCCTCGCCGAGACGGTCGAGCGGATCGTCTGGCTCCGGCTCGGGGAGATCGGACGCCTGCTCGAGTTCCTCCGAGAGGCCGGCGTGAAGGACGCGGTGCTGGCCGGGAAGATCCTGAAGACCAACCTCTACGGCGACCTCGCCGCGCTTCGTCCCGACGCGAGGGCGCTCGCGTTGCTCGCGGGGCTTCGCGACCGGAGCGACGACGGCATCCTCGGGGCGGTCGCCGACGCGCTCGCTGCGGAGGGGATCCTATTGCGCCCGCAGGCCGAGCTGGTGCCCGAGCTTCTCGCTTCGCGTGGTGTGCTCGGCCGTACGGCACCGACCGCGTCGCAGCTCGCCGATGCGGCGTTCGGATTCGGAATCGCCAAGGCGCTCGGGAGCGTCGACGTCGGCCAGACGGTCGTCGTTCGTGAGCGTGCGGTGATGGCGCTCGAGGCGATCGAGGGGACCGACGCAGCGATCCGGCGTGGGGCCTCGCTCGGCGGGCACGGGGTGACGGTGGTGAAGGTCGCGAAGCCACGGCAGGATCCGCGCTTCGACGTCCCGGCGATCGGACCCGACACGGTCGACGTCTTGATCGACGTGCGTGCGGGGGTGCTCGCCGTCGAGGCTGCAAGAACCCTCATCGTCGATCGGGAGAGCGTGGTCGAGCGGGCGGATCGAGCCGGGATCGCGCTCGTCGGCCTCGGGCCCGAGGGAGCGCCATGAGTGCACCGGCGCTTCGGATCGCGGTGGTCGGTGCCGGTCACATGGGGGCACATCACGCGCGAAAGGTCGCCGAACTCGCGGCCGGCGGCGAGGCGGTCTCGCTCACCGCCGTTGCAGACGTCGACCCCGAACGGGCGCATTCCGTCGCCGCCTCGCACGGCGTCGCGGCGCTCGGCGACGCGAGCGAGATCGCCTCGCTCGCCGACGCCGTGATCGTCGCCGTTCCTACCGTCGCGCACGCCGAGGTGGTGCTCCCGATTCTCCGCGCCGGGCTCGACGTGCTGCTCGAGAAGCCGATCGCAGCGACGCTCGACGACGCCGAGGCGATGATCGCCGCCGCTTCTGCTTCCGGACGGATTCTCCAGATCGGACATCTCGAGCGCTTCAACGCCGCACTTCGCAAGGTGCGAGCGCGGATCGCGAGACCCCGCTTCGCGGAGATCCACCGGCTCGGGCCCTTCCCGGGACGCGCCACCGACGTCGACGTCGTCCGTGACCTGATGATCCACGATCTCGATCTGCTGCAACATCTGATCGGGGAAGAGCCGTCGCGGATCGACGCGATCGGGGTCCCCGTGCTCTCGTCCGAGGTCGACATCGCGAACGCGCGGCTCGTCTTCCCGGGCGGTTGCGTCGCGAACGTGACGGCGAGTCGCGTGTCCGGTACGCCGCTGCGGAAGTTCCGGCTCTTCCAGGCGAGCGGATATCTCTCGATCGACTTCCTCGAGCAGACGGCAGTGGCCTTCCATCGCATCGAGGATGGCGGCGGGACGCCACGAATCGAGATGGAAAAGCTCGAGATCGACCGTGAGGACGCCTTGCTCGCTCAGCTTCGATCCTTCGTCGCGTCGGTGCGCGAGCGTAGTCCCGTCGAAGTGAGCGCGGACGACGCGCTCCGGACGCTGCGGACCGCGCTTCGCGTGGTGGCGGCGCTGCCGCCCGTCGACGAGCTCCGATGACGACCGTGCTCGTCTGCGCGGGGGACGCTTCGGGCGACCTCCTCGCGACGGGATTCGTCGCGGCGCTGCGCGAGCGACGCCCGGACCTGCGCTTCGTGGGGCTCGGCGGCGACGGCTGCGAGAAGGCGGGCGTCGAGATCGTCGTCGGCCAGCGCGAGCTCGCGATCGGAGGTTTCATCGAGGTCGTGCCGAGCCTGCGGCGGATCGTCGGCGCGTGGAGACGGCTCGGCGTTGCCGTCCGCGAGCATCGTCCTTCGCTCGCGGTCCTGGTCGATTCGCCCGACTTCAACCTTCCCTTCGCTCGTCGCCTTCGCCGCGCGGGGGTCCCGGTGCTCTATTACGTGAGCCCGCAGGTCTGGGCGTGGCGACGGGGACGGGTGCGAAAGCTCGCACGGCGCGTCGATGCCATGGCGGCGATCTTTCCCTTCGAGCCCGCGGTCTATGCGGGGACGCCCCTCCGGGTCGAGTTCGTCGGCCACCCGCTCGTCGAACCGCTCGCCGCGCTCGCCTCGAGGTTCGATCGGAGCGCCGCGCGCGCGGCGCTCTCGTTGCCCGTAGAGGGCGACTTCGTGGCGCTCCTGCCCGGAAGCCGCCGCAACGAGCTCCGCCATCACCTCGGGCTCTTCTTGGCGAGCGCCGCTGCGCTCGTTCGCGAGCGTCCGGCGACGTCCTTCGTGCTCGCACTCGCGCCGAGCCTCGGGCGCGACGACCTCGATCGCGTGCTCGCGGCGGAGCCGGAGGCGCACCGCGTGCCGCTTCACGTCGTCTCGGGTCGTTCCCACGAGGTGATGCTCGCCGCCGACGCCATCCTCGCGAAGCCCGGGACGGTGAGTGTCGAGGCGATGCTGCTCGAGCGTCCGCTCGTGGTGGCGGCACGCACGAGCGCGTTCTCCGCCTGGCTCACGCGCCGGCTGGTCGAGGTGCCGACCCTCACGATGGCGAACCTGATTGCGGACGCTCCGGTGGTTCCCGAGTTCCTCCAGGAGCAGGCGACTCCGGAGGCGATCGCCGGGGCGCTCGCAGCGCTGCTCGAGGGCCCCGCCGCGCGCGTGCAGCGCGAACGGCTCGCCCCCGTTCGCGCGAGCCTCGGTCGAGGCGGCGCAGCGAGACGTGCTGCCGCGATGGCGCTCGAGATGCTCGATGCGCGTCGCTAGGCAGGCGGTCGCATGCCTCTCGGCGCTTGTGGTGGCGCCGGCAGGGGCCGTCGCTCTCGCGCTCCGCCCCGAATGGAGGACGGGGCTCGGCGAGCGGCTCGGTGCCGTGCCCCGCAGCGCAGGCGGTGGCCTCTGGATCCACGGCGCGAGCCTCGGCGAAGTCCGGGCCGCGCTCCCGCTCGTCGATCTCGCGAGAGCCCGGGGCCATGGCGTGCATGCGTCCGCGACGACGCTCGCGGCGCGCGAGATGCTGCACCGCGAGCGGCCGGACCTCGGCGGCTCGCTCGCTCCGCTCGATCATCCGTGGTGCGTCTCGCGTGCCCTTTCGCGAGTGCGACCGCGCGCGCTCGTCCTGATCGAAACCGAGCTCTGGCCGTTCTGGATCACGGAGGCGTCCGCGCGCTGGATCGCCGTCGTCATCGTCTCCGGCAGGCTCTCGGAGCGATCGACGCCGCGCTACCGCCGGCTCCGCTCGTGGATCGGCCCTTCGCTCGCGCGGATCTCGGCCGTCGGAGCGCGGAGCGACCTCGATGCCGAGCGCTTCGCCGAGATCGGGATCCCGGCGAAGCGCATCGAGGTGACGGGGGATCTGAAGCTCGAGGCCCCGGCCACGTCCCCCCGCCTCGCCGAAGACCTGGCCGAGGCGCTCGCGGACATGCCGCTCCTCGTCGCCGGCAGCACGCACGAGGGCGAGGAGATCGCGGCGCTCGGGGCTCTCGCCGAAGCCGAGCGCCGGGGGATCCGCTGTGCGCTCGTGCTCGCGCCGAGAAGGCCGCAGCGCGCCGACGACGTCGAGAAGCTCGCCGGAACGCAGGGACGGCGAGTGCTGCGGCGAAGCCGCCTCGCCGCGGAACGGATCGGCCCCGGCAGCGTTCTCGTCCTCGATCGCGTTGGCGACCTTCCGGCCGTCTGGGGGCGGGCGCGCGTCGCCTTCGTCGGAGGAACGCTCGTACCCGTCGGCGGGCACAATCTGCTCGAGCCCGCTCGTGCGGGAGTTCCGATTCTCCACGGCCCTTTCGTCTCGAACGCGGCCTCGGCGGCGAAGCTCCTCTTCGCAGCCGGCGCCGCACGGCCCGTCGACGGTGCCGAGGCACTCGCGCGCGAAGCGTGCGAGCTGCTCGCCGACCCCGCGCGCGCGGCCGAGATGGGCGCGTCGGGGGCCCGCGCGCTCCTTGCGCATCGGGGTAGCGCGGCGCGCTCGCTCGCGTTGATCGAGCGCTGGATCGAACCCTCGTCGGGGAGGGCGGGATGATCCGCGACCTCTACGATCCGGGGCCCGAGCCTCGCTGGAAGCGGATTCTGCTCGCACCCCTCGGCGGTGTCGCGCGGCTCTACGCCGCCGCCGCGTGGCTCGATCGCACGCTCCACCACCGTCGCTGGCTTCGCGTGCGACGACTGCCGTGTCGCGTGGTGAGCGTCGGAGGGCTCACGGCGGGGGGGGCCGGCAAGACTCCGCTCACGGCCTGGGTCGCGCGCTCGCTTCGCGCACAGGGCCATCGCGTCGTGATCGCGAGCCGGGGGTACGGGCGGAGCGGCCGGGATCGCGTCGTCGTCGTCTCCGACGGTCGCCACGTCACGAGTTCTGCGGCCGAGGCGGGCGACGAGCCGTTCCTGCTCGCGGCACTCGCCCCGGACGTTCCCGTGATCGTGTCGCGCGACCGCGGCGTCGCGGGTCTTCGAGCCGTCTCGGCCTTCAACGCCGACGCGGTCGTCCTCGACGACGGCTTCCATCACCATCGGCTCGCT
>CAJPFO010000275.1 GCA_905339255.1 Myxococcaceae bacterium
GTCCGCCAGCGCCTTCTTCAACTCGGTGTCCAACTCCACCGCCGCCACCGCCGCCGAGGCATCGCCGTCGGCGAGCGTGAAGTCGAAATGGACCGAGAAGCTGAACCACAGGATTTCGAACTTCGCCCTGGCGGCGACCCGCAACGGCAGCGGGCCTTCGAGCGTGCCGTCGAGCGTGACCTTGAACAGGTTGTGTGACCCGCGCTTCAACTGCACCGAAGCGCGGAAATCCACGATGAAGTGCGGCGGCAGGATCGTCACCAGCGCGTCGAAGCCGAGGTCGCCGGCGACGCTGAACCCGGCGGCCTCCGCGTACAGCGACGCCCGCGCGCCGAACTGCACGGTGTTCGCCGTGATCGCGAGGTACGCGTCGCAGACGAGGCGGGGGTTCCGCCCCGCGCACAGGGCGATGGCCACCCGGTCGAGCGTGGGGAACCCGGCCGGCGCGGCAAACCGCGGGTTCAGGCCGCCCACCGCCAGCACGAAGTCCGTCCCAGCCGCCGCGCCCGCCGCCGCCCCGGCTCCCGGCCAGCGTGCCCGCAGCGCCGCCGAGCCGGTGATCGGGAACCGGTGCGCCAGCCGCGAGTCGATCAGCGCCGCGTCGGCCGCCAGCGTCCCCGCGTCGAAGTCCAGCACGCCCAGCGCATCCATGTTCAGCCGGATCAGATCGTTGTCGCTCGACGGCAGCAGCGCGCTCACGCGCCCGAGCGCCAGCAGCCGCTCGCGCCCCCCCAACTCCAGGACCAGGGCCAGATCCATTTGCACCAGGGTCGGCGTGAACCAAGTGATCCGCGCCAGCAGGCCGAGCAGATAGCTGCCCCGCCTGGCCGGGAACGCGGCCGCCAGCGCCTGGATCAGCGCCGGCCCGTTGGCCACGGGGTCGCGCGGGAACAGCAACGTCGCCAGCGTGTCGTTCTTCAGCCCGGCCCTGAGCACCTCCACGTCGAAGGTGCGGTTGACGCCGACGATGCCGCCGATGCTTTGCAGCATGAAGCCAAAGCCCAGCGGGATCGGCTTGAAGCCTTCGGCGGTGATGAAGATCAGCAGCGAGTAGCCGGGGCGGCCGTCGGGCAGCTTCGTGGCGATGATGCCGTAGGCGGAAAGGGTGAGTTCGTCGTGCAGCGAGAGCTGCATCGCGCCGGCGTACATGCCTTGCGCCGGGTCGTGGCGCAGAAAGCCGCCGCCGGTGAGCACGCCGTGGGCGTCGACCGACAGGCCCACGCCCGAGGGTGGCTTGAAGCCAAGATCCAGATCCGCCACGCCGAGATTGCCGCCGGTCTCCGGGAAGCTCAGGGTGCTCTCGATGCCCACGCGGTCCAGCAAGGCCTTCACCGGTCCGATCGATGCCGAGATGTCGGCCGAAACCTCCACGTTCACCCGGTCGCCGTTCGCGCGCAGGCCGAGGTTCACGGTTCCCAGCGTCACGCCGGCCACCGATAGCCCCACCGGGATGGCCGCCTCCAGCCCCGCGCTGCCGCGCAAGGTGAGGCCCTTGTCGCTGGACCAGGCCAGGCCGAGATCGAATTCGGCGCGCAGGCCGTCGGATGGCAGGATCTCCGCCAGGAAACCGTCGCCGTCGCCGGGTGAAATCACCAGCGCCGACTTCGATATGTTTGCCGACAGCGCCAGAGTCCGACGCGCCTCCGACAGCGAGGTTTCGGCGGCTAGCCGTGCGCCTCCGACTTCGAGTCGCGAGCCCGTGGGGGATCCAAATACGAACCCGGGAGAACTCGATGTTTCCAAGGCGGCGGTCACACTGCCGACGACTTCAGTCGTCGACGCGTTCGCGAGCAGCGTGAAGCCGTGGCGGCCAACGGCGAATACGTCGATACCGGCCGTGAGATCCAGCTCGACGATGAACGGGCCGAAGGATCTCGTTGCCGTCAGAGTGCCGAAAGGACTGACGACGAGCCCCAGATCACCTCGATCGGCCGACGAGATCGAGAGGACGACACCAGCTTCCGACTCGAGGCCTTTCAACAATGGGTCGTTCAGGTAGGCGATGAGCGCATGACTGACATAGGGCGCTGAATCGGCCAACAGCGTCTCGTCGCCGGGATTGACGCCGTACCGGCATGAAATTCCCAATTGGCGCAACAGACCGACGACTCTTGGAAACAGGGCATCGGCCATCGCGTCTGCGTCCGTCCCCGTCAACAAGGGAGTCACATACTCCGCGCGCAAGACTCCGACGGGGTCGGTAAGCAACGAAGCGATCCGGCTCGGATGCAAGCGCTCGATTCGATACGGATACCGAATCACCTCCGTACCTTCCGTTTGAGCGGCGCTAAAAGCTTGGTCAACCTCGAGTTCGATCAATGTGAGCAGCGCGGCGATTTCGTGAATGACCGGATGACGCGTCTTCAACCATGCCGATACAAGCCACTCGATCAGATCGCCGCTGACTCCGGGGAGCTGGGACAGCGCTCCGCCTGCCGCATCGAGCTGCCGCAGCGCTTGAAAAGCGCGTCCGG
>CAJPFO010000276.1 GCA_905339255.1 Myxococcaceae bacterium
CGCCGCGAGGATCTCGCGCTTCGCCGCGTCTCGGCCGGCGAGGTCATGCAGGCCGACCCGCCGGCGGTCCGCCGCGACGCGCCTCTCGACGTCGTGCTCGCACGCTTTCTCGACAGTGACCTCGGCGCCGTCTTCGTGATCGACGAGCGTGGGCGCCTGGTCGGCCAGGTCTCGATCCACGACGTGAAGGCCTCTCTCGGCGAGTCGGCGGCGCTCGGCGGCCTCGTCGTGGCGGGCGACGTCACCGAGGAGGCAGCGCGAGCGGTCGAAGACACCTCCGTCGCGGATTGTCTCGATCGGCTGACACGCTCCGGCCGGGAGCTGCTCGGCGTGGTCGACAGCGAGGGCCGTCTCCTCGGTGTGCTCTCGGTGCGGGCAATCATGGACCTCTTGGCGCGCGAGGCGCTGCACGGCGAATGGGTCGGGGTCGCGGCCGCGGCGTCTCCCGAGCGCGATCGCGAGTCGCTCCGGCTCACGAGCGGGATCGCGGTGCGCGCAGTCGAGGCGCCCGCCGCGTGGTGGGGTCGCTCGGTGAGGACCCTCGATCTACGTCGCCGCTGGCACGTCTCGGCGATCGCGCTCCGCCATCACGGGGTCGACGAAGCGGTCGATCCGGATCGTCTGCTCGAGGCAGGGGACTCGCTCGTATTGATGGGCGAGGCGCGCGAGATCGGACGGGTCGAGAGCGAATTGCGCCGCCGGGGCTCCGAGGCCGCCCGAGCCGAGCGAAGGCAGTCCGCCGAGCGGAGCGACGAGTAGAAGCAGCCCGGTTCCGGGGCCGCCGACGAGGGGATCGACCCGTCTCCGGTCGGTCTCCTAGAAGAGCTTCACCGGCTGCAGGACCTTGTCGTCGAGCCAGACGAGCAGGTCCCGAAGCGCTTCGGGACGGATCTCGTGTCCCATCTCGTACTCGCTGTAGGAGAGCGAGACCCCGAGCCCACGCAGCGCATCCCGCGACTCCCGGCCCTTCTCGATCGGAATCATCGGATCCTCGGTCCCGTGCTGCACCAGCGTCGGGAGCAGCTCGTGCTCTGCGAGCCGCGAGATCGATCCCGCGAGCGCGGGCGGAAGCCACGACGAAAGGGCGGCGAGCCCCGCGAAACGCGACGGATCGCGAAGCGCGAGCGCATAGGCCATCACGCCGCCCTGGCTGAAACCGAGCAACACGATCTTGCGCTTCTCGACCGGGTAACGCGCAATCGCCTCGTCGACGAACGCTGCGAGCATGCGAACGGCTTCTTCGAAACGGTCCGCGTCGAAGGTCGCCCCTCCCGAGAGCGGGAACCAGCCGTATCCCGGAACGCCATTGCCGATGTCGAACGCGAGCGGGCCCTGCGGGCAGAGGACGAGCGCCTCTCCGCCGTGGAGATACGGCGCGAGGCCGAACAGATCGTGCGCGCTCGCCCCCCAGCCGTGCAGCGCGATCACCGTGGGGAAGGGGCCGTCTCCGGCCGGTACGTGAGCGGTGTGAAGGAGTTCCATGGCCCCATGCTACGCGATGCGGACCCCGCCCCGCCCGTGCTATCAGAAGGGCGTGCAGACGAGCTCCCCCCGCGATTCCGAGAGCCTCTCGAAGGGAGGCGGAAAGACCCTCCTCGACGCCGTCTGGGACGCGCACACGGTGCGCGAGCTTCCCAACGGCGACACGCAGCTCTTCATCGGACTCCACCTCGTTCACGAGGTCACGAGTCCGCAGGCGTTCTCGATGTTGCGCGAGATGGGCCTGCGGGTGCGCTGCCCCGAGCGCACGTTCGCGACGGTCGATCACATCATCCCGACGGACTCGCAGCGACGCCCGCTTTCCGACGACCTCGCCGAGGCGATGATGACCGAGCTCGAGCGCAACTGCCGCGAGCAGGGAATCCGATTCTTCGGTCCCGAGACGGGCCAGCAAGGGATCGTCCACGTGATCGGCCCCGAGCTCGGACTCACGCAGCCCGGAATGACGATCGCCTGCGGCGACTCGCACACCTCGACGCACGGAGCCTTCGGTGCGGTCGCCTTCGGAATCGGAACGAGCCAGGTTCGGGACGTCCTCGCCACCCAATGCCTATCGCTCGCGCGCCCGCGCGTGAGGCGGATCGAGGTGGGAGGAAAACTCGCCCCGGGGGTCTACGCGAAGGACGTGATCCTCCACATCATCCAGCGTCTCGGTGTGAAGGGCGGGATCGGCTTCGCGTACGAATACGCCGGCGCGGTGATCGAGGCGATGTCGCTCGAGGAGCGCATGACGGTCTGCAACATGTCGATCGAGGGCGGAGCCCGCTGCGGCTACGTGAACCCCGACGAGACGACCTTCGCGTACCTCCGAGGGCGGGAGTTCGCACCCGCCGGCGAGGACGAGAAGCGGGTGATCGAGTGGTGGCGAAGCATCGCGAGCGGCCCCGGCGCGAGCCATGCCGACCGCGTATCGCTCGACGGGCGCGAGATCGCCCCGACCGTCACGTTCGGGATCCACCCGGGACAAAGCGTCGCGGTCGACGCGCGCATCCCGAGGCCCGACGAGGTCCGCGACGACGAGCGTGCGGGCCTCGAAGAAGCGCTCGCCTACATGGGCCTCACCGCAGGCGCGCCGATCGCGGGGACCCCGATCGACGTGGCCTTCATCGGCTCGTGCACCAACGGACGCCTTTCGGATCTGCGCGAGGCCGCGCGCATCGCGCGGACGGGCCGAGTCGCTCCGGGGGTGAAGGCGCTCGTCGTTCCCGGCTCGCAGGCCGTGGCGCGCGCCGCCGAAGCCGAAGGGCTCCCCGAGATCTTCCGCTCGGCGGGCTTCGAGTGGCGCGAGGCGGGCTGCTCGATGTGCCTCGCGATGAATCCCGACAAGCTCGTCGGCCGCCAGATGAGCGCGTCGTCGAGCAACCGGAACTTCAAGGGCCGGCAGGGATCGCCGTCGGGCCGGACCCTCCTCATGTCACCGGTGATGGTGGCGGCGGCGGCGTTGCGCGGCTGCGTGACCGACGTACGGGAGATGCTCTGATGGCGAAGATCGAGCGCGTCGTCGGCCGCGCCTGCACGCTGCGCGGGGACGACATCGACACCGACCGGATCATCCCGGCGCGGTATCTCCGGGCGATCACGTTCGAGGGCCTCGGCGAGCACGCTTTCGAGGACGACCGCGAGCAGGCCAAGGGCAACCATCCGCTCGACGATCGGCGCTTCACCGGCGCCACGATCCTCGTCGTCGGTCACAACTTCGGCTGCGGATCGTCGAGAGAACACGCCCCGCAAGCGCTCATGCGGTTCGGCTTCCAGGCGTTCGTCGGCGGGTCGTTCGCCGAGATCTTCGCCGGAAACTGCACCGCCCTCGGGCTTCCGCATCTCTGCCTCGCGCCCGAAGCCCTCTCCGCGCTCATGGACTCGATCGATCTCGACCCGTCGCAAGAGGTGGTCGTAGACGTCGCGAATCGCAAGGTCTCGTGCCGTGCCGGCACGTTCGACGCGTCGATCCCCGAAGGCGCGCATCGACAGCTCGTCGGAGGAACCTGGAACAACACGGCCGTCCTGCTCGAGGCAGGCTCGGCGATCGAGGCCACCGCCGCGCGGCTCCCCTATTTGAAGCGTTCCGAAGCCGCCTGATCGAGCGTGCGGCCGGGCCTCGAAACGAATCATCGCGAGAGGCGCGGATGCGTCACCACTTCCATCGCTGCCCGAATCTCCGGGTCCTGACTGCCGACGCGTCGGATCTTCACGGGGGGCGAAGTCGAGGAAGCGTGGCACTCGACGAGCTCTGCGAGGCCAAGGGACTCGAGCCGTGCATGGGTCTCGTCGAGTGCGACGTCCTGGCACCGTCGCAGCGGAGAACGCTCCTCGTCGCGCGCGCCACGTGGCTTCGCGCCGAGGAGGGCGGGCCGACCCCGCTCGCGGGCGGAGCCCGCGAAGCGAACCGCTTCGTCACGGACCTGCGGCGCGAGCTCCTCGCCGAGCGCGCGCGAATCGTCGAGGCCAACCGCAGGATCGAGGCCGAGATGGCGCTCCTTCAGGACGTCGAGCGGGACGAGAATGCAGACCCTGCGGATCGCGGCGACGCCCACGCTCAACTCCGCTTCGATGACACGCTCGAGACGCTCGCCGTCCGAAGACTCGACGCGATCGATCGCGCGCTCGACGCCATCGAGCGCGGCGCATTCGGCATCTGCATCGACTGCGAACGGCCGATCGAGCACGATCGGCTTCGCGCGCTTCCCGACGCGGCCCGTTGCATCGAATGCGCCCGAGCCGCGGAGCCGGGGCGTTGATTCGACCGTGGTCGGCGAAGGGCGCGCGCCCCGGGAAATGCT
>CAJPFO010000277.1 GCA_905339255.1 Myxococcaceae bacterium
CCCGCCGCCCGCAGCGGCGTATCGACGGACACGCCGGATTCCCCGGCCTTCAGCAGCCGGGCGATCTCGGCCTGGAGAAAGCGGGCGATCAGCGGCGCCCGCTGCGCCGGCGGGACGACGGCCAGGGCTTCCCGCAGCAGTTGGAATTGCGGGGCCGTCGTGCGGGCCGTTTCGGCCGGCCGGCCGGCACCTGCCAAGGCCGTGTCCGAACCCGCCGCGTCTCCCGAGCGCGCCAAGATTGGCAGCGAGCCTTGCAAATAAGCCTGCTTGCAGGCTTGGCGGCGCAGTTTGCCGCTGGAGGTCTTGGGCACGCCGCCGGGCTGCGCCAAAACCAGTTCGGCGGCGGCCAGTTCGGCGGCTTCGGCGAGCCGCTGCCGCATGGCGGTGAAAACCGCTGCGTGATCGGCCTTGCGCATGGCGTCACGGGTGAGTTCCGCGACCACGACCAGGCTTTCCTCGTCCCCCAGGGTCACCGGAAACGCCGCGGTGCCGCCCGTGCGGAGCGAGTCGATGGAGTCGCCGAGCAGGTGCTCGATATCCTGGGGATAGACATTCCGGCCCCGGATGATGATCAGGTCTTTGATGCGTCCGGTGACGCAGAGCCGCCCGCCGTCGTGCAAGCCCAGATCCCCGGTGCGGAGGAAGGCGGCCGGCAAGGCGGCGCTTTCCCCGGCCTGCGGGAAGGCGGAATCCAGGCCGGCGCGGAACGTGTCTTCAGACTCTGCCGGACGGTTCCAATAGCCTTGCGCCACGCTGGGGCCCGCGACCCAGATCTCGCCCTCTTGGCCCGGCGGGCAAGGCTGGCGGGTGTTCGGATCGACGATGCGGACTTCGTGGCCGGTCCAAGGCAAGCCGCAGGGGACGGCGCCGGAGGACTGGAGCCTTGGCTCCGCCGACCCGCCGCCGTCCAGCCTGCCGCCCGTGACGAACAGCGTGGACTCGGCCAGGCCGTAGCAGGGATAGAAGCTCTCGCGCCTAAAGCCGCAACCGGCGAAGGCGGCGGCGAAACGCTCCAGCGTCGCCGCCCGCACCGGTTCGGAGCCGTTGAACGCCAGCGTCCAGGAACTTAGGTCAAGCCCGCGCTTCTGCTCCTCCGTCACCTTGCGGACGCAAAGGTCGTAGGCGAAGTTGGGTCCGCCGGAAGTCGCCGCGCCATGCTCGGAGATGGCCTTCAGCCAGCGCACCGGCTTTTCCAGGAACGCCATGGGTGGCATCAGCACGGCGCTGGAGCCGAGGTAGAGGGGTTGCAGGATGTTCCCGATCAAGCCCATGTCGTGGTAAAGCGGCAGCCAGCCCACCACGGTGGAGCGTTGCGTGTGCCCGAAGCTGTGCCGGATGGCTTCCTGGTTGGCGATGAGGTTGCCGTGGCTCACCATCACGCCCTTGGGGTCGCCGGTGGAACCCGAGGTGTATTGCAGGAAAGCCAGGCTTGCCGGACTCAGCGACGGCGCCTTCCAGGCATCCGCGCCGTCTTCGCCCAGGCTGTCGGTGGCCAGCCAGGCGGCGGGCCGCCCGTCCGCCCCGGACAGCGGCCCGTCCTCCCCGAAGCCGGCTTGCAGCTTGGCGGCCAGTTCCGCCGTAGTCAGGATCGCCGCCGGCGAGGCATCGCGGATGACGGCGCGAAGCCTCTGAAGGTGCTGGCGCGACGGCGGATAGGCAGGCACCGCGACGACACCGGCATACAGGCAGCCGAAAAAGGCCTCGATATAGTCCAGGCCGGGCGGATACAGCAGCAACGCCCTCTCCCCGGCCGCCGCCATGGCTTGGAGCCGGGCGGCGATGGCCCGGGCGCGGCGGTCGAGTTCGGCGTAAGCCAAGCGCCCGCTGGCAGTCTCGCCGTCGCCGAGGAAAAGATAGGCGGTCTGCCCGGGCTGTCCGGCAGCCCTAGCCTGTAGCAACTCCACCAGGTTGGAGCCAGCCGGTCGAATCGTCGCCGTCGGTCCGGATTCATTAAAGCAGCGCACAGAAGACTCCTTCTATGAAACGTAATTCAAATATGAGCGGTACCAGGGAAGTACCCGTTTGGCGGAAATGCCCGCGCACAGCCCTAAGGCGATGGCCGCGTTGTAGTACACATTCTTGGCGGGCATCCCCCGCGCCAGCGCCAGCACGCCTCGGACGGCGCTGCGGCGGGTATGCCAGTCCATGTTGAAGGAGATGGCGCAGTCGAGGCTGCGGACGTGGTGCAGCATCCCCGGCGGCATGTACAGCATGTCGCCCGGCCCGACGGTGCATTCCCGGACCTGCGCGTCCCGGTAGAGCGGATGGCGTGTGAAATCGGGGTTTTCGGCGTCCACTTCGCACCAGCGCCAGCGATAGCGGTAGCAGCAAGGAAGCTGGCCGTGGTCCAGCAAGATGAAACGCTTGCGGCCCGCGACCTGGAAGAACAGATTGTGGGTAAGCAGGCAATCGAAATGCAGGGGCGTCAGGCTGTGCGCCGGCCCAAGGAAGAACTGCGCGAATCGCAGGCAATCGGAGCGGTACCAATTCGGAAAATAATCGGCCGGGAAGCCGGCCAGGTCGTCCGCCGCGTCCGGCAGGACATTGAGCAGCGGCACGTCGTGCAGATAGGGCGGGCGTTCCCCGGCCGGCGCCCCATCGGATCGAAGCCGGGATTCATAGGCTTCCAGCAGGTCCAGATAAGCGTTCAAGTCGGAACCGACTGTCTTCAGGCCCTCGACGCCCGCATCGGCCAGCCCCTGCTTGAGCGTGACCTGGCGTTGCCCGGAAACGCGGCGCAGATGGTCGAATGTCCAGCGTTTGAGCGCCGGGCAGCGGCCCACCGCGCCCGGCACCACCACGGGGCGGCCCTTGGCCACGTAACCGGAAAAGAAGTCGTGGGGTGAAAGCGCTTCCCTGCGCTCGACCCAGGGATATTGGCTCCCCGCGGCCGGGTTCTCCGCTTGCGTGTCCACCCCCGGCGCGTAGGCCGGGTTCCAGGCGATCGAATTCTCCATTGGCATCCCCTGGTTCAGAAGACGGCTCTGACAGGCATGAAGGCCCGCGCCTTGGCCATCACGCTTGCGCCCCCGCCGCCGCTTCCTGTTGGGCAACCGCCTCCATGTGCTGGCGAAGGCTCAACGGACGCATGTCCGTCCACACGTCCTTGATGTGGTCCAGGCACTCCTGTTTCGGACCCGTCTTGCCAACCGCACGCCAGCCGGCAGGCACCTCCTTGTACGTCGGCCATATCGAATACTGTTCCTCGTGGTTGACGACTACGTGGTAGACCGTCGTGTCTTCTTCATCCCAAGCCATGCTTTTATCCCCCAGATTCAAAATGGATTCGTCTTCAGTCATCCCTGACGATTGCTACCTCCTTTCAGGTAAAGACGGGGATTTGAACCGGACCCCGTATGCGCGGATGGAATTTTTTTGAAAATCCCCAGGCGGGGCCCAACCGGCAATCCCCCGGCGGCTGGCGGCAGGACGGGGTCAGGCCAACCCTGGCGGCCACGGCGGCGCGCCAGCGGACCGGAAGGGCCGGAACCCTAGGCAAGGCTGTTGGTTGACATGGGCAAAGCCAGAAGGCCGAGGCCATGGACGGCATCGGCGGCGGCGGGGAGGGCGTGGATTCGGCCGCAGGGACGCCACGGCGGGTCTTCGGCGGCTGGGGCGGCTCAGCGGCTGGACTGGTAGAGCAAGGTGACGCCGCCGGGCAGGCTTAGGGAACCCAGCGACAGGGTTTTCTCGATCGCGGCCAGCACATCCCGCGGGTGGCTGAGATCGAAGGCGCCGCTGACGACGCGCCCGCGCAGGCGCGGATCGGCGACCATGATCCTGCCGGGGAAGTAGCGGTTCAGCTCGCCGACCACGGACGCGAGAGGCCGCATTTCGAAGGCCAGCAGATCCTCGCGCCAGGCCGTCGCTTGCCGGTCATCCACGCGCACTGCCGCGCCGATGCCATTCGCGTCGCCACTCGCCTGCAAACCCGCAGTCAGGTTGACCGCTTGATTCTCGGCGCCCTCGGCGTATACCTTCACCCGCCCCTCGGACACGGTGACGGTCATCCGCTCGCCTTGCGCGTACACGTTGAAGGCGGTGCCGGTCACTTTGGCGACGCCGTGGGCGGTGGCGACGGTAAAGGGGCGGGCCGGATTGTGGGCCACCTGGAAATAGGCTTCGCCCTCCAGCAGCTTGACCGCGCGCCGCTCCGGCGAGAACTCGACCGACAAGGCGGAATGGGTGTTGAGGGAGACCCGGGAGCCGTCCTCCAGCGTCAGCTCCCGCCTTTCGCCCCAACGGGTGTGGTAATCGCTGGCCCAGAAGCGCAACGCTGCCGGGAGCCACAGGGCCATGCCAAGCGCGGCGGCGAGGGAGAGCCCCGCCCATGCCCGCCGCAGCGGTTTCCCCGCGCCGGGCGACGCCCGCTTGAGGGTTGACGGGCCGGTGGCGGCCGGCTGTGGCGCCTGCGCCTCTTCCTGTTCAAAAACGCGCCGGGCAGGCTCGCCCAGCAGCGTCCAAAATGCCTCCACATCCGCATACGCCTGCAGATGCGCCTGGCTCAGTTTTCGCCAGGTTTCGAAGCGGCGGTGATCGTCGGACGTGGCCAGGCCCGAGTGAAGCTTGGAAAACCACTCGATAGCCTCGTTGGAAATCGATGTCTCCACGGGGTCAGCATGCATAACCGTTCTCTAATTTTTTATGGGTGCGGGGGCGGAAGACCGGCCAAGCGCCAAGCCTGTCACCCTTCCGATTAGAGCCGGCGGCACCAGGGCTGTCAAACGTTAGCGCGGAACGGTCCGATGGCCTGCAAGCCCTCACGCACCCATACGGTCGCGCAAAATCTTCAACGCCTTGCCGATCTGAGATTCCACCGTGCGGGGGGAAATGCCCATGTGTTCCGCGATCTCGCTGTGGCTGAGGTGCTGGACTCTGTGCAGCAGGAAAACGCGGCGGCACCGCGGCGGCAGTTCGGCGATCATTCGCTCCAGCATCTGCAATTGCTCACTCGCTTCCGCGACTCTATCCGGCGCGGGTTTCGGACAAACCAAATCCTCATCCAGAGGCTCCCAACTGGACTGGGCACGGGTCACCGCCTGCCGCCCGTGATCGACGACCAGATTGCGGGCGATGCGGAACATATAGGCGCGCAGATCGGCGACTTCCCCGATGGACTCGTGCTGGACCACCCGCAGGTAAGTCTCCTGCGCCACATCTTCCGCGGTGTGGCTGCAACCCAGGCGGCGTTTGAGGTACTGCAGCAAAGGCTTCCGGGTGTCCAGGAAAGCCGATTCTATAAACGCAGGCGTTGTATCTATTGTTCTGTTCATTGATCGGTCCTTGGCTGCTTCAGGGCTGGGAGCGGTTTCCGCTTTCCGGAACGGAAATAGCAATCACTCTTAACATCTAAGGCAATGTCCATGCCTTCCAATTTCCGTTGGAAGTTACGGGGTTCCGGCCCGGCGCGGCTGTTGCCGGATAGGGTATATGCCGATGGCCGTGTCATTTCACGCACTTTTCACCCCTCCGGCGGGCGACTCCAAACACAGGCCGGAGCCGCCAACGGTTCCCAGGACAGGCCACCTCCCGTCCCGGCTGGGCAATGTCCGGACCTGTCGCCACATATGGAATCATTTCATACCATATCGAATGATTCTAAAGTGCCTCCATGGGAAGAAGGCCCCAGATTGCGCGGGGACGCGCCGCACGACAAGAACGGTTCCATCACGCAGAACGGGGGGCGGAGGTTGAAACAAATGTGATGGCGGCAGGGCAAGCCAGTGAATGCCCCCTGACAGGGCTGTGGGATTTCCCGCCATTGGTCAACCTGATTAGCAAGCTGCTTCAGCCAAGCCCGAATCCCGTCGTTCCGGCATGGACCGCCGGAACCTAGGCCCCATGGATGGCGTGTGCTTGGAGGCATCCCTGCAACCTGCGAGGGGAATCGCCAATCAGGCAAAGGCGTTCAGCAAGGTTAACGCATGATACGATATGGTATGAAACCATTCAGTATCACGAGGAATCCATGATCGTACTAATCGGCGGGGAGAAAGGAGGAACCGGCAAGACCACGCTTGCGACCAACCTGGCCGCGAAGCGGGTGCTCGCAGGGCGGGACGTCCTGCTCATCGACACTGACGCGCAAGGCAGCGCGAACGATTGGGCCCAGAGCCGGGAAGAGTCCGATGCCAAGCCGGCCAGGGTCGCCTGCATCCAGAAGTTCGGGAAGGGATTGCAGGCAGAAGCCCAGGACCTTGCCAAGCGCTATGACGACATCATCATCGATGCCGGCGGGAGGGACTCGGTTGAGCTTCGCGCCGCCTTGGTGGTGTCCGACAAGGCATACATTCCCATACAACCCTCGCAGTTCGACATATGGACGCTGGACCGCATGGACGAACTGGTCGGCAGCGCCCAGGGCTTCAACCCAGACCTGCGGGCATGGGTGGTGATCAGCCGGGTTTCGACGAACCCGTCGGTGCACGAGTCGCAGGAAGCCCGGGAAATCCTGGCCGACTTTTCACGCCTTGAACTGTCTGCCGTGGTCGTCCGCGACCGCATCGCTTACCGGAAGGCCGCCCGGGGCGGCCTTTGCGTGGACGAATTGAAGCCCAAAGACCCGAAGGCGTCGGAGGAAGTCGGGCTGCTCTACGAGGAGATCTTCGGTGGCTGACCCCAGGCACAGGCCGAATCCGCCAACGGCTCCCGGGGCAGGCCGCCCCATCATCCCGGCCGGGCGATGTCCGGCCATATCGTCGCATACGGCATCATTTCATATCATATCGTCTGATCCATCTTCACCTGGGAGCCGGGCGCTCCGAGCGAGGGCTTGCCATGACTAAGTTCACCCGAAAACCGAGACCGCCGTCCGTGCCAGGCGTCGATGATTTCATCTCCGCGGCAGAGCAGCGGGCGGGCACCTCACCCGAGGCCGCATCAAACCATATCATATCGAATGATACTGAAAAGCTTCCCTGGGAAGACCCCAGACTGCGCGGGGACGTGCTTAAGCTTTACAATCTCCGCCTGCCGGAAACCTACCTTCTCAAGCTAAAGTACATTGCCGACCACACGCCAGGCTCCATGCAGAAGTTTTGCCTCGACGCGCTGTTGCCGGCGATTGACGCGAAGATCGAAGAGCTGACCGGAAACGGGTGAACAGCGTCCAACACACCCTGCCGGGCCGGGCAAGCCCACTGACATCCGTCATCGTTGAAGACCCCCCCACGCAACAGGCAACGCGATGGACAAAAAAATCCGAAAACCTTCCTCCCAAATCCAACTCCCTTCTTCCCGGCCTGACCCGTCCGCGTTCCAAAACCATCAAATCGACCTGTTTCAGACATTCCTGTGCAACACCGACGAGGACAGGGAAAAGCTTTCCAACACCATCGACCTATGGGACAGCATTCCAAGATATTCCATGTCGCAAAAAGAGATGAACAAACGGCGCAGCCCGGAAGGCATCCTGCCCCCTTTGTCGGTCGAGTTTGAATACAGAGGCCAGGCTTATGTCGCCGTGATAGAACCCGCAAGGATCGCGGTGAAAGACGGGGCGGCTGATTACTATCCAGGGGCCAACGAGGAGCTGGTCGAGGACGCGCTGCGAAAAATCGCCGCGCGGCGGGGCCGGGGCTTTTTCGACAAGCCGCTCATGCAAAGCGGCGTCGCCTTCTCGCTCAACGAACTGCGGGCCGAACTGGCCGAAATGGGGCACGCCAAGTCTTACCAGCAAATCACGCGGAGTCTCGGCATCATGCAGCGGAGCCGCATCGAAATACGCTTGCCGGACGGCGGCTCTTTCGTCGCGTCGCACTACCTACCGCTGGTCGCGGCGGTGTCGCGCAAGCAGCTTGAGAAAGATCCGGAAGCCAGATGGCTTGCACAGTTCCACCCATTGATAGCGCAAAGCATCGACCAGCTGGCCTACCGGCAGTTCAATTACACATTGATGATGTCCTTGCCGACACAGCTTTCCCGCTGGATTCACAAGCAGTTGTCGATCAAGTTCACCTTCGCCGGTCTCGTCGCAAACCCTTTCGAGATGCGTTACTCGACCATCAAGCGCGACAGCGCCCTGCTGAACAACAACAGGGAAAGGGACAATGTGCGGGACGTAGACGAGGCATTCGCCAAACTGGTTGAATCCGGCATCCTCCGTGAAGTGCAGAAGGCTCCCGTCACAGCGCCCCGGGGACAGGTGATAGATGCCGTCTATCGCCTTTACCCAAGCATCCGCTTCGTCGGCGAAATGAAAGCCGCGAACAAACGGCTGAAAGATGCTTCGCAGTAGTTTTTAGTCGCGGGTCGGCGGGCAAGGCGGTAGTTTCTAGTCGCGGGTCGGCGGGAAAGGCGGTAGTTTCTAGTCGCGGGTCGCGGTAGTTTTTAGTCGCGGGTGCAAATTTGGGGCTCTCTGGACACAGGCCGACGGTAGTTTCTAGTCGCGGGTCAGCGATTTGACGGTAGTTTCTAGTCGCGGGTCAGCGATTTGACGGTAGTTTCTAGTCGCGGGTCAGCGATTTGACGGTAGTTTCTAGTCGCGGGTCAGTTTTCACCCATACGCAACCCCCCTGCATACGGTAGTTTCTAGTCGCGGGACAAGCCTATAAATCCTTTAAAATCAAAATTTTACAAATCCGTAATCTTTTAACCTTTAATTAACCTTTTATATTAACCTTGGCCGGAAGCTAGGCCGGCCGGATAAACGGATGCGGCACGGCAAGCGCGCGGCTTCCGCCGGGGGCCTTATGGCCGTCGGCGGGCTGTCGCGGTGGATGCCTCTTTCCCAATCCATGCCTGTTTTCCCCTGTTAGTCTCCACAACCCGGCTTGCCGGACTTCATGTCGCTGACGCTGCAATCCCCAAATCCCAGGACTTGCGCCGTCAAGGCGCTGGCCTGCGGCACGGGCTTGGCTTCCCGCGCGGCCTCTTGCTTGCTTGGGGCTTGGTCCTAGACCATGGACTCGGCGAAGTGGCTAACCGCCGCCAGCGAATTGCCGACACTGGCCGACGGGACCGCGATGGCTTGGGCTTGCGGGATGCCGGTCGTCGTGCCAAGCGCTTGGATGTTGTCCGCGCCAATCACCGCTCACGGTGATGTCGCCGCCGTCCAGCGTGAACACCCGCGAGCGGTTCACGAGCAGGTCGTCCCCCATATTCCCCTCCCGCAGGGGCATGGAAAACATCCCGCCATCGCCGTAAACGGCTAGGCTTTGTTTTCCAACACTGGGGACAGGCCGGTTACGTGGCCCTGAGCGCGAACGGTTACTCGCCGAACGCGACCTGGAACGAGACCTACCCGGTCACGCCCTACACCCGTTCCGCCTCCGACACGCCGGACGCTTGCACGATCCCCGTCATCAACCCCAACTAAGTTCCTAGGCAAAATGCCCCTTCCAGCCTGCGTAATGCCGACACTGATTGTTTTGTGTGAGAACTTGATGGAGGTTTGATCCATGAGCAGCATCCAAGCTTTGAGAATGGCCTCGTTGCGCGTCCGCCTCGCCTTTGGATCCCTCAGGCTGGGCCTGGCCCTGTTGCTACTGCCGGGGCTGGCGCTGGCGTGGTTCGGCGACCGCCTGGACAAGCCGCTGACCCCGCAAAGCCTTGGACGTGCTGCGGGCGCGGCTGGACGCGGCGGTGGTGCGCGAGGGCCAGCGTATGGTGCTGCTGACCATCGCCATCTCCGGCGGGCCGTTCCTGGGGCTGCTCGGCACGGTGCAGGGCATCACTGTCAACCTGCCCAAGGCCAGCGCCACCCCGGCCCTGTCCAAGCCGAAGACGAAGGCGATCTCGATCACGCCGGACGGCACGATCTTACATGGACAACCGGCTGCGCTTCCAGGGCGAGTATTACCCTGCCGGCAACGCCACGGCCTTCTTCGACTATGCCGGCTTCGCGCCGACCCACGCCCTGCTGACCGGCGACTTCGCCAAGAACTTCGGCTTCAACCAAAACGCGATCAAGCCCAAGACCAACGCCTGGCAGGCGCGCCTGGACCTGGGCCGCGCCGATATGCGGCGGCTGCGCGACTGGAGCCTGTACTTCGCCTACCGCTACCTGGAGCGCGGCGCGGACGGGGCTTGCACAGTCCGGGAGGATAGGCCACCGGCCCCGGAGGGGTCGCAGCCTTGGCAAACGATGAAAGTCCTGCCCTGGCTGTCGGTGCTGCTGGCCCTGCTGCTGCCTCCGGACGCACACGCCGAGGCTCCCAAGCAAGACGCGGCCATCCAGCAGGTCCTGCGCAAGGCGCAAGGGGCCTTGCGCCAACTCAGCGAGGAGAAGGCCAAGTTGGAGGAAAAAGCCGCCAAGCTGGAGGCTCAGGCCCGGCAGGCCAGGCCGCAGAAACCGGCGGGGGATGCCGATGAAGAGTAAGGCGATGCTGGCCGCCCTGTCGCTCGGACCCATCGCCTGCGCGGCGGGCGCTGCGGTGCCGGGCAAGGACGCGGGCCATGTGGACCCCGCAAGCCCCACACATCCCATCAAGCCCGCCAAGCAACCTCCACAGGGACAACCCGCACCCGCGCAAGCCCCGGCCCCGCCCGGCAAGAGCCGCCCATGTTCGACATCAAGGAGTTCCAGGTGGACGACCGGCTGCCCGTGCATGGCGGCATCGAGGTCAACGGCATGAACACCGAGCACGCCACCCGTACCCGGCTCATCGCCTCGCTGCGCTACGACAACCTGTGGCAGCGCTTCCACAGCGCCTCCCTACAGTTCCAGATCTCTCCCGAGAACGCCGACGAGGTGCAGGTGTGGTCCGGCACCTAAGTGCTGCCCTTGGGCTTCGAGGACATCAGGCTGGCCTTATGAAGTCCGGCAAGCCGGGTTGTGGAGACTAACAGGGGAAAACAGGCATGGATTGGGAAAGAGGCATCCACCGCGACAGCCCGCCGACTACGGCATCGAA
>CAJPFO010000278.1 GCA_905339255.1 Myxococcaceae bacterium
TGTCGGCGTCCTCGCGATGGCGCGCGAAGCCGCAGAACGAGCATCCGACGTAGCAGACGTTCGTGAAGTTGATGTTCCGGTTCACGACGAAGGTGACGTCGTCGCCCTTGTCCTCCGCCCTCGCCCAATCGGCCGCGCGCAGCAGCGCGTGGAGATCGGCGCCTTCGACTCGGAGCAGGCGCTCGGTCTGAGCGGCATCGAGCTCGAATCCCTCGAGCGCGCGGTCGAGCGCGGCTCGAACGTCGGGGCGGACTGCGGAGAGGAGCTGCTCGAGGTTCATGCGGCCTCCAGGCGGTCCCGGGTACGAGGGCGGGCGAATCCTTCGGCGTCCGCGAAGCGGCGGAGCGCCTCGCGGATCCGGGGGTCGAAGAGCTCGGGACGCGCGACGACGTCACGCGGATAGACGGGGAGCCGCTCGCGGAGTCGCGACCCGGCCGCTTCGGTCCGCGCTTCGAGCTCGCGGAGTGCCGGCCAGGGCGCCTCGGGGTTGATGAAGTCGATCGTGAGCGGCGAGACGCCTCCCCAGTCGCTGAGCCCCGCGCCGAGCAGGAGCTCGAGCGCGTCGGGGGAGAGGTTCGGCGGAGCCTGCACGTTCATCGAGGGACCGAGCACGAGCCGCGCGAGGGCGACCCAGCCGGCCACGTCCTCGTTCGAGAGCGCGGGCACGCCGTGCATCGAAGTCCCGGGCTTCGGATGGAAGGGCTGGACGATGCACTCCTGGAGATGGCCGTAGTTCTCGAAGATCGCTCGGATCACGAGGAGCGTATCGACGCGCTCGGCGTCGGTCTCGCCGATGCCGAGCAAGAGCCCCGTCGTGAACGGAATGCCGAGCTCACCGGCCTCCTCGTGCATGCGGATCCGGCGCTTCGGGTCCTTGTCCGGAGCCCAGTAGTGCGCGCCCCTCTTCTGCCGGAGCCGCTCGCTCGTGGTCTCGAGCATGAGGCCCATCGACGCGTTCCACGGGCGGAGCGCGGCCATCTCCTCGATCGAGAGCACACCCGCGTTGGTGTGCGGAAGGATCCCGCATTCGAACGCCGTCCGGGACGCTTCGACGAGATACGCGGCAGTGCTCGCGAAGCCCCGCTGGCGAAGCCACTCCCGGTGCGATCGGTGGGCGAGCTCGGGCTTGTCGCCGAGGCAGAGCAGCGCCTCCGTACACCCCGCGCGGACCGCGCTCGCGCACACGCTCGCGATCTCTTCGAGCTCGTAGGTCTTGGCCGAAGGGTCGCCCGGAAGCTTCGCGAAGGTGCAGTAGCCGCAGCGATCGCGGCAGAGGTTCGTGATGGGCAAGAAGACGTTGCGCGAAAAGGTGACGAGGTTCCCGTGCCCGCGGCGCTTCGAGTCGAGCGCCGCCTCGAGTACGGCGCCACGCACGCACGGATCGCCGAGCCCCGCCGCGAGGCTCTCGGCAGGGCGCCGTTCGAGACGCCCGCAATCGACCGCCTCGCGAAGCAGGAGTTCGGCGACGGCGAGCGTGGGAGGAGGCTCGGGGAGGGAGGACGCCACGCCCGGATGATACAGGACGGCCCTCGGCAGGTCGCTCCGCGTCGGCGAGAGCCCTTTCGTTGCGCGGGGTTGGCGGCAGGATAGGCTCCGTCGCATGGCGTCCGCCCCGAGCGAGCCCGTCGGAGATCACCGCTTCGGGACCTTCAGCGATCACGGCCCCTGGCAGATCGACCCCGAACGGATCGTCTGGCGTCGCGGGATCGATGCGCTCCGCGACAAGGCTCGGCACGCCGTGCCCGAGCTCGTTCGCCCGCGTCGCGTCCCTCCGGCCTGGCGCTTTCTCGAGGCCGCCGTGCTCGTCGGTGGGGCGCTTTGCGGCTGGGGGCTTCGCGAGCGGCGTCGGGGGGGCTCGATTTCGAGAGCGGGGCTCTCGCGCAGGCTCCGCCGGGCGTTCGAGAGGCTCGGGCCCGCGTACATCAAGCTCGGCCAGATCATCTCGAGCGGAAAGGGGATCTTCCCCGACGAGCTGGTCGATGAGCTGAAGGCACTCCGCGATCAGGTTCCTCCCGAGCCTTTCGAGGTGGTCCGGCGGGTCGTCGAGGAGGAGCTCGGCCGGCCGCTTTCGGAGGTCTTCGACCGCTTCGACGAGCGCTGCCTCGCCTCCGCTTCGATCGCGCAGGTGCACGCCGCACGGCTCGCGACCGGCGAAGACGTCGTGGTCAAGGTGCAACGACCGAGCGTCGAGCGACTCGTGCGACGCGACATCGCCGCGATGGCCTGGATCGCGCCGTGGCTCGTGGGACGGCTTCCGATCGCCGCGCTCGCCAACCCGCCGCAGCTCGTCGAGCTCTTCGCCGAGACGATCACCGAAGAGCTCGACTTCCGGCTCGAGGCGCAGAACATGCTCGACATCGCGGGCGTCCTCCGCGAAGCCGGGCAGCGGATCATCGTCGTTCCGCGCCCGCATCCCGAGCTCGTCTCGCGCCGCATGCTGGTCATGGAGAGGCTCCATGGTTTCCAGTACGAGGACATCGAGGGGATGCGGAGCGCAGGGATCGACACCGCCTCCGTGCTCCGATCGATGCTCATCTCCTTTCTCGAAGGCGCCATGATCTACGGTGTCTTCCACGGAGACCTCCACGGCGGGAACCTCTTCGTCATGCCCGACGGTCGCGTCGCCCTCTTCGACTACGGAATGACGGGGCGAATGGACGAGAAACAGCGCCGGGCGTTCCTGCGAATGATGATGACCGGCGCCGTGAACGACATTCGCGGCCAGGTCGAGGCGTTCCGCGATCTCGGGGCCCTGCCCGCCGACGCCGATGTCGATGCCATCCTCTCGCTGCTCCGCGTCGACGAGCCCGTCCGCGACCCGACGCGGATGCACGGAGAAGAGCTGATTCGCGAGATCCAGGAAGTGATCAAGGGACTTCTCGCGCAGGGAGCGAGGCTTCCCAAGCACCTGATGCTCTACGTGAAGGACATGCTCTTCTTCGACGGAGCGATTGCCGGGCTCGCGCCCGATCTCAACATGTTCGAGGAGGTCGCGAGGATCTACGCCTACTTTGCGGAGAACCACGCCGAACGCATCCGCTCCGACATCGGCTTCGATCCGAGCCGCAGCCGGCTCGACCTCGAAGGCATGAAGCGCTCGATGGGACTCGAGGGAGACGTCGAGTCTCTCACACACCGCGAGCTGCAACGGCGGCGCCGCCAGATCGAGAAGAAAATCGACGAGGCGGGCGGTCTCTCGCTCCGCGAGGCGGCCGGGAGCGAGCGGGGCGACTCCTAGCGCGAGGGCGCGGCTCCGATCAGGCCGCTCCGTCCTCGACTCCGGCCCACTCGCGCACGAGCGCCGGATCGGTCCGGTGCAGGAACTCTCCGGCCGGGAGCCGCTGCGGATTGTGGTCGCGGATTGCCCGGATCACCCCGACGAGGACCGCGACCATCTTCTCTCCCGGGACCCTCCGGTAGAGGACGTGCGCGAGGCGTGTGCCTTCTCGCGACCCGCCGACCAGGACGACGTGGTCGTTCTTGCCGTAGCCGAAGATGCCGATCTCTGCGGTCGGAGGACGCGCACAGTTGTTCGGGCAGCCGGTCATGCGGATCATCACGTCGACGTCGCCGAGGCCCGCCGCCTCGATGCCATCGATGAAGCGAGGCAGGATGTTCTCGGCTTCGGTCATGGCGAGACCGCAGGTGGGCTTTGCGGGGCAGGAGATCGCGCTTCGCCGAACGAGTCCGATCCGCTCGGGACGCACCACGCCGTGCCGATCGAGGATCGCTTCGAGCGCCTCACGGTCGGCGACGTTGCAGAAAAGGAGATCCTGCTGCGGAGTGAGCCGGACCACGAGCCCGAGGCTCGTCACCGCCTCGCGGACGGCCGCGCGAAGCGGAGGATTCATGCGGCCGTTCTCGATCGCGAGACCGTAGTAGGAGAGCCCGCCACGCTGCTCGTGCCAACCGTGATGGAGCTGCATCGGACCGAGCGGCTGAGGATCGGCGTCGAACAAGTCGATCCCGAATCGGCCGCGAAGCTCCGCCTTCACGGCGTCGACGCCGAGGCGGCGGATCGTGTATTTCCAGCGAGCCATCCGTCGATCGCGCCGCTCCCCGTGCTCCTTCTGCAGGATCACGATCGCGCGAGCGGAATCGACGACCTGCGAACGCGAGATCCGGCCGAGGTAGAGGCCGAGAAGCGGCGCGGTCGTCGGGTTGTTGTGCGTCATTCCGAGGCCGCCGCCGCCGTAGAGGTCCCAGAGCTCGCCATCGGCCCGGTCGCCCGTCACGACCGGGACGTAGCCGACGTCCTGGGTGAGGACGTCGATCGAGTTGTCGGTCGGATGCGCGATCCCGATCTTGAACTTCCGCGGCAGGTACTGGCTTCCGTAGAGCGGCTCGTCGGGGCTGAGCACGCCGTGCTTGTTTCCCTCGGCGTCTGCGAGCCAGACCTGGAAGTACGAGGAGCTCTGCGGCGCGAGCTCCTGCGCGAGCTCGTTCGCGAGCTCGGCGCCGCGGGCGTCGTGCGCCGGATCGAGCGTATCGATCGGCGAGGTCATCACGTTGCGGTTCACGTCGCCGCATGCGCTGAGCGTCCCGTCGCGACGGTAGTTTCGCGAGAGGTGACGGATGAGCGGTGCGAGCTTGCGCCCGTAGACGTGGTGGAACTGCATGCTCTGCCGCGAAGTGAGGCGGAGCGTGCCGTCTCCGAACTGATCGGCGGCATCGTCGAGCGCGCTCCACTGCGCGGCCGTGAGCGCCCCTCCGGTCGGGCACTTGATGCGGACCATGAAGAAGTAGTCGTCGGCGATCCGCTTGCCGCGCTCCCCACGGCCCTGCTGCTTGTAGATCCCGTGGAACTTCGAAAGTTCCTTGGCCTCGGAACCGAGCGTAGGCTTTTCACCTCGCTCAAGCGCATCGATCTCGTCGCGGAAGGTGTGGAGGTTGCCCTTGCCGTCCGAAACGAAGTAGAGGCCCTTGCTCTCGACCTTGATTCGCTCGTTCTTCGACATCTCGGCGAGAGCCGAGGTCTCGAGCGTGATCGGTCCGGGGGTGTCGGGCGGCGGGGCCATGTCCATCCTTTCCCGAGCGGGATATCGGCCTTTCCCGAGCCGGAGAGGATAGCCGAGGCTTGGGAATCCGGCAGACTCCGCCCCGCAGGGGAGGAGCTAACGTCCACGCGCGCCCAGAAGAGCCAGAGGACCCCATGCCGTCCCGGGAATCGGCCCCGAAACCGCTCCGCTTCGAGGTCGGAGGCGGTGTGACGCTCGTCGCCGACGGCTACGGCGACCCCTCGTCGCGTCCCGTCGTCCTGCTCCACGGTGGCGGCCAAACGCGTCATGCCTGGGGCGGGACTGCCCGAAGCCTCGCCCGGTTGGGCTGGTACGCCATCGCGCTCGATCTCCGAGGCCACGGCGACAGCACCTGGTGCGGCGCCGGGAACTACGCGCTCGACGCCTTTGCCGGGGACCTTCGCGAGGTCCTGCGCGCGCTCGGACGCCCCGCGGCGCTCGTCGGCGCCTCCCTCGGCGGGATGACGGCGCTGCTCGCAACCGGCGAGGAACCACGCGCCGGGGTCGTGGCGCTCGTCCTCGTCGACATCGCACCACGCATCGAGAGCGAAGGGGTCTCGAGGATCGTGTCGTTCATGCTCTCGCGCCCGGACGGCTTCGGGAGCCTCGAGGAGGCGGCCGACGCCGTCGCTGCGTACCAGCCGCACCGCGACCGGCCGCGGGATACGACCGGCCTCGAGAAGAATCTCCGCCTCGGCGCCGATGGACGCTGGCGTTGGCACTGGGATCCCCGCTTCCTCGCGGGTGTCGGAAAGCCGCAAGAAAGGCCGACGGCCGAGCGCCTCGATGCGGCAGCACAACGGGTCGACGCTCCGACGCTCCTCGTACGCGGGCGACTCTCGGATCTACTCTCCGAGGCGGGAGCCCGGCATTTCCTCGAACTCGCTCCGCACGCTCGCTACGTCGACGTCTCGGGAGCCGGCCACATGGTGGCGGGCGATCGCAACGACGCGTTCACGCGCGCGGTGAGCGACTTCCTCGACGAGATCGCGCGCTCTCGCGAACCGGGCGATCCTGCGCTCGAGCGCCGTCCAGCCTAGCGACGCATCCCGAGCGCGCGCTTCAGGCGGCGCAGCGGGCGATCCGCCTTGCTCGGGTAGATCCGGGGCTCGCCCGGAGGTTGCGACTTCCAGCGACGATGGCTCCAGATCCACTGCTCCGGGGCCTCGCGGACGACCGCTTCGATCACCTCGGTCATCCGATGCACGTTCTCGGCGATCGCTTCGTCGGTCGCCTCGCGATCATTTCCTGCCGGGAGCAGATCGAGCGCGGGAAGGATCCGGACGCGGTGACGCGCCGTATCGCCGATGCGGAACATGAACGCGGGCACCACCGGGGCGCCGGTGCGCATCGCGAGCCGCGCAGGACCATCGCGCGTGCACGCGGCGCGCCCGAAGAAGGGAGTGAAGATGCCGCTTTCCGGTCGCGTGTTCTGATCGAGCGGCATCGCGATGCAGCGCCCCTTCCGCAAGCCGCGCAGGGAGGCGCGCGCGGCGCTACCGCGGGCGATCACCTCGACGCCGTAGGTGGTTCGCCAATCCCGGATGAGGTCGTTCAGGAAGGGATTGTTCGCGACGCGGTGGACGATCGAGAGCGGCACCCCTCGCGCCCCCATCACGGCACCGAAGAGTTCGAACGACCCGAAATGCGCGGTCAGGATGATCGCGCCACCTCCACTCCACGACTTGCGGGCCGCTTCGAGGTTCTCGAAGCCTTCGACGTCGGTGAGCGCGAGGAGATCTTCGCGCGAGAGCCGACCGAGGAGCGCCGTCTCGACGACCATCCGACCGAAGCTCGCGTAGACCTCGCGGTAGAGCCGGCGTCGCTCCGCCTCGGAAAGCTCGGGGTAGGCGAGCGCCAGGTTGAGCCGCGCCGTGCTCGTCCGCGGGCCGTGCAGTCGCGCGTAGCCACGGCCGATCGAGGCGCCGGCCGCGAGCGCGCGCTCGCGCGGGGCCCGGCGGATGAGTTTGCGTGCGGCCTCGATTCCGACCGCACCCGCCCGATACATGAGCCGTGTCGCGATCGGGATCCCGTCGCCGGACGCAGGAGGGAGGGTGGACCCTTCGCCGGGCTCAGTCACCGAGCGTCCGCTCTTTCTCGTCGAGCTCGGCCATCACTTCTTCGTCGATGGCCCGATAGCGAGCGAGCGCGCGATCCATCGACTCGGGGTCTCCGGACTGCTCGGCGAGCTCGCGGGCGCGCTTGCGGATCCAATCGATGTGCCAGCCTTCGTCCTTCGTCACCGCCTCGAGCACCTCGCGCGTCCGCTCGGAGACGCCCTCACGGCGCAGGTGCTGCTGATAGCGACGAAGCGCACGTTGCTCGACGACGACGGTGAGGGCGAAGAGGTCGAAGACGGTCTTCGGCACGCCGGCCTTCTTTCCGATCCTAACCTGGTAGCCATCGTCGACCGGGACCGGCGCCGCGCCGAGCTCCTTGATCCGCTGCGTCCAGAGCCAGGCGTGGCGGGTCTCGTCGGCCAGGTGCTCGGTCAGATTCATGAGCGCCTCGGGATCGTCGATCATCCGCATCAGGCGGAAGAGGAGATTCGCGCCGCGGAGCTCCGCGTCGCGGTAGTACGAGTAGACCAGCACTTCCTGCTCGAGAGGGGTGAGCCCAGCCAACGGTTCCTCCTGGCCCGCAGATGGGAATGCGCCGGGTACGGCCCGCCGAAGATAGCCGCGGCGCACTCGGCTGCACCCCCCGACGCAAGCGCGGCTCGGCGCGGCCTCTGCCGTCAGTCGCCGTCGAGGTCGTCGCGGCGACGCGAGATCTGGACTCCCGTGTACTCGAGCACCCCGGCGATCGGCTTCGGCTTGCGGACCGTGACCGTGACGGCGTCGGCGTCGAACTTCGAGAGTACCGCGCGAGCGATCCGCTCCGCGAGCGCCTCGACGAGCTTGTGCTCGATGTTGCTCGCAACGTCCGCCACGACGTCGTAGATGCGGCCGTAGTGGAGGGTCTGGCCGATGCGATCGCTCCGCCCCGCGCCCCGGAGGTCGCGGAAGACCTCGAGATCGAGCAGCACGGGGCGTCGCATGCGGCGCTCGGCCGACGTCACCCCGAGCGCCGCAGGGACCTGGATTCCCTCGAGGAGGATGCGGTCTCCCTGCACGCGACTAGCCGCCGATCCGCGACATGGTCCGCTCGGGCTTCACGTAGAGCCCGTCCCCGACGTGATGCTTGAGTTCCTTCGTCGCCACCACCGCACGAAGTCGCGCGAGGATCTCTTCGTCGCTCGCTCCCCGGCGAAGGAGCTCCCGGAGATCGTGCTCGCGGACCGAGAACAGGCAGGTCCGGAGCTTTCCGTCGGCGGTGAGCCGGATCCGGTTGCAATGCGCGCAGAACGGCCGGCTCATCGAATCGATGAAGCCGATCACGCCGGGAGCGCCGTCGGCAAAGCGCCAGTCGCGGCTCGGCGAGTGCTCGTCGCACCCCGGATCGGGAACGAGCGGATGCACGGCGTCGATCCGCTGCCGGAGCTCGCTCCCGGCAACCATCACGTCGCGCCCCCAGCGGTCTCCGTGTTCGAGCGGCATGAACTCGATGAAGCGGACTTCGAAGCCGCGTTCGCGTGCGAGCTTCGCGAACGCGAGCGCCTCGTGATCGTTCACTCCGCGCATCGGCACGCAGTTGATCCGGACCGGTGCGAGGCTCGCTTCGGCCGCCGCATCGATTCCGGCGAGCACCTGCGCGAGCACGTCGCGCTGCGCCATGCGGGCGAAGTTCTCGCGATCGAGCGAATCGAGGCTCACGTTCACGCGCCGGAGCCCCGCCTTGCGGAGGGGCCCGGCAAGGCGAGCGAGCTGCGTGCCGTTCGTCGTGAGCGCGAGGTCGTCGAGGCCCGGGATCTCCGCGAGGAGCTCGATCAGCGTCGGCAGATCGCGGCGGAGCAGCGGCTCGCCTCCGGTGAGCCGGATCTTCCGAACGCCGCTCGCCACGACGATCCGCGCGACGCGGGCGAGCTCCTCGAGCGAGAGGAGCTGCGCTCGGGGAAGCCAGGGGATGTCCTCGGGCATGCAGTAGACGCAGCGCAGATTGCAGCGGTCCGTGACCGAGATGCGCAGGCTTCCGATGCGACGGCCGAACGAGTCGGCGAGCGGTGCCGAGGAACCGGCCTGTGAGGCGTCCGGCATGAGATCGTCGAGTATACTCCGCGCGCGCCCAGATGGAGACCCCATGCCGCTCGAAGAACTCGCCTCGGTGGTGAACGCCCGGGCCCAAGAGGCCGCCCGGTTCCTGCCGGTGGTGCGGCGCCTGCCCCTGGTGCTGGTCGAGGGCCGAGGGGCGCGAGTCCGCGACGCCGAGGGACGCGAGTACGTCGACCTGACGGGTGGCTGGGGCGTGACGGCGATCGGTCATTCCCATCCTGCGCTCGTCGAGGCGATCTGCCGCCAGGCCGGCCGCCTCATGCAGACGACGAACCTCTTCTACACCCGCTCGCAGCTCGATCTGCTCGAACGGATCTCCCCGCTCCTGCCGGCCGGCCTCACCCGGTCGTTCTTCGTGAGCTCGGGCGCCGAGGCGATGGACGGAGCGATCAAGCTCGCACATCGCGCGACGGGGCGCGTCCGGTACGTCTCGACTACGAACTCCTTCCACGGTCGAACACTCGGAGCGCTCCGCATCATCGGGCAGGCGAAGCACCGCGATCCCTACCGCGCGCTGCTGGCCGAGGCATGCACGGTGCCCTTCGGAGACCTCGCTGCGGCGCGAGCGGCGATCGATGAGGCGACGGCGGCGTTCGTCGTCGAGCCGATCCAGGGAGAGGGCGGCGTGAACGTCCCGCCCGACGGATACCTCCGCGGGCTCCTCGAGATCTGCCGCGCCAAGGGAGCGCTTCTCATCCTCGACGAGATCCAGACGGGGGTCGGACGCACGGGAACACTGTTCGCGTGCCAGCACGAGGGAGTGACTCCCGACGTGATGACGCTCGGAAAGGGACTCGGGGGCGGATTCCCGATCGCCGGCTTCTTCTGCACCGACGCCGTCGCGAAAACCGTCTCGCTCGGCGATCACGGCGGGACCTACGCCGGCAATCCGCTCGCGTGCGCAGCGGCCGATGCGGTCCTCGGCGTGGTGACGGAGGAGAAGCTCTCCGAGCGAGCGGCCGAGCTCGGCGGACGCGTGATGGATAGGCTGCGCCGCTTCATGACGGAGAACGACTCGAGAGTCGACGATGTCCGCGGTCGAGGACTGCTCGTCGGCATGTCGCTCACCGACGCCGAGCGCGCCGCCACGCTCTCACTCCGCGCAGCCGAGGCGGGCGTGCTGCTGAACGTGACGGCCGGTCGCGTGATGCGTCTATTCCCGGCGCTCAACATCCCCGAGGACGACCTCTGGCCGGCGCTCGAGAAGGTCCTCACGCTGGTCTAGGGGAGACGATCGGGATGGACCGACGCCCCGTTCGTGTCGCCGCGTCCGCGCCGCGACTCGCCGATCTCGATCATCTCCGCACCTCGCTCACGGCACTCGTCATCGCGCACCACTCGGCGATCGCCTTCGGCGCCTCGGGAGGCTGGTACTACGTCGTCCCGGCGCCGAAGGGGAGCCTCGGGCCGCTCGTGCTCACGCTCTTCGCCGGCGTGGACCAGGCCTTCTTCATGGCGCTCTTCTTCGCAATCGCCGGTCACTTCACTCCGTCCGCCTTCGCCTCCAAGGGCCCGCGTGCATTCCTGCGCGATCGCTTCGCGAGGCTCGGCGTCCCCCTCGTCGTCTACTTCTTCGTCCTGAACCCGATCGTCGTCTACCTCGCAAGGCGTTTCGAGGGACGCACCTCCGTGTCGCTCGTCTCGTTCGTTGCGGCGAACGTCCCGGGAGTCTTCGGGACCGGGCCGCTCTGGTTCGTGCTGGCACTGCTCGTCTTCGCGCTCGCTTACGCCGCACGCGAGAAGCTCCGCACCCGCCCCGCGGACTCTCACCCGTTCCCGGCGTCCGATGCCGTGATCGTTCGCTTCGCGATCGCGATCGGACTCGTCGCGTTCTGCGTGCGGATCGCCTTTCCGGTGGGATGGGCCGTCCTCGGTCTCCAGCTCGGTTACTTTCCACTCTACATTGCGCTTTTCTTCTTCGGGATCCGCGCCCGTCGCGACGCCTGGCTCGCGGCAATCGATCGCCGGCGCGCGATCCGCTGGTTCCGCGTCGCGCTCGCGACGGCGGCCATCGGGGTCTCGTTCGCAGCCGCGGATCTCGTTCGCCGCGCGCCGGGGGCACGAAGGATCCTCTGAAGGGCATCGAGGCCACGGCGCTCGCGCGGGCCTTCCGTACACCGGGATCCCTCGCTGCCGGCGCGAGCGGGCGTCCGGGCGCCACGGCTCGACAGCGCCCCGTGGTCGGGGAGACTCTCCGGGTACGGAGTCTCCCGACACCCCGGCACCCTCGATCCCGAGAGGCGATCCCATGAGCTGGCTTTCTCTCGCCTTTGCGGTCGCGTGCGGAGCGCTCGCCTGGACGCTTCTCGAGTACTTCCTGCACCGTGAGCTCGGACATCGCCACACGCGAAACCCCTTCGGCGCCGAGCACACGCTGCACCACGCGACGACGCACTACTTCGCGCCGTCGTGGAAGAAGGCCGTCGCCGCCGTCCCCGTGATCGGTGGCTTCGGAATCCTCCTCTCCTGGCCGCTCGGCGCCCCCGCGGCGGCGGCGTTCGCCACCGGCCTCGGCGCGATGTACGTGGCCTACGAGTGGGTGCACCGCCGCGCGCACACCCATGCGCCGAAGAACGCATACGGTCGCTGGCTGAGACGACACCATTTCCACCATCATTTCCACGCCCCATCGACGAATCACGGCGTCACGTCGCCCTGCTTCGACGTGGTCTTCGGGACGCTCGATCGCCCCGGCGTGATCTCGGTCCCCGAGAAGCACGCCATGCGCTGGCTTCTGGACGACCACGGAGAAATCCGCGCGGAGCACGCTCGCGACTACCGGATCGTTCGCCGGCGTCGTGCCGCTTCTCCGCGCCCGGCCGCCCAGGCGATCGAGAAAGCGCCCGCCGAGGTGCGCCCCGCGATGTCGCACACCTCTCCGACGGGGCGATCCGGCGGGTCGCCCCCAGCAACCCGAGCGCTCGGGCCGGCTGCCCGGGAGACCGCCCCACGACGGCTCGGGTCGATCTCCTAGCGGCCTTCCGGGGCCTGCGACTCGGCGTACCAGGCGAAGAGATACGCCTCGTCGTGGAGCTTCCAGGGGTGGAAACCCGGCCGGAAGTAGTCGCCGACCATGCGGAGCTGCGGACGGGCGACCTCCCGGCGGAGCGAACTTGCGCGCCGTCGCATCTCGTCGGTGATCGGAGTCGGATCGTCGCGAAGCATGCGGCGAACGCTCGCCACGAAGGGACCGGCGAGAAGAATCACTGCGGCCGCTGCCGAGAAGACCCGAAGCAGGTAGCCCCCTCCGACCTCCCGATAGAGGTCGAAGGCGACGGCCTTGTGCTCGAGCTCTTCGGCTGCGTGCCAGCGCCAGAAGCGGAGCATCTCGGGGTGCATCGCTCGCGCGACGGCCGGCTCGCCGAAGAGCAGATGCGCCCCGGTCGCCGTCAGGTGCTCGAGGAAGACGGTGATCGCGAGCTGCATCTTCTTCGGCAGGTACCGCCCGAGCTTCTCGAAGACGCGATCGGCAGCCGCCACCTCGCGCGTCACGTCGACCCCGAAGCGCGCGAGCGAGGCGTTGAACTCGTTGTGCGCACGCGTGTGCAGCGCCTCTTGTTGCGCGAAGGCGCGGATCAGATCGCGGAGCTCGGGATCCGTCGTGCGGTCGGCGAACCGCTGCACCGAGCGGATGAAGAAACGCTCTCCGGGTGGAATCAGGATCGAGAAGGCGTTCTCGGTATGGGTCATGATCGGATTGCCATCGAACCAGTACTGCGGCACTCGATCGAGGGCTCGGAACTCGAAGCGGCGCGGCTGGACCGCGACGCCGTCGGGAAGGCGAGCCGACATGGCCTTCGCGAGGGGCTCCGGGGTTGCCATCGGGCTTCCTCCTGCGGATGCCCCGAGCATACCCGAACGACCCGTCGATCGCGGGAGCCGGGCGTGCCGCCGCCGATCAGGGCTCTCTCGTCTCGATCCCGACCTCGGCGAGCAGCCTCCCGAGCTCTCCCGCGCTCCCTCGCTCGACGTTCGAACCGGGGGGAAGCGCGTGGACGAGACGACGGAAGTAGTTCTTCCGCGTCCTCCCCTCGACGATCACGACGAGACCGCGGTCGGTCTCGCTTCGGATCAAGCGACCGATCATCTGCTTGAGGTGCAGGAGCATCCGGCCGAGCGTGAAGCGCTCGAAGACGTTCAGGCCTTCCTGCTCGAGGCGCCGTTGCCGACGCTTGAGCAGCTCGGTCGGAACGTCGAAGGGAAGCTTCTCGATCACGACGGCCTGGAGGTCCGAGCCAGGAACGTCGATCCCCTGCCAGAACGCGCGTGCGCCGAGCAGCACGGCTCCTCCCTGGCGGAAGCGCTCGAGCAGCGCGTGGAAATCATCGCTCGCCCGCCGTGGCGTCAGCACCTCGATGCCCGCCGAGACGAGCCGGGGCGCGAGGCGCTCGGCGACCTGGTTCATCCGCGCTCGGCTCGTGAACAGGCCGAGGACCCGGCCGCCGAGACGGAGCACCAGTTCCTCGATCACCTCTGCGGTCTCCGCGACGAGGTCGGCACCGGAATCGAGCGCCACGACGCGCATGTGTTCGCCGTAAGGGAATGGGCTCGGCGCCGAAACGCGCTCGAGGCGATCCCGGGCTCGCGCCTCGAGTTCGAGAATGCCGAGCGAGGCGAAGGCATTGCCCTCGATGAAGAGACTCGCCGACACTCCGGCAAAGGAATCGAGCTTCGAGAGAAAACCCTCGTCGAAGGCCGCTGCCGGCGAGACCGGGCGGACGACGCAGCGCCACGAATCCCACGGCGGCTCGAGTCCTTCGAAGCTCGCGACCGCGTCCCCGCCGCCGCCGTCGAGCGCGATGCGAAGCGCCCCGGCGGCGGCGCGAAGATCGGCCGCGGCGCGAGCGAGCGGCCCCGCGTCGGACTCGCCGGAATCTGCGGGATCGTGCTTCTCGATCTGCCCCGCGAGGTCATCGAGGCGCTCGGCCGCCACGTCGGCGTGCGATTGCGCGGCGGAGTACTCGCCTCCGGGATGCTCGGGGACGTGCACCGTACCCCACTCGTCGGCGTGCTCCCCGATCGCGCGCCCGAGCGCGACGAGGTCCTGTTGCACGCTCCGACGCCAGACGATGGCGTCCTTGCGAACCGTTCGCCGCTCCCTGCCCGGTAGCAGCGGGGTCGCCCCGGTTTCCCCCGGCCTTCCGAAGACCTCGTCGATCCGGCCGAGCACTTCCTCCGGACTCACGGCCTGCGCGTAGACGTCGTCGGCCACTCCCGCAAGATCGTGTGCTTCGTCGGCGATGGCGTGCGAAAACGACGGGTAGTCCGGCGGCCAGCGCAGCGAGAGATCGTGGTTCGCGACGACGATCTGCGCCTCGGCGAGCGCGAGGGCGACCTGGTCTTCGTCGAAAGCGACGGGCTTCTCGTCGGAGCGGCCGATCTCGAGCCAGGGAGATTCCGGAGCCGTCGCGCGC
>CAJPFO010000279.1 GCA_905339255.1 Myxococcaceae bacterium
CTGGAGGCTCACCACGAGTGCGCTGCCGCAGACCGGCAGGCCGTCGTAGGTCTCGCCGAAGCGCACCACCTCTGCGAATCCGCCGAGCGCACGGGCTTCGAGATTCGCGAGGACGAGCTCGGTCGTGCGAAGCGCGGGCAGGCGCGGGTCCGGCGGTGCGCCGATCCCGTAGAAGTCCGCGTTCGACGCGAGAAAGGCCCGTGCGGCATTCACGGGATCCGTCCCCGGCGCAGCGACGTTCATCCGCACGAAGCGCGGGAAGCCGCGGTAGAAGCGCGGCTGGAGGGCCGTGCTCGACGCGGCGCGAAGCCGCTGCAGGCCGAGCACCTGGGGATCGAGACGCTGCGCCGAAACCGGCGCCGGCATCGCGAGCGCGAACGCAACGAGAAGCCCTCCGGCACGGAGACGGCGCAGCAGCCACGGCATCCGGGACTCCTGGAGGAGCTTCGAGATCCCGCGCGGCACGGCCGTCCCGTGCGTCGCGAGATCCGCGGAACGGAACGAGACTACTCCCCGTGCGTTGCGCAATGCACGCGAAAAAAGCATCCGCGGATCGCGAGTGCGCATGATTCGGCGCGCTTCGAGACATTCTTCCGAAAGCTGCGACGAAACGAGCGCTCTCGATGGCGCGTGCCTCTACGCCGGGGCGACCCACCGGGTCGCCCCTACCGCCCACACGGGAGTTCGCGTGCCGCGACGCCGCGGGAGTATCCGCGTCGTGGCGACGCGGAAGTGTCGCGTCGTGGCGCCGCGGAAGTATCCGCGTCGTGGCGCCGCGGGAGTATCCGCGTCGTGGCGCCGCGGCGGTTTCCGCGCCGCGACGCCGCGGCGGTTTTGCATCGAGACGACCCGGAGGGGTTCGTGCCGCGGTATCCCGAGCGATCGATGCGATCGCTTCTGCCGGGATCGCGGCTCCGGGACGCCGACCGTCGCGGGTGACGACACCACACGCGTGTGGATGGCGACTTCCGCATTCCCGGCGGCGACTCCCGCATTCCCGGCGGCGACTTCCGCATTCCTCGACGCGACCTCCGCATTCCTGGGTAGGGGCGACCCGGTGGGTCGCCCCCGGCACCCCGAGTCGCCGGAAGGCTGCTACGCGCGCGGGCCGGTGCGCCGGAAGAGCCGGAGGATCGGGGCGAGTCGAAGCGGCTTGCCGCGTCCGACGACGTGCCACCAGAAGAGCAGCGTCCACGCGCCGGCCGCCGCGAGTGCGCAGAGCACGCAGAGCGTGATCTGTGCCCAATGCGGATCGGCGTCCGGCAGCACGATCGCCGCACAGAGCGTCATGGCGAAGGCAAAGGCCGTGAGCCCGAGCCTCCCGGCCATCTGATGGAGCAGCGCAGGCACCTCGTCGAGCTCGGGCGTGACGGCGCGGATCTGGAGGCTTCCGGTCTCGACGTCGTGGAGCACCTGATCGAGCTGCGCGGGGAGGCGTGCGACGATCGAGGCGAGCCCGCTCGCTTCGCCCGCGAGATCCTGCAGCACGGCGAGCGGCGAGAGCCGGCGCGAGATCGCCTGCTGCACGTAGGGGCGCGCGATCGAAACCAGATCGATCGACGGATGCAGCGTGCGAACGAGCCCCTCGATCGTGGTCGTGGCCTTCACGAGGATCGAGTATTCGGGAGCGAGCTTGATGCGGAAGCCCTGCGCGGCCGCGGCGAACTCCTGTGCGAAGCCGGTCGAGTCGACCTGGTCGAGGCTCTCGACCACGAGGTACTTCGATCGGATCCGCTCGATCTCGGCGCGGAGCTCGGCGAGGCTCACGCGCTGCGTCGGCGTCCCCATCTTGAGGAGGATCCGTGCGATCCCCCCGGAATCTCCCGTCATCGTCGCGAAGATGAGCGTGACGAGATCTTCGCGCTGGCTCTCGGAGAGACGTCCGACGAGGCCGAGGTCGAGCATGCAGATCCGGCCCTCGTCGTCCACGAGGAGGTTCCCGGAGTGCGGATCCCCGTGGAAGAGCCCGTCGACGAAGACCTGTTTGCAGGCTGCGTGGACGATTTCCTCGACGGCGCGCTTCGCGGCCTCGCTTCCGGGCTCGAGCTCGCGGATCGGGCGTCCGGCGAAGAACTGCATCGTGAGCACCGTGCGGCTCGAGAGCTCGGGATGCGGCCTCGGGACCGTCACGTTGCGTTCGGGGTCGAGGAGCTGACGGCAGGCCAGGAGGTTCGCGAGCTCCTCTCGGAAGTCGAGCTCGCGGAGGATTCCACGCTCGAACTCGGTGACGACGTCCGAGACTCCGATGAGCTGCATCTCGTCGATGCTCGCGTCGAGGACCTGCGCCGCCAGAAAGAGAAGGTCGAGGTCGCTCCTCATGACGGCTTCGATCCCGGGCCGCTGGACCTTCACCACGACGCGCTCGCCCGAGAGCGTCGTCGCGAGATGCGTTTGCGCGATCGAGGCGGTCGCGAGGGGTTCCCGGTCGAACGCCGAGAAGAGCTCCTCGAGCGGCGCGCCGAGCCCCGCCTCGACTGCATCACGGATCGTCTCGAAGCGGAGAACGGGGGCGCGGTCCTGCAGGGTTTCGAGCGCGGTCGTCCACTCGAGCGGCAGGAGATCCTTCCGCATCGAGAGGATCTGCCCGAGCTTCGTGAACGTCGGACCGAGCTCACCGAGGAGCTGCGTGAAGCGGACGGCGGGAGTGCCGTCGGCGTCGTCACCGGTCGAGGCCAGGATCCCGGGCAGCAGGCGGGGCCCGAGCGGAGTGCTCATCAGGAGCTCGCCGAAGCCATGACGCGATACTGCGACGGCCACGGTACGAAGCCGCGCCAGGTCGCGCATGGCCACCCCGACGAATCCCGGTTGCGAAGGGGTCTCCGTCATGGGCGGGACGGTATCGGGCGGATCGCGGGTGTGAAAGCGCCGCGGCCCCTCGCGCCGCCCACGCGATCAACCCGGCATCGGGAACATTCGCGCGAGGAGCCCCTGGAGCGTCTTTCGCTCGACCGGCTTGCAGATGTAGTCGTCCATCCCGACCGCGAGGCAGCGATCGCGATCGTCGTGGAGCGCATTGGCCGTGAGCGCGACGATCGGGATCCTTCGCAGGCCCTCTTCGCTGCGGCGGATCTCGCGCGTCGCCTCGAAACCGTCGAGCTCGGGCATCTGGCAGTCCATCAGCACGAGGTCGTACGAACGCCAGTGCAGCATCTCGATCGCCTCGCGCCCGTTCGCGGCCACGTCGACCTCGCAGCCGATCCGCTCGAGCATCCGGACGGCGACCTTCTGGTTCACGAGGTTGTCCTCGGCGAGGAGCACCCGAAGCCCCGGGCGAGGCTCCGGGACCGCCACGACCTCGGTGTGGACGTCGGCCTTCTTGCGGTCCGCGTTCCGTAGCGAGAGCCGGACGCGGAAGGTCGATCCCTGGCCCGGGCGGCTCTCGGCCGAGATCGCCCCGCCCATCCGCTCGACGAGCTCGCGCGTGATCGCGAGGCCGAGCCCCGTGCCTCCGAAGCGGCGGGTCGTCGACGCGTCGGCCTGCATGAACTTCTCGAAGACCCGCTCGATCGCCTCGGGAGCGATCCCGATCCCGGTGTCCTCGACCTCGATCGAGAGCGTCGTCCGATCCGGGGCGTGCTCGACGCGAGCGATGCGAAGCACGACCGCGCCCTCGCTCGTGAACTTGATCGCGTTGCTCACGAGGTTCGAGAGGATCTGGCGAAGCCGAACGGGGTCGCCAACGAGCAATGCGGGGATCGACTCGTCGCATTCGAGGCGAAGCGCGATGGCCTTCCGGCGCGCATCGATGCCGAACCCCGCGACGACCTCGCGCGCGATCGTCTCGACCGCGAGGTCGGCCTCCTCGAGAACGATCCGGCCGGCCTCGATCTTCGAAAGGTCGAGCACGTCGCAGAGCAACCGGAGCAGCGTGTCGGCCGAGCTCGAGAGTGTCCTCACGAGCTCGCGCTGCTCCGGGTCGAGCCGAGTGTCGGCGAGAAGCGAAGCCATTCCGACGACCCCGTTCATCGGCGTCCGGAGCTCGTGGCTCATGTTCGCGAGGAACTGCGACTTGGCGAGGGTGGCGGCCTCGGCGCGCTCCTTTGCGAGGCGGAGCGTATCCTCGACCTGCTTTCGTTCCGAGACGTCGTGGAGCGTGAGGAGCACCCCCATGCGATCGCCCTCGGCGTTGCACAGCGGCGTCGCGAGCGCGTCGTGGGCGCGCGGGGGAGCGCCGATCAGGATCTCGCGGCGCTCGGGGGCGGACGCGTCGACGAGCGCGAGGAGGTTCGGCGCTTCGCGGAGGATCTCGGCAGCGGGCTGACCGGTTGCCTGCTTCGCGGTGGCGAGGAGATCGAGCGCGGCAGGGTTGGCGTCGACCACCCGACCTTCGGCGCTCACGACGATCACCCCGTCGGTCATCCGATCGACGACCTCCGCGCGCGCGCGGGGGCCGAGGTTCCACAGGCCGCGGTGGAGGATCCCCCAGCCGAATGCGAGCGCGGAGAGAGAGAACGCGACGGGAGTCGGCGGGAAGTTTCCGAGCGGCCGGATCCGGACCAGATCGAGGACGCTGGTGACGAAGGGAAGTGCGACTCCGAAGAGGACGGCGATGGCCTCGGCACGGTGGACTCGCCACGAGCGGAGGTAGTGCGGGACGAGCAGTCCCCAGGATGCGAAGAGCATCGCGTAGGCGAGGAACATCGATCCGTAGAAAAACGGGCCCCGCTTCGAGCGGAATGCGCGGGGCGGGCCGGGATCGACGGTGGCGTCGCTCCAGAACGCCCCGTGCCAGTCGTTCGTCACGGCTGCGATCATCGCGAGCACGACCGGGAGCGAGAGCACGGCGACGCGCCGCGGCGTGAGCCAGGTCTCACGCCCGGTCACCTGGAAGGCGAGGACGAGAAGAATCGGAGGCACCGCGAGGATCGCGATCCACGACGCCTGGACGCAGCGGAGCGAGGTATTCGTGTCGGCGGCGAAGATCTGCGCCATGTGTCCGACGATCCAGACCGCGACGGCCACGACGAGCGCGATCAGCGTTCTCGCGATCGGAAGCGAGCGGCGCTGCCAGACGTAGGCGCCGACGTTCAGGATGAGCGTGAGCGGCACCATGAGCAGCGCCGCGTAGAAGGCGTTGGCGTCCGACATCTGACGCGCTTTTCGGCCGGTATCTGCGAGCACTTGCGAGCGTCTCGCGTGCGGACCGGGGCCGTGCCGCTCGCACCTCGGGAGAATCCCGGAGCCCACGAGCGCCGATCGGCCCGGGAGTCGGCTACCTGCGGGGTCCGGCCCTCGGGCCCCCGGCCGAGAGATGAGGAAGCTCGTCGCGGCCGGCCGCCGCGCTCGACGCTCGGCTCGGCTACGCTGCCGCCTGCCTGCGCAGGGGGGCGCCGGTTGGAGCCGCGATTCTTCCTCACCTACGGCGAGTGCCGCGCGAGCTTCCTGCGACTCGCGCAGCGCGCAGAAGCCACCCTCGAGTCCCATCCGCTCGAGGCCCGCGGTCCCGCCGGAGAGGCGCTCGCGATCGACGTCGCGCGTCTCGGGCCGCTCGGGGCACGGCGGCTGCTCGCGATCCAGAGCGGTACGCACGGCATCGAGGGCTTCGCCGGCAGCGCCATCCAGCAGGACTTTCTCGCCGCGTGGCGCACGCGTCCGGCACCGCCGGACGATCTCGCCGTCCTCCTCGTCCACGCCGTGAACCCGTGGGGGATGGCCTGGTGGCGACGCCAGAACGAGTCGAACGTCGACCTCAACCGGAACTTCGTCGACTTCTCCGCACCCCGACCGCGAAGGCCCGACTATGCGGCGCTCCATCCGCTGCTGTGTCCGGCGTCGATCGATGATTCGAGCGAGCGCAGCTTTCTCCGAGAGATGTACCGGCTCGTTGCCGAGAAGGGCCTTCCGTGGGTGGCGAAGGTCGTCACCGAAGGCCAGTACGAAGCGCCGGACGGTTTGTACTACGGCGGCGCACGGCCCGAGGTCTCCAACGCCATCGTTCGTCGCATCTGGCGAGGCCACGCAGGCGCTGCGCAGGAGGCGCTCCTCGTCGATCTCCACACCGGCTTCGGCGGCTTCGGCGAGTGCACGCTCCTCTCGGCGCACCCGCAGCAGTCTCCCGAGCAACGTTGGATCGAGCGCGCGTTCGCGGGCTTTCGCATCGAGGTGACCGAAGACTCGCCCGATCCGGCGACACCCCGCAAGCACGGCCAGCTCGCGATGGGTATCCGCGACGAGATTCCCGGCGTCGCATTCCGATCCGTGACCGTCGAGATCGGTACCTACGGCGACGAGCGGATGCTCCAGGCCGAGCGGCACGAGCATTGGCTCCATCGCCACGGTGAGCGCGCGAGCGCGCAGGGCGACGCCATCGCCCGGGAACATCGCGAATGCTCGTGCCCCGACGACGACGGCTGGCGCGAGCGGACGCTCGACCACGGGCGAGCGGTGATCGCGGCCGGCCTGCGCGCGCTCGGCGTCGGACCGATCGAAGCCGACCGCTAGGAACTAGCCCCGGCGGATCGAGCCGAGGATGCTCCGGATGATCTGGCGGCCGATCTGCGTGCCGAGGCTCCGCGCAGCACTCTTCATGAGGGCCTCGCCGGCACTCTCTCGCGTGCGCGAGCTGCGAGACGGCCGGGAGCGCCCGGTCGAGCCCGCGTCGGTGTCGACAGCATCCTCATCCGTTGCGCGCGAGCTTCGCGTGGCGGCCTCGGCCCGTGCGGCGAGCATCTCGTGTGCGCTCTCGCGGTCGATGGCTCGATCGTAGGTCGGACCGACGGGGCTTCGGGAGAGCGTCTCGGTCCGCTCGGCCGCCGAGACGGGACCGAGCCGCGACGCCGGCGGGCGCACCTTCACCCGCTCGACGACGCTCGGAGCGCCATCGCCGCCGAGGAACGAGACGAGCGCCTCACCGATGCCGAGCTCGGTGATCTCTCGCGCGACGTCGATCGAGGGGTTCGCGCGGAAGGTCTCGGCCGCCGCGCGGACGGCCTTCTGATCGCGCGGCGTGAAGGCGCGAAGAGCGTGCTGGACGCGGTTTCCGAGCTGCCCGAGAACGCGGTCGGGAACGTCTCGAGGGGCGTGCGTCACGAAGTAGACGCCAACTCCCTTCGAACGGATCAATCGGACGACCTGTTCGATGCGGTCGATGAGCGCCTGCGGCGCATCGTGAAAAAGGAGATGCGCTTCATCGAAGAAGAAGACGAGCCTCGGCTTCTCGGGGTCGCCCACCTCGGGGAGTTCCTCGAAGAGCTCGGAGAGGAGCCAGAGCAAGAAGCTCGCGTAGAGCTTCGGCCGCTGCACGAGCGTGTCGGCCGCGAGGACGTGGACGAAGCCGCGGCCTTCGTCGTCGAGGCGGAGGAGGTCGCCGATCTCGAGTGACGGCTCGCCGAAGAAGCGGGTCGCACCCTGCTGCTCGAGAACGAGCAGCGCGCGCTGGATCGCGCCCACCGACGACGAGGCAACCGCGCCGTAGCGGACCGCGAAGGCCTTCGAGTTCTCGGCGACGTACGCGAGCATCGAACGCAGATCGTCGAGATCGAGCAGCAGGAGCCCCTCGTCGTCGGCGGCGCGGAAGGCGACGTTCAGGACGCCCTCCTGCACGTCGTTCAGGTCGAGAAGTCGCGCGAGGAGAAGGGGACCCATTTCCGAGATCGTCGTGCGGAGCGGATGCCCCTGCTCGCCGAAGAGGTCCCAAAAGACGACCGGGGTCGCCCGCGGTTCGAATGCGACCCCGACTTCGCGCGCCCGCTCGACGAGCTTCGGCTTCGCCTCCCCGGGACGCGAGATCCCGGCGAGATCCCCCTTCACGTCGGCGACGAAGACCGGGACGCCGAGCCTCGAGAAACCCTCGGAGAGGACCTGGAGCGTCACGGTCTTGCCCGTCCCCGTCGCTCCCGCGACGAGGCCGTGGCGGTTCGCGAAGCGCGCGAGAAGCCGGGCCTCGTGCTCGCCCCGTCCGACGAAGATCGTGTCGCGGTCGTCCATCGCCCCCTCCTCGCCGCACGGGCCGTTCCGGCACGAGGTTGCTCGCGAGCCGCCCGCGCATCAAGGCCCCGCGAAGTGTCCGTCCGCCGTGCCTCGGTTCAAACCGTGAGCCGGCTTCTCCGTTCGCGGCGCCCTGCGCGGCGATCGTCCCATTCGAGAACCGCCGGCAGCACGACGACGTAGCTCACGAAGGTCGCCGCCACACCGAGCGTCAGGAACTGCCCGAGTGCGGCCATGCCCCGGTGCGGAACGAAGGCCAGGCTCCCGAAGCAGAGAACCGTCGTGAGCGCCGCGAAGAAGACCGCGCGAGCCGTGCTCGTCGCGAGCACGTCCTCTTCTTCGGGGTTCGTCCGGTGGCGATGCACGAGGTGGACTCCATTGTCGATCCCCATGCCGAGCAGCATCGGAAGCACGATCACGTTCGCGAAGTTGAAGCTCAGACCGAAGAGTACGAGGACGGCACACGAGACGACCGCCGCGAGCAGCAGCGGGAAGACGGCGAGCGCAACGTCCCAGAGGTTTCGCCAGAGGACGAGCAAGAACACGGTCATCGCGATCACACCGAGCAGGAGCGCCTGCTGCATGGCCCGGGAGGTGACCCGCCCCCATTCGAGGAGCGTCACGGCGGGCCCGGTTGCCTCGGGGGCATGGACGCGGATCGCGTCGACGAAGCGTGCGAGCGTCGCGCTCTCTCCGAGGTCGACCGAGGGGATCACCTGGACGCGCGCACGTCCGTCGGCCGCGAGCATCTGATCGGCGATCTCGGGCGGGAGGTCCTCGGCGCGGATCACGTCCGGAGCAAGCGAGCGCTCGAGCTCGCGCAGCTGCTCGGGAAGCGAACCGACGACGTTCTTTCGCAGCGCGTCGAAAGCGGTGTCGGGTGACTTCGCGCCGCGACCGTCGAGAAAGCCCCGGATCGCAGCGCCGAGCGAAGCCGCACTCGACGTGAGTGCGGGGTCGCGGACCGAAGTCTCCGTCTCGGCGAGCTCGCGCGAGAGCGTCTCGAGCGCGACCCGCTCCTCATCCGGATCCGGCTCGGAAGCACCGGCACGAGCCGGGGGGAGGAGGAGTGCAAGGTCCGCGAGGATCGACCGCTTCGTGTCCTGATCGCTCGGGACGAAATCCGAGAGCGTCCGGGTGCGCTCGACCCCTTCGATCGTGCGGAGCTCGGTGGCCATGGCTTCGGCCGAGGCGATGTCCGGGGTGATCACGTCGACGGTCCACGGGGTCGTCCCGGTCCGCGAAACGAGGTCCTCGAACGCCTGCACCGATTCGGTGTTCGGATCGCGTAGGCGGAGCGAGTTGTAGTCGAAGTACACCTGCGGCAGGAGCGCGAGCGAGCCCAGGAAGACGAGCGCGGATCCGATCCGGATCGGGAAGGCGAAGCGGAGCGGAAGGTGGCGGAGGCGAGCGAGCCAGGGCGGGGGAGGCCGCGCCGCCGCGGACTGCTCGGGAGCGAGGATCGAGAGGATCGCAGGGAGCACCGTGAGGCTCGCCACGAGCGAGAGCAGGACGCCGGCGCCCGAGATGATGCCGAGCTGCGCCACGCCGAGGAAGTCGGTCGGCGCAAATACGAGGAAGCCGATCGACGTCGTCCCGGCGCTCGAGACGAGCGAGCTTCCGATCGTCCGCCCCGTCTCTTCGAGCGCCTGCGTACGGTTCCGCTCACGCCCGGAGAGCTCGGCGAAGCGCATGCAGACGTGGATTCCGAACTCGCCTCCGAGGCCGACGATCAGCACGTTGAACGCAGCGGAGACCTGGTTGAGCGATCCGATGGCCGCCGCGGCGAAGGCGTTCGTCCAGACGAGCGCCGCAACGAGCGTGGCGACGAGGGCGAAAACGGTCCGCCACGATCGGACACCGAACCAGATCGCCGCCCCGAAGAGTACGAGCGAGACGAGCGCCGCCACCCGCGCCTGCTTCTCGATCACGAGCTGCTCTTCGAGGCTCAACACCTGATCGCCGGTGATGCGGATCCGGACGCCGTGCTCGGAGTCGAGGCCGAGCTCGCGTGCAGCGGCTCGGATCGCGTCGACCGCGGGCTGCGCGTAGACGAGGCTTCCAAAATCGGTTCGCGCCTGGATCGTGAGGACGCGGTGTTTTGCCTCGTCGGAGAGCGAGCCGCCGATCAGCGCGTCACCCCAGGGATCGGGCGACGCTCGACCGTTGCCGGCCGCGTCGACGGCCGCTCGCAGACGATCGAGCGCTGCCGCGAGATCGATCCCCACGTCGTGCCCCGAGCGCTTCGCCTCGAGCGCCTGCGAGACGAGCTTCGAGATTCCGACGAGACTTTGGTCCTGCGTGAGCTCGGCGAGGAAGGGCTGGATCGCGGCGAGGCGGTCGGCGAGCTTCTCGAGCTCGTCCGTTTCGAGGAACAGGAGTGCGTTGCGCCGGAAGAAATCGCCGCCTCCCACGACCGAGACGCGCTCGAAATGCTCGGGCCGCTCCTGGAGGCTGGCGGCGAGCGCATCCGCGGCGCGTCCTGCCTCCGAGGCGCTCTCGCCATCGACGAGGACGAGAATCGACGTGTCGAGAGCGCGGAAGCTCTTCTCGAAGTCGAGCTTCCGGACCAGGAAGGGGACGTCGGGGCGGACCAGCGCGTAGAGGTCTGCGTTCACCCCGAGGCGGAGCGTCGCGTAGACTCCGAGAGCCGCCGTGACGAGCGCAATGGCGAAAAGGAGTCCGCGGGCGTGCCGATCGACCGCGGCGACCCATCGCCCGCAGAGATCGCCGACGCGTTCGTCGAAGCTTCCGGCCAACGAGGCCTCCGCATGCGATGACGCGCGCGGGGGTATAGCAGAGCGCCGCGGTCGCCGGACGAGGTGGCTTCGGCCGCGGCCGGTCTGGCTACGCGAGCGCCGCGAACTCCCGCGAGCGCGCCTCGAGCTGGCTCAGCTTTCTCACGAGGTTTTCGTAGAGCGCGAGCCGGACCCGAAGCTCTGGGATCTCCGACCCGGCGGCCCGTCGCAGCGCTTCGAGCGGCGCTTCGAGGTCGGGCGTCGGCGTCCCGGTCCCGGTCTCGATCTGCTTCGCGAGCGACTCGAGGAAGGGACGGATCTGCGAGGCCACCGCTCGGAGGGCCGCCAGGTCGCCTTCGGCGCCAGCAACGAGTCCCGCATCGAGGCGCCGGCGGACCACCGCCAGGAGCGCGAGCGTGGTCGACTGCGCGGCGTCGAGGACCCGGACCAGCGCCTCCTGGGCGTCGCGGCCGAGATCGGCGCGCGACTGCGGTTCGAGTCTCGACTCGGCGGCGAGGCGCATCGCGTCGAGGAGATCGTGGGTCACCTGCCAGCGAAACCCTCCGCTCGGCCGCGAGAGCGACCCCTCGCGATCCTCGACGAGCCCGGCTCTCGAGAGATCCCCGAGGTGTCGGAGCGCCGAGACGATCGAGTTCCGCATTCCCACCGACGCGAGTTCGGGCCAGAAGATGCGGAACACGCCGAGCGCGATCACGATCCCGAAGAAGATTCCGATCACCCGATCGCGAGGTGCGACGAGATCGGTGCTCGGACCGAACTCGACGAGCGCGGTCAGCACCCACGCGAGCCCCATCTGGGTTCCGGCGTACGAGATTCGGGGGCTTCCTGCGAGGACGTACCCCGAGATGCCGCAGGCGAGCGCGGTCGCCACCAACAGCGACGCGATCGTATCCATCTGTGGCATCGCCACGACGACGGTCGCGATGCCCATCGCGCCTCCGATCGCCGCTCCGAGGATCCGCAGCGTGGCCTTCTGGACCATGGCTCCGAAGCTCGACTGCGCGACGAGGGCGACGGTGACGACGGCGGTGCCGATCCCGGGCCAGTGGAGCGCCTCGACGAGAAGGAAGGCGAGCGCGGCCGCGACACCGCCCTTGAGCGCGTAGCGGACCGCCGGACCGTTGCGGATCGAGAAGGCCGGCGTGAGGAAGAAGGCGCTCGAGCCACGGTCGAGAGGAGAAGTCGGGAGGAGCGCGTCGGCATCCTGCGCGGGAACCAGGCCGATGAGTCCCGCAGCCACCTCCATCTCGTCGAGCGCCCGCTCGATCTCGAGAAGCGGTGCGTCGGCGATGCTCGGCCGCGACCGCCTTTCGGCGAGCGGTGCCGCTGGCGATGCGGGAAGCCCATCGAGGGCGTCGCCGAGCCGGCGGATGCGGCGGACGACGGACACGATCCGATCGCGATCCTCCGACGCGAACGGCTCCGGCCCGCTCGCGAGGATCTCCGAGAACGCGAGCGTCGCCGTGGCGAGCCGATGCACCGATCCGATCAGCACGAGCTGCTCACCGTGCCGCTCGCGAAGCGGGGTGTGAAGGGCCTCGGCGTTGCCGAGCCAGTCGAGCTGGCGGCCGAGGCCCTCGAAGGCACCCGCTCGAAGCTGCGTCGACGGCGTCGTCTCCCGTCGACCGTCGGCGATGCGAGCGAGCTCTTCTTCGACCACGCGGAGCGTCCGACCGAGATCCGCGAGCAGGAGCTTCTCGGGGTCTTCGGGGAGGACCCAGAGCTGCGCAGCCGAACCGATGATCACGCCGACCGCCACCCAGAGGCCGCGAAAGATGCCGTCGACGACTCCGCGGGTCGGATCGTCGCCCGCGAGTCCGATCAACAGCGCGGGCGTGAGCGCGAGCAGCATGCCGCCGTAGGGCGCCGTCGAGGTGCGCGAGAGGAAGAGCCCGAAGCCGCAAAGAGCCGCGAGCGCCACGACCTCGAACCACGGCTGCTCGGCGAAGGCAGAGATCGTGAGGATCGCGAGCGCCGCGCCGATCAGCGTGGCGACGGTGCGCTGGATCGCGCGTTGCAGCGAG
>CAJPFO010000280.1 GCA_905339255.1 Myxococcaceae bacterium
CCGACAGCTTCGACCGCAGCATGGAAGAGATTCTCGAGAAGTGTCGCGACGCCGTCTCGCGTGGTGCGACCGAGGTCTGCATCCAGGGAGGGATCCACCCCGCGAAGGATCATCGTCACTACCAGGAGATCCTGCTCACGATCAAGCGCGAGTTCCCGGATCTGCACATCCACGCCTACTCGCCCGAGGAGATCGACTGGGGGCATCGCAAGAGCGGGATGACGCTCGCCGACTATCTCGTCTGGCTCCGCGACGCCGGGCTCGGGACGATTCCGGGTACCGCCGCCGAGATTCTCGATGACGAAGTGCGGAAGGTGCTCTCCCCGAACAAGATCCGTCGCGATCGCTGGATCGAGATCATCACCACCGCGCATCGCGTCGGCTTCAGGACGACGGCGACGCTCATGTACGGGCATCTCGAAGAGCCGCGGCACGTGGCGGAGCACCTCCTGCTGCTGCGGGAGATCCAGAAGCAGACGGGCGGCTTCACCGAGTTCGTCCCGCTCGGCTTCATCCATGAGCTCAATCGCCTCTACCAGAAGATGGATGCCCGCCCCGGATCGACGATGGCCGAGGACCTCCGGCTCGTCGCGGTGGCGAGGCTCGCGCTCCGGCCGTGGATCACGAGCGTCCAGGTCTCGTGGGTGAAGATGGGGCCGAAGCTCGCGCAGATGGGATTGCTCGGCGGCGCCAACGATTTCGGTGGGACGCTCATGGAGGAGTCGATCTCGCGGGAGTCGGGCTCATCGCACGGCGAGAATCTCCCCGCGGAGGAGATCCGCCGGCTCGTTCGCGAAGTTGGCCGCATTCCGGTCGAGCGCGACACGTCCTACCGGATCCTGCGCCGCTTCGACGACCCGTCGCTCGATCCGCAATCGCTCGAGCCCGCCACGCATCGCGACCTCCACGGACCCGAGCGCTGGAGAGGCGAGCGCGCGCCTCACGAGCCGCCGCGAGTCGGCGCCCGCTAGGCGACCGACCCAACACGGGTCCGTCGCCCAGGAGGTCGCCGCGGGGCCCTACCTCCTCAAGCGTCGTCCCCGGCGGGTCGATCTCCTCCCGGGCATGAGGCCGATCGGGCCTCTGCCTCGGGGGGTTCGCGGAGGAGTTCGTGGCGAAGACCGGGGACGCGCTCGGGCAAAGACCCGTGTCCGCTCCCGCTGCAGCCGCCGGGGGTGCGCCGGTCGAGGCCGATGCAGCCGCGCGAGCTGCGACGGCACTCGCCCGCCTGTTCCTCGTGGCTCCGCTCTACCCGGCCGATCACGAGCGGAGCCGCTCCGCTGCGGACGCCTGCCTCGATGCGCTTCGAGATCGAGGATCGATCGCGGCCGTCCAGCTCGAGGTGGTGCGAGCGGGCTTCCGGGTCGGCGGCGCTCCCGTCGCGCTCGACGCTTCGCCACTCGAGCGCCTCCACCGCGATCTCTCGGCGCTCGGGATCGCCCGTCTCGAGATCGACGCCGCTGCGACGCCGGAGGATCTGCATCGCGTGGCCACCGCGCTTCTCGAGGCGCGCCGCCGCGTCGGTTCGACGCACGCCTTCCGTCAGCTCGAGCTCGACGGACTCCCCGGGTCGATCCGCGTCGCACAGCGGGAGTTCGGCCGGCGCACTTCGGATGCGACGAGTGCCGCGAGCGTGCGCGCGGCCGTCGAAGGTGTCCTCGAGGCCTGCGAGGGGTCGAGTGAAGAGACCCAGGCGCTCGTTCGCAGCGCTCTCGAGCGGGTTTTCGGAAGCGTCGTCGAGACGCTCTGCGAAGGGAGGCTCGCTCGCGTCGCCGGTCAGACCTTCGGCCGATCGCTCGACGATGTGCTCGCGATCGGCGCCGCGGCGCTGCGAAGTGCGATGGAGGATCTCGTCGCATCGGGCGGCGATTCGACCGATCTCCAAGGGCTCTTCGGGGCGGCAGAGAAGGCGCTCGCCGTCGCGAACGATCGGGAGTCGGTCGAGGTGATGCTCTCGGTTCTCCGCAAGTCGTCGGACGAGCTTCGCCACGACGCCGAACCTCGGATCGACGGTGCTCGCTACGAGCTCTCGGTCGAGGCGCTCGGGGCGGCCCTCGAAGCGTACGGCCCGGACGCACCTGCCTTCGTACCCCCGGGCCCCGTCGATCGCTGCGAGGAGCTTTCGATCCTGCTCCATCTTCTGCTCGCGTCGGCGCCGGGAGACGATCGCGAGAAGATCGAAGCGAGCCTCGGCGCGTGTCTCGCTCGCCCGCTCGATGGCGCCGAGACGAGCTTTCTCGGAAACACGGTTCGTGCGCTCGCGGCGCGCGGAGACTCGCGTGTGGTCGACTGCTTGATCCCACCGCTCGTCCGTGGGCTACGCCAGGAGAGGGCCGCGGGGGACTTCCTCGTCCGGATCTCCGCTGCGGCGTCCCCGGGTGAACTCGACGCGCTCTGGCCCCATCTCGCGAACGAACTTCTCGTCGCGGAGGCCCGACTCGATCCTCGAGTGCGTGAGGATCTCGAGGGACGCATCGGCGCGGCGGATCAGGGCCCGCGCGAGGTCCGGATCGAGCGGCTGCTGCGCCTCGATGCCGCCACGTCGCAGCGCTTCGCAGCGGAGGCATTCGATCCGCCGCCGCCCGTGCTGTTTCCGGTCTTCGAGGCGTTCGTCGCTCGTGCGATCCCAGGCTTCGCGGAGGCGCTCCTCGCGGGCTTCCAGCGTCACCCGCCGAGCCTGCCCGGGGCCGAGGCCGTCCTCGTCTTCCGGGATGCCGGGGCCTCGTGTCGGTCGTTCCTGATCGCGCTACTTCGCGACGGGAGGGTCGAACGTGCGTCGGAGCCTCTCGAGGGGGTCGCGAGGAGGATCCTCGCGACCGAGCTTGCCGGGCTTCGTGGCCGCGATGCAGCGGCGGACTGGGCGCCGCGAGCGATCGTGGCGCTCGGAAGGATTGCGACGCCCACGGAGCGGAGCCTTCTTCGCGAGATCCGACGAGGCTTCCGGATCTGGCCGCCGAGGCGCTGGCCGCGGCCCTGTCGCGAGGCCGCCCGATCCGCTCTGGCCCCGGATCGACGCGAACACGGGAGCCTCGAATGACCGACACGACCCGAGCCGAGGACCTCGTCGCGCGCCTTTGCGGTGGGATCCGACACCGGCGCATGTACTTCTCCTCGCATCCCGAGGTGCAGGCCTCGGCACGTGTGATCGCTCTCGGCCTGCGAGCGTTTCTCGACGAGACGGGGCGCGAGTTCTTCTTTCTCGGTCTCGCCCAGGGCCGGCTCGTCCACGACGGGCGGCTGCTCGTCGGATCGACACTCCTCGGCCGTCGCCTCGTCGAGTTCCTCGAGAGGCTGCGTTGCGGAGGCCTCTTGTTCCGCGCGGGGATCGAAGACTCGGACGTGCTCGCGCTCTTCGACGTCGCCGCAGGCCTCGGGGCACCGACGGCCGGCCTCGAGGAATCCCGCGCGCTCCTCCGCGCGGCGGGCGTACGCCGGATCGAACTCTCGCCTCCGTACGAGGATGCGGGTTGGCTCGGGCAGTTTCTCTACGACCGCGAGGAGAGCGGCGGGCGGCTCGAGAAGCCCGAGGCGGACGACCTGGTCCCGGTCTATCAGTCGCTCTTCGACACCGTCGACGTCGCGCACTCGAGGGCAGCGGCGGGCCGATCGCTCGACGTCGACCACGCGAGGAGCGTGGTCGAGGGACTCCTCGCCGCAGCGCGTGGGGGCTTCACCGACATCCTGCGTCTGGTCCGCTATCCGGACTACGACACCTACACCGTCGGTCATTCCGTACGCGTGGCGCTCCTTGCGGTGCTCGTCGGAAATCGGCTCGGTTGCGAGTCCTCGTTCCTCACCGAACTCGGTGCCGCGGGTCTCATGCACGACGTCGGAAAGGCGAAGATTCCAGAAGAGATCCTCTACAAGCAGGGGCCGCTCACTCCCGACGAGCGCCGGATCGTCTCGCAGCATCCGTGCCTCGGCGCGCAGATCCTGCTCGAGCATCGAAACGCCGGGCCTCTCGCGGTGGCCTCCGCGTTCGGGCATCACCTGCGCCACGATCGTCGGGGCTACCCGCAGACCGAAGCCTGGGCGGCGACGAGCCGCGTTACGGCGCTCGTCCAGGTCTGCGACGTCTTCGAGGCCATCACTGCCGTGCGGCCGTACAAGGGCGCACAGCCGCCGCGGCGCGCTTACGAGCTCATGGTCGCGGACGCCGGTGCGTACGATCCCGGAGCGCTTCGCGCCTTCGTTTCCGCGATGGGTCTCTACCCGCCGGGAAGCCGCGTCGCACTCGCGACGGGAGAGCGTGCCGTCGTGCTCGCGGCGGGAAGAGCGATCGATCGTCCCACCCTTCGCTTGAGCCATGCGGCGGGTGGCGAGGAGATTCCCGAAGTGGATCGCCCCACGATCGACCTCGGTGCTCCCGAATCCGCGACGCTCTCGATCGCGAGCCTCCTCGTCGACTAGCCCGAGCGGATCGAGCTCGCTCGGGGTCTCGCCCTCGCCGGCGCGTCCGGACTCCCCGAGTGGTCGCGTTGCATCGAGGCCTCCTCCGCAAAGCGGGCAATCGAGGCCGGCTGCCGCTCTCTCCTCGACACGGGGGCCCGAGGCGTGCGACGCTCCCGACGGGTCGTGGCGGGGAGGAGCGTTTGACGACGGTCGAGTTCTTCTTCGAGTTCGCGAGTACGTACTCGTACCCGGCCGCGGCCCGGATCGGCGAGCATGCCGCACTCCACGGGATCTCGATCGCATGGAGGCCCTTCTTGCTGGGGCCGATCTTCAAGGCACGGGGCTGGAACGACTCGCCCTTCAACCTCCATCCGGCGAAGGGCCATTACATGTGGCGAGACCTCGAGCGCGTATGCGCCGCGCTCGAGCTTCCCTTCCGGAGACCCTCGGTGTTTCCGCGCAACGGGCTCCTCGCCGCGCGTCTGGTCTGCCTGGTGCAGGACGAGCCGTGGGTTTCCGATCTGGTGCGAGCGATCTATGCGGAAAATTTCGCCGCAGACCACGACATCTCGGATCGCATCGTTCTCGGAGAGATCCTCGAGACGCTCGATCGACCGCGCGAGCTTCTCGATGCCGCGCAATCCCCCGCGGCGAAGGACCGGCTCCGCTCGCAGACCGAGCGCGCGGCGGCGCTCGGAATCTTCGGTGCGCCGAGCTTCGTAGTCGGCAGCGAGCTCTTCTGGGGGAACGACCGGCTCGAGGATGCCCTCGCATGGGCGTGGCGCGAGAATCGAGAAGCCTCGGCAGGCTGAGCGGCAGCGTGCGAGACCGGTTCGCGGTCGACGTCGCAGGCGCGGTCGTCGAGGCGACTTTCCGTACGTCCCCGGCTCTCTCTCGTTTCGCGAGCTGCCGGCTCTCCTCGAGGCGTTCTCGCGTCTTCGGGAGCTTCCGGACCTCATCGTGGCCGACGCCCACGGCCGAGCGCATCCACGGCGCTTCGGCCTCGCCCGTCACCTCGGCATCGATCTCGACCGGCCGACGCTCGGCTGCCCGAGTCCGTTCGCGCGACGCATGCCGAAGTGAACCGGCTTTTCCGGGCGAGTCTCGCGGCGAGCCAGGCGAAGTGCGGCCCGGATCGCGATCCGGCGTCGCGATCCGAGGCCGCTCCCTACGCGCCGTCGCCGTCGACGCTGAACTTGCCCGCGCCGTGCGCGGCGATCAGCAAGAAGATCCAGCAGTAGAGGATCGAGAGCTCGCCTCCGTTCTCGATCGGGAAGAACCCCTCGCCGAAATGCGCCATGAAATACGCGGCTGCCATCAGTCCGCTGCAGAGAAACGCCGCGATCCGCGTCATGAACCCGGCGGCGACCATCGCGCCCCCCACGAGCTCGATCAGGCCGGCGACCCACTTGACGAAGATCGGGGCCTCGGGCGGCATTCCGCCGAAGAGCCCGAAGACTTTCTGGAGGCCGTGTTGCATGAAGAGCAGACCGATCAGGATCCGCATCACACCGAAGATCGTTCCCTCGTAGGGCGCCAGGAACTTCATCGCTTCCTCCTTCCTCGAACGGGCAGCGGATGTGCTGCACCGCCGGGTTCGAGCCGCTCCAAGAAGCGCGCGAGCCCGGGGGCTGCGCGGCGCCGCAGGGCGGCGTTGAGATCGAATCGCTCGAGCGCCTGCGCGAGCGCTCGCTTCGCAGTCGGAAGCGGATTCGCGCGGAAGAACGCGGCGACGTCGCGCCGATGCTCCAGGGTCTGGAGGCTCGGCGTCGCTTCGACGAGACGCGTCGCGAGCATCGGCGGAAGCCTCTTGCGGAGCGCACCCCAACGGCGCTTCACGAAGCTCCAGGTCCGGTCTCGAGCGTCCCGGTTCGCGAGCGCCCGGCCGAGAAGGATCACGACGTCCTGGGTCTGGACCGCATCGGTGAGCGAGAGCGCGAGCATGCGATCGACGAGCGATCGGCTTCGGAACTCGGCGAGGGCGAGGAGGAAGCGGCGGCGCTCCTGCGGTGTCGTCGCCCGGCCCGCCGCGGAGAGCAACGCGTCGAAGCGGACTTCGTCACCGACCCGCGCAGCGAGCGTCGTAACGGCGTCGGCGAGGTTCGGCTCGAGCGTGCTGCGGTCGGCGAGCCAGCGCGCGAAGCGTCGGTCCGCCTCGGCGACGACGGGCTCGTACTCGGCCACCTCGCCGAGGATCGATACGATCATCGCGCGTCGCAGCCGCGTCGAGTCGGCCTCCTCTCGCGCGGCGTCGAAGCCGAGGGTTTCGAGCTGCTCGCGGAAGCGATCGACGAGCCACTCCCGGTAGCGGACCAGCACCGCGGGGCCGGCCGCAGGAGCGATCTGTTCGGCGATGAAGGCGAGCGGCGCTCGCAACGTCGCGAGGACATCGGGGTCGGTCTCGCCGCCGAGCGCGCTCGCGATCGCGAGCAGGCTCTCGATCGGCGCTTCGGCCGCCCGAACGTGCGCCCATTGGTGCGCAACGAGCCCCATGCGCTCGATCGGAAGCAGGCGATCGAGAGAGCGGATCAGTCGGCGGAGCTCGGTGCCGTCGTGCAGCGGGCGGAAGAACCCGCCCTCGTCCGCGTTTCCGTACAAGAAGGAGACGCCCGGCGGGAGCGGAAGCGTTTGCCGAGCCTTCGTGAGGAGGAGCCTCTGCGTCTGCTTCTCTCCGATCCGGCCGACCCACGGGATCGGCCAGCGCTCCGCACGCATCCGCACGCGACCCGGTCGCGCCAGGAATCGACGCTGGCGGAGCTCGAGTTCCTCGCGGTCGCGTCGCTCCACACGACGCAGCTCGACGCAGGGAAACCCCGGACGCTCGATCCAGGCGCGAACGATCGGCTCTACGTCCTCGCCGCTCGCCTTCGAGAGCGCCCGCCAGAGATCGGCGGCGACGGTGTTCTTCTCGCGGTGTTCGCGGATGTAGGCGCGGACTCCTGCGCGGAACTTCTTCGCGCCGAGGTATCTCTCGAGCATCCTCACCACCGAGGCACCCTTCTCGTAGGTAATGAGATCGAAGTTCGCTGTCGCCTCGGCAGGCGTCCGGACCGTGGCGTAGATCGGATGGGTGTTCGCGAGCGCATCGAGCGAGAGCGCCGCCGCGCGCCCCTGCTCGAACTCGTGCCACATCTTCCACTCGGGCTTCCAGTCGTCGACGATCTGGAATGCCATCCAGGTGGCGAAGGCCTCGTTCAGCCAGAGGTCGTCCCACCATGCCATCGTCACGAGATCGCCGTACCACATGTGGGCGAGCTCGTGGCAGAGGACCTCGGCGACACGCTTCTTCTCGGTGAGCGTCACGGTCGCGGGATCGACGAGCAGGAGCGTCTCCCGGAAGAAGACGGCGCCGGCGTTCTCCATCGCGCCCGCTTCGAAGTCGGGAGCGGCGAGGAGGTCGAGCTTCGCATAGGGGTAGGGGAGATCGAAGTACTTCTCGAGACGAGAGAGCGTCTCGCGTGCGGCCTCGAGCGCAAAGGCCGCGAGACTCCGCTTGCCCGGGACGCTCCAGACGCGGATCTCGGTCGGGCCGCAGCGGGTCGGCTCGGACGACTCGAGGGGGCCTACGGCGAGCGCGACGAGATACGAGGAGAGTGGCGGCGTGGGCAGGAAGTCGACCCGCTTTCGGCCGTGCGGTCGGGGGGTCTCGGAAGCGACCGGCGAGTTCGAAAGCACGGCGTTCTCGCTCGCCGTCGTGACCGAGATGCGGAAGCGTGCCTTGAACGAGGGCTCGTCGAAGCACGGGAAGAACCGCCTCGCATCGGCCGCCTCGAGTTGCGTGAGCGCGTAGCGGCGATCTCCGGAGGCGGCGCGGTAGAGCCCGCGAAGGTCGTCGCGGAGCTTCGCATGGAACACGAGCCGCAGCGTGATCTCGCCCACCGGGAGCGTCTCGCGGAAGCGGATCCGCAGGGTCTCGTCCGCCGCGCGAAAGCTGCAAATCCCTTCGAGGAGGCGGTCCGCCGCGAGCACGCTCGCGGAGACGATCTCGATCGCGTCGGCGTGGAGCTCGACCTGTCTGCACGCCTTCGAGAGCCGACAGCGGATCTCGACCTCGCCTTCGTAGGCGTCTCCCCTCGCAGGGTCGACGTCGACGTGCAGCCGGTACTCGATGGGGACGAACTCGGTCGAGAGTCGATGCCCCGAAGCCCGCCTCGCCCCGACTCGTGCCACCCGCCCCCCTACGCGCTCGCCGTCGAACGGCGAGCGCGATCATAGCCGGACACCCGGCAGTCCAAAGGGTCGGCAGGGGCGCAGCGCCGTCGGTTCGGCCTCGACGATCGGGGCGGGGCGCCGAGGCGCCCCGCGATCAGGGATCGACGGCCGTGCAGGGCGCTCCGCCGCAGACGTCGACGACGGCGCCTCCGGTCTTCATGAACTCGGACTTTTGGAGCTGGGCCTTGGCGTCGCGCCGCGGTGTCTCGTGGGGGTCGCGCCCGAACCCGTCCTCGGGGCGCGGCGGAATCACCGCCGTCGGAGGGGTCGGCGTGCCGCTGTCCCAGAGGATGATCGCCGATCCCGGCCAGGGCCCGGGCGGGAGCGGATCGATTCCGAAGTACGGCTGGTTGGTGGGGTCGTCGGGAAGCTGCTCGTCGTGGTGGCGTCCCGGCGCGAGTGCCGGCTGATGGATTCGTGCGCCCATCGTTCGCGCCTCGACCTCGGCCGAAACGTTCGCGACCTGGTGGTCTCCGAACGCGATGTGGAGCAGCACGTTCTTCGCCGGCGTGTTCGGGTAGGGGTCGGCAGTCACGTGACTCGCATTGCCGTTCGCTTCGACGCGGTCCCAGAGCATCTGGAGCAGTGCGATGTTGAGCGAAGTCTCCGACGGGTCCCGATACGCGAAGCTCAGGAAGAGGAAGAAGTCGTCGAAGTCGACACTGCGGAGCAGGAGCGTGCTGTAGTTCATCCCCGTCACGCCGAGGACGACCTGCGTGTAGTCCTGCGCATACGCCGCGAGACCGCCACCGGCGATTCCGCCCTGGCTGTTTCCGTCGTAGAAGAGATCGCTCGTATCGATGATGGGTCGGCCCTCGGTGTCCTGGAAGGCCGGGTTCGAGACGAACCCCTGGGGATGCTTCATGGCGCGGCCGAGGAAGAGGAAGTTCAGGAATCCCTGATGCAGGCGATCGGGGAGCGTCGAGAAGAACGAGAGGTTCGAGAGGATCGTGAGCACGTTGTTGCGATCGTCCGACCCCATTCCGATCCACTTGGTCGCGCAATACACGAAGCGATGTGCCGTCGTGATGTCCCGGATGTTCCTGGCTCCGACCTCGCTTTCCGAGCCGAGAAGCCCGTGGCCGTAGAGGACGATCCGGCCCGGATTCTCGGCGTCGACGGTTTCGGGAATCGTGCAGCGGAAATCGGCGATCCAATCCCGTGCGGGGTTCCTCACCGGTAGGCCGTCGGGGCCCCGTAGGAGGCTCGTTCCCGGCGCGCCATCCGCCGTCAGGTAGAGCGGCACCCGGATCGTTCCCTGGACGCGCCGGAAGGTCCGCGTCGAGCCGCCGGGGCCGTCGCCATCGGTGACGGGCGTGTTGGAGGTGACCGTGAACTCGGGCGCTCCCCCGCCGAGGCTCGCAAAGGCATCGTCGCGCATCGCGAGCATCCGCTCCGACATGTTGCGCTTCGAAATGATCGTGAAATCCCAGGCGAGCAGGAGATCGTCCCGGCCGACGCCGGCCCGGGCGAGGTCCGAGAAGATCCGCTCCATCCCGGGCCGCCGCGATTCGAACTCCGGCATGAACGTCGGCACGCGGTCCCGGTAGAGCCGGAAGGCGCGGCCCGGCGCGATCGGCTCGTCCGAGCCGGTGCGGAGGTTCCGCAGCGCAACCACGTAGCGCCGGCCCTTCTCGAGGTTCTTGCCCACGCGCAGGATCACGATGTCCGGGACGAACGGATCGGGCTCGGACCAGACGAGCCGTCGCTCGCCGGTCTCCGCGTCGATGAGGACGATGGGCGAGTCGGCCTCGAGCGAGCGGGCGACCTTCGTGATGAGGGGCGCCCCCGAGCGCGCGAGGTCGACACCGGGAAGCGTCGTGAGGAGCTTCGTGCCGGGGCTGAAACCGTCGTTGCGGTTGTACTCGGTCGGATCGGTGTGCAGTCCATCGAAGCGCGCCGGCATCGAGTCGAGCGCGAAGTTCACGCGACGGCCCGAGTCGGTGGTCGGGTCCTCGACGGTCAGGTGATCGCTCGGGAAGGGGAAGATGCACTTCGACGGATCGAGGAACTCGCAGCGGGCGAGCGTCGATTCGTCGATCCCGGGTTCGTACGAGACGGTGGACGACACGGTCGCGTCGGGCCGACCGTCGCCGTCACGATCGACCGAGACGAAGAGCGTGTTGCGTCCGAGCGAGAGATCCGCCGCTGCGAGCGCTCCCGTCGCGCTCGCGCCGTCGACCTCGAGCGCGACCGGGACGATCGCAGCAGCGGCTTCGTCGGAGCCGCGGAGCAGCCTCGCGCTCACGCTCCCGCCGTCACCGAGCGGAGCGCCGAGATCGATCGTGATCGGGACGTCGCCGCTCGGATCGGCCTGCGAGAGGTCCGGCGGGCTCAGGATCGCGAGCGCCGGCGGATTGCAGCCCGAGAGCGAGGGAAGGATCGCGCAGCCGAGTGCGACGGCTGCGAGCCGCAGCGTGCGGGACACGGGGTCGTTCCGATTCATGCCCGGCGCCCCATCCCACGGGCCATTCCCGAGAGGAGTGCGAGGCCGGCCGCCGCGAGCGCTGCCGTTCCGGGCTCGGGGACCGGCGTGAAGGTCGCGCTGTCGAGCCAGAAGCTGCTCGTCGAGACGCCATCGGTCGAGAGCCGGATCTCCGTGAAGAGACCGGCGATGAAGAGGGTCTCCTCGTGGTAGCCGCTATCGCCCACGTTCGAGATCGTCGAGGTCGTCGCGGCTTCGAGAGTGGCGCCCTGGAAGGCCTCGAGGAGGATCGGAAGCGTGACGCCGTCGTTCGAGATCGAGAGGACGTCGATCGAGAAGGAGGTCACCGGCACGCTGAAGGTGAAGACGATGTCCGGCGCGTAGGTGTTGAGCAGGCCGTTCGTCCCCGAGGTCGCGAAGGTCCCCGCGGCGGGAATCCCCGTCAAGGTTTCGAGGTCGGCCTCGTCGAGCACGAGGGCGGTGCTCACGGAGACGCCGGGAAGCGACGCGATCGCCACGTCGCTCGGGGAGGCGAGATCGTCGAACCCGACGTGGGTGGCGTCGGCAGCGGGTGGGGCGAGGAGCGCGAAGAGCAGCGCGATCACGGCAGCCGGAAGGCGAGCGGACGGCATGGCGAGGATTCCTCCTGTGGGGAGGAAGTGGCGTGCCGATGGCGCTTGTGTCAGGGAAAGCCCGCGCCTTGCCCCGGGCCCGGCCGGGCCGAGGCGCCCCCTGCCCGGCGCAGCTCGGCCTTCGCGAGCGGTGCGAGCGGGCTCCCGTCGCGGGCGGCCTCGCGCTCGAGGATCGACGCGGCCTGCGCGGTTCCGAGCGCCCCGATCGCGCGGAGCACGGCCCTCGCGACACCCGGATCCGGATCGTCGAGGTGTCGAGCGAGCGCCGCTACTTGCGCAGCGTGCCAGGGCCAGGCGAGCGCATACGCCGCTTCTCGGCGCAGCGCCGGATCCGGGCTCGAGAGGGAGGTGGCGATCCACGCCGAGAGGGCCGGGTCGTCGAGCGCTCCGAGCGCCCGGATGAGTTCGAGCCTCTCGCCGGGCTCGAGGGGGGATTGCGCGAGCCCGCGAAGTGCCGCCCGCGAGTCGAATCCGGGAGCCCCGTCGAGAAGCCTCGCGAGCGCCACCCGCGTCGTCACCGGGAGATTCGTGGCCACGGAGACCTGCGCCGCGAAGGGCGCCACGTCGGCGGGTGTCTCGAAGAAGCCCGGGGCCTTCGCCGCGCGAGCGAGCTCCGCGACGGCATCGGCCCGCAGCGGCGAGACTCCGGAGCGCAGGTTCCCGGCGACGAGCCGCCGGAGCGCGGCCGCGGCCTCCGGCCCCTTCGCGTCGAGGAGCCTGCGGTATTCGCGAGCGGCGTCGCGAACGCACGCTCCGCTTTCGCCGTCGAGCGCCCATTCCTGCCCCGCCTCCTGGATCGTGAAATAGGGGAATCGGGAGGCGAGGCCCGCGAACTCGGGGCGCTTCTCGGTACGCTCGAGGAACAGGAGCGCGCGCTCGCCCTCGCGCCAGCCCGGCATCCCCTCGGCATGGGGAAAGACGTCGAAGCGAACGGGCGTCGGAACGCCCGCGATCGTCTCGAGCGTTCGGACCGTGAAGTACTCCTGCCGATCCGAGCCGTCGCTCGCGCTCCAGATCCGGAGCGGCGACACGAACTCGACGACGACGGCCGCGTCGGAACTCTGGAGGAGCTGGCGCAGGCCCGCACGCTGGACGACCACGTGGGCGCCAGCGCTCGACGCAGCGGTGAGGACGCCGAACGCGACGAGCGCTCCGAGCCTCCGTCTACTCATGCAGGAGATCGAGAAGCCCGGTCATGGCCGCCTGGAGCTGCGGATCGGCCATGTCTCCGATGTTGTTGAGGAAGACCGTTCCGCAATCGAGCGTCGCGGCGAGCGGGCAGGAATCCTCGTCGCCCTGCACGACGAAGAGCCAGCACTGGTGGCAAGTGGGGTTGAACTTGGCCGCCGGCATCTGGTAGCCGATCTCGTCGTTGCCGAGGCCGGCCACGAAGCGATGCTCGCTCTTCGTCATCTGCGAGCGGTAGATGTCGCCGATCTGGGGATCGAGCTCGTTCGGGGTGACGGCGATCGTGGCATTCCCGATCCGGATCGCGTTCACCTCGGTCGTGATCGTCCGCGTGCCATCGGGCTTCGACTCGAAAGCCCGTCTTCCGAAGACCCCCTGCGTCCCCGTGATGATGAAGAACGGATTCTGGACGAGCACCTCGAAAGGCCCCGCACGGAGCGCTTCGATCGGCGGCGCGGCATCCCAGGCAGCCTGCGCATCGAGCGCCGCGGTTGCCCGCTCGGCGAGCTTCTCTCCGAACGCCCGGGCGATCTCGAAGGTCCGTCTCGGAAGAGGCTGGCCGTTCGGGCCCGCGATGTCGACATCGAGCGGGCCCTGCAGGACTCCGAGGTCGGCGCTCATGTAGATCGCCATCCCGCCGTAGCGCGCTTCGATCGCCTCGCGCATGAAGTGCGGAAAATCCGAGGTGATGAGCGTATTCGAGGAACCGAGGCTCTCGGGATGGCTCGCGAAGTTCACGAGCGTCGCGATCGTGGCGCCCTCGCCGCCGCGCTCGCGGAGCTGGAGCACCGGGACGCTCGGGTTCGTGATCTCGCCGGGATCCCCGGCGACGTGGAGCGGCCCCGGCGGGCCCGTGTACGGCTCGAAGGGCTTCTCGCGATCGACGAGGAGGAAGGGGAGGGTGAGCTCCCGGAGCACCTCTCCGTCCGCGACGAGGTCGGGGTACGGCGCAAGCGAGGCGCCCTGCGTGGTGCCCGTCGCGAAGCGGATCTCGGCGGGCTCGAGCGCGAGCGCCGCCTCGGCGATGCACTCGGCGACGCTCTGGTTCACGAAGTCGACGTAGCCGAGATCGACCCCCGGCGTGAGCTCGTCGCGACCCCAGAGGCCCATCGTATCGGGCCCTTCGTGCTGGTGTGTGCTCGAGACCGTGATGCTGTCGAGGCCGAGCGCGGGGTCGACCAGGCTCCGGATGGTCTGGACTTCGTTGTGGAAGTAACCGATCAGATCGAGCACCACGATCGCGATCCGCTTGCCGCGCGATTCGAGGACGATCCCGCGCGCCCAGAGGTCGTCGTGCACGCCCGTCGCGCGCCGATCGTTCGAGAAGCCCGCGAGGTAGATGGGGTCGGTGTGATTCACGCCGACGACGGGAGTGATCTTGCGTTTGCACGCCGCGGCGCGCAGCGCCGAATCCCAGGTGAAGGTCGATGAGAGCACGCTCTCGGGGCGACCGTCGCCGTCGCGGTCGATGCTCACGAAGAGCGTGTTGCGGCCGGCCGAGAGGTCCTCCGGGCCGAGGGCCGCGGTGGCGAGATCGCCCTCGACCGCGAGGTCCACTTCCGCGATCGAGGTCGGCGGGAAGTCGACCCCGCCGAGGAGTCTCGCCCGCACCGAGCCGCCGGGCCCGAGCGGCTCCCCGAGGGATACGCGGACTTCTGCCTCGCCGTCCGGAGGCAGGGTCGATCCGTCCATCGGGCTCGAGATCCCGGCCGAGCCCCCAACGCACGAGATTCCGAGCGTTCCGAGCGCACCCGCCGCAACGAGCGCCAGCCATCCGACTCCCCGCAGGTTCGACGCCATGGGCCTGGTCTCCGCACGCCCCCGCCGGAAGTGGCGTCCGGGCGTCGCATTGTGGCATGGCGCTGACACATCTGGGGCCTCGAGACCACTTCCTCCTTGCAGTTCCAACCACGGAGGCAGCGGTGCGCATCAAGAAGACCTGGATGGCGGTGGCGGCGGGTGTGGCAGGGCTCTTGCTCGTCGGGGCCGGGACGGCTTCGGCGGCCTCGATGCCCGTGAACGGTCGGGATACGCGCGTCACGGTGACGGGCGCGGACGAGCTCGGTGACCTCGGGATCACGCTCTCGTCGAACGCCCCGGTCGATGGCGTCGGGCGCCTGGTCTTCGAGATCACGGGCGGAATGTTCGACCTGTTCTTCCTCGAGGGCACGCTCGAGCACGCGGCCGACCTCGGCGTCACGCTGAGCTCGGGCGGCACCACGCTCGCGCTCGACGAGTTCGTGATCGACACGACGGGCCTCGAGTTCCTGCTCTTCGGCACGGCGACGATCTCGGACGGAGTCGGCCCCGACGTGAGCATCCCGGGAGTGCCGCTCTTCACGCTCACGTTCTGCAACGCGCCTGCGATCTTCGGCCCCTGCATCAACAACGACGGGAGCTACCAGATCGACGGCTACGGTCTGCTCGTGACGGCCGACGCCGCGTCCGCGATCGGCGACGTCTTCGGCGTCGACGCGAGCGGCCTCGTAGACTCGCAATTCGGAATCGCGAACATCGCGATCACCTTCGTGCCCGAGCCCGGAACGCTCGTGCTCGCGAGCGCCGGCCTCGTCGGCCTCGCGGCGTCGCGGAGGCGACGCAGCGCGTAGCCGCGCTCGCCGAGGCCCGCGCGCCGGGCCACGTTCTCGAGCCCCGTCCGGCAGACGCCGGGCGGGGCTTTTCGTTAGACTCGTTCGCCGGAGGGGGCGGATGAACCGCAACGACATGCTCCGTGCGCTCGCGCGCGATCGCTTCGACGTGATCGTGATCGGAGGCGGCGCGAGCGGCCTCGGTGTCGCCGTCGACTCGCAGACACGAGGCTATCGGACGCTCCTCCTCGAGCAGGACGACTTCGCGAAGGGAACGTCGAGCCGCAGCACGAAGCTCGTCCACGGCGGCGTCCGCTACCTCCAGCAGGGCAACATCGCGCTCGTTCTCGAGGCGCTTCGCGAACGCGGGCTCCTGTGCCGCAATGCGCCGCATCTCGTCCAGCCACTCGCGTTCATCGTCCCCCGCTACCGCTGGTGGGAAGGGCCGTTCTACGGCGTCGGCCTCAAGGTCTACGACGTCCTCGCGCAGTCGCTCAATCTCGCTCCGTCGCGCCTGCTCGACTACGCCGAGACGATCGAGCGGATCCCGAACGTCGAGAAGGAAGGCCTCCTCGGCGGAGTCGTCTACCACGACGCGCAGTTCGACGATGCCCGACTCGCGGTCTGCTTGGCGCGGACGGCGGTCGACTACGGCGCGACCGTTCTCAACTACTTCCGCGTGACGCGGCTTCTGAAAGAGGACGGCATCGTTCGCGGCGTCGAGGCCGAGGACGTCGAGACGGGCTCCCGCGTCGAGGTCCACGCGCGAGTCGTCGTGAACGCCACGGGGATCTTCAGTGATGCGATCCGCGCGATGGACGACGAGAGCGTCGAGCGGGTCGTCGCACCGGCGCAGGGCGTACACATCGTTCTCGAGGCATCGTTTCTCGCCCGCGATACGGCGATCATGGTTCCGAAGACGGACGACGGACGCGTGCTCTTCGTGATTCCCTGGCTCGACCGGGCGCTCGTCGGGACGACCGACGTCGAGATGAAGGTCCCCGAGCTCGAGCCGACCGCACGGATCGACGAGATCGAGTTCATCCTTCGCAACGCCGCGCGTTACATGGAGCGCGACCCGAAGCCCGGCGACATCCTCTCGGTATTCGCCGGGCAGCGGCCGCTGGTTCGCATGGGCGGCATGCAGGAGACGAAGAAGATCTCGCGCGAGCACGTGGTCGAGACCTCCCGATCGGGGCTCGTCTCGATCATGGGCGGGAAGTGGACGACCTACCGGAAGATGGCCGAGGACACCCTCGACGATGCCGTCCAGGTGGGCGGGCTCGCCGAGCGCAAGTGCGTGACCGAAGAACTCCGCCTGCACGGCTGGCTCTCGCCGGGAGATGCGGCGCTCGCGGCGTCGGGCGAGCTGCGGATGTACGGCTCCGACGCTCCCCGAGTCGAAGCCTTCCTGGCCGAGGATGCGGCGCGGCGCGAGCGGCTCCATCCCCGGCTTCCGTACCGGGTCGGGCAGCTCCGCTTCGCGGTGCGTCACGAACTCGCGAGAACCGTCGAGGACCTCCTCTCGCGACGCACCCGGAGCCTCGTCCTCGACGCACGTGCGGCGATCGAAGCGGCGCCGAAGGCCGCGGCGATCCTCGCCGACGAACTCGGCCGCGACGGCGCGTTCGCGCAGTCCGAGCTCGATCGCTTCCTCGACGTGGCGGGCGGTTACCTGCCGCCCGCCGAGCTTCGCGAGTAGGCCGGGCCGGGCACCCTACAAGAAGATCGGATAGATCGCGTTCGCGGCGAGCCCGGCGAGGAGCAGCACGCCGCACAGCCTCGTGAAGACGAACGCCCACGCCACGTACCAAAGCGGCCAGAGGGGGTAGTTCGCCGGCTTCTCGGCCGGCGGCGGCGCTCCCTGGACGCGGAGGAGTCCGGGTAGCTTCGGCAGCGCGAGCAGCACGGCGAGCGCCGGGACACCGTAGGTGCCGGTCAGAACGAGGCAGCCGACGAGCACGAAGAACGAGACCATCAGGAACTGGTTGAGGAAGCGCGCGCGATCGGCGCCGAGCAACACCGGGAGGGTTCGGATCCCCTTCGCGGCGTCGGCGTCGTGCTTGTCGATGTGCTTTCCGATCAGCACCGTCGTGACCAGGATCGCGTAGGGGAGGCTCGCGACGAAGACCCACGGCGCGAGCGTTCCGGTCGTCACGTAGTAGGTCCCGGCGATCATGAGCGGGCCCCAGACGAACGCCACGCCCGGCTCTCCGAGGCCGCGATGCTTGAGCTGGAGAGGAGGCGCCACGTAGAAGACGCTCACGAAGAGGCCGAGCAACGCGAAGACCACCACGCCGATCCCGCGAGCGTCGGCGAGCCAGACGAGGATCGCCAGATCGATGAGGTTCGCGATCGCGATCGCGGCGAGCAGACCTCCCTTCGAGATCATCCCGGAAAGGATCGGATGCGGCGCGTACTGGCCGCGCACGTAGTTCTCGGTGTCGACTCCGCCGACGGTGTCGAAGTAGTCGTTGATCATGTTGTTCGCGGCGTGCGCGACCACGAGGCCGACGAGCGCCGCCAGGAAATAGAGCCAATTCGCGTCGGCTGGGGTCGGACCGGCGACGGCGAGCAGGCCTCCGATCGCACCCGAGGTGAGCGTCATCGGAAAGACGCTCGCGCGGATGATGAGGAGCCACTTCGAGACCCGATCCATCGCAGCGCCCGGCGGGAGGTTCTGCGTGGTGAGGACGTGCTTCCAGTTGTCGATCAGGCTGGCCATCGGCTTCCTCCCGGGGACGGGGAAAGTCGCAGGGTGGGACGAGGGCGGCAAGCCGATCCCGTCCCGCACACGGCGCGGCCTCAGGACCAGCCGTCTCCGCCCCGGAAGATCCAGCGGTAGAGCACGAAGAGCCAGACGAGGAAGAGGATCAGGAACTCAACCATGCGTGTTCTCGAGCGGCAGGCCCGGCGCCGGTGGAGGAGCGACGAGCGGGGAGAGGATGCGGAGCGGGATCCGGCGCTCGCCGGGAGCGAGGCGTTCCGAGAGCCCGTTCAAGCGGACGAGGGTGCGGAAGACGAGCGCAATGTCGGGGGGAACCCCGTCGACGGCGCTGCCGAGCGCAGCACTGCGAAGCTCCGCGAGGTCGTGCCTCGCGCCGAGGACGATCGCGAGAAGCCTCGCGAACGCGTCGGGGTCTCCGCTCTCGATCCGGAAGCCGATCTCGCGGGCGGCCCGGAGCGCGGCCGGGCGATCCCCGCGCGATGCGGCGCCGAGCAGGCGCGCGACACCTTCGCCGAAACCCTCGGGAAGCTCCTTGGCGAGGCCGAAGTCGAGCAGGCCGATCCTCCCGTCGCGCAGCACGAGGAGGTTTCCCGGATGCGGATCTCCATGGAAGAAGCCGTCCTCGAAGAGCATGCGCCGGTAGAGGTCCGCGATCCGATCGGCGAGCGATCGGAGATCGAAGCCCTCGGCTTCGAGTCGGGCCGTCTCGTGGATGGGCGTTCCATCGAGGAACTCGAGGACCAGGAGCCTTCGCGTCGAGAGCCCGGCATGGAGCCTCGGAACGACGACGCTCGGGTCTCCTGCGAGGGCGCGGCGCACGCGCTCGGTGCTCGCGGCCTCGCGCTCGAAGTCGAGTTCGAGTGCGATGAAATGAGCGACGTCGAGAACGGCTTCGCGGAGCGGAAATCCAGGGAAGAGCCGCGAGGCGAGCGCAACGATCCTCCGCACGAGCGCAAGGTCGCTCCGGTACAGCCGCTCGGCTTCGGGATACTGGATCTTGATCGCGACGGATTCTCCGTCTCGAAGCCGCGCGCGATGGACCTGCGCGAGCGAGGCCGCCGCGACGGGCTCGGGGTCGATGCTCGAGAAGATCGCGGCGATCGGCCGAGCGAGCTCGCCCTCGACGAAGGGCGCGAGCTCGCTCCACGGCCGCGGGGTCACGCGATCGTGGAAGCGGCCGAGCTCGCGCAGGAAGGGCGCGGGGAGAACGTCGGCGCGTGCACCGGCGACCTGGCAGAACTTGATCATGACGCCGCCGAGGTCCTCGCCGAGCCGGGCGAGCCCCGTGGCGAGGCGCTCGTGGTTGCGAGTCCAGGCTTCGGGCTGCGAGCGTCCTCTCGCGTCCCGCTTCTCGAGGGTCCGGTAACGCAGCATCGCCGGCGCCACGACGCGGACGATGCGAAGCGCGCGGTAGAGCGGGCGGCGTGAGAGCAAGGCGCTAGCCCCCCGGTCGCGGCGCGAGCGCACCGCGCAGAAAGATCTCCTGGGCGGTCTCGATCACGGCATCGTCGGAGATCGGCTCGATCGAATCACCGCCGAAGACGTACTGCGTGAGCACGAAGATCATGAGCATTCCGACGAGCGCGCGCGCCGCGACGAAGGTGTCGAGGGGGCGGAGCACGCCTTCGGCGACGAAGCGATCGAGGTAGGAGGCGAGCAGGCGGTTCACGGGCAGGACGATCCGCTCGACGAAGACACGCGCCTCGTCGCGGCGGAGCGGGAACTCGCGAACCACGAGCCCGAGCAGCGGCGCGCGTTCGCGAAGTCGCTCGTAGAAGCGCCGTGCGATGAGCGGGATCGCCTGCTCGGGGGGCGTCTCGCGGAGCGTCGCCGCGAGCTCGGTCATGTCGGGAAGGAGCGAGTAGCGGGCGATGATCGCCTCGAGGATCGACTCCTTCGTCGCGAAATACAGGTAGAGGGTCCCCTTCGCGAGCCCGGCTTCGCGGGCGATCGCCTCGACCGGGCTCGCGTCGAATCCGTGCCGGGCCCAGACCCGGAGCGCCGCCTCGAGGATCTGGTTCCGACGGTTTTGCGAGAGCGCTTCGCGCTGCGACGCCGCGATTCGTGCCATGGTTTTATTATGACCGACCAGACAGTCATTGTAAATGCCCGGCTGATCCGAGGCGTGGTGGCCCCGGCTCGCCTCGCGGACGCGGCTTCGCCGCCAGGAAATGGGCCCGAGCCGTCTCGGGTCCGGCTAGGCGCCGCGAGCCTCCGACCATGCCCAATCGAGCCAGGGCAAGAGAGCCTCGACGTCGGAGCGCTCCACCGTCGCGCCACCCCAGATGCGGAGCCCGGGCGGGGCGTCGCGGTAGCTCGCGATGTCGTAGGCCACGGCCTCTTGCTCGAGGCGCTTCGTGAGCGCGGCGAGCGTCTTCGATTGCGTCGCCGGTTCGAGCCCGCAGAAGCCGGGATCCTCGATCGCGAGACAGATCGACGTGCACGAACGCGTCGCAGGATCGCGAGCGAGAAAACCCGCCCACGCCGCCTTCTCGACCCAGGCCGAGACCGCTCCAAGGTTCGCCTCGGAGCGTCGGACGAGCCCCGCAAGACCGCCCTCGCGTTCCGCCCAGGCGAGGGCGTCGAGGGCGTCCTCGACGCAGAGCATCGAAGGCGTGTTGATGGTCGATCCCTCGAAGAGACTCTCGAGGAGTTTCCCCTTCTCGACGAGACGGAAGACCTTGGGAAGAGGCCATTTCGGCTTCCAGGCGCGGAGCCGCTCGATTGCTCGTGGAGAGAGCGCGAGCATGCCGTGCGCCGCCTCGCCGCCGAGCACCTTCTGCCAGGACCAGGTGACGACATCGAGCTTCGAGAAGTCGACGTCCATGGCGAAGACGGCGGAGGTCGCGTCGCACAGGACGAGGCCCTCGCGCCGCTCCGGGATCCAGCCCGCGCCGGGAACCCGGACACCCGAAGTCGTGCCATTCCAGGTGAAGATCACGTCGCTCGAGAAGTCGACCGCGCCGAGGTCCGAGATCGCGCCGTAATCGGCCGTGAGCACTCTCGTCTCGAGTCCGAGCTGCTGCTCGACGTCCTCGGCCCAGCCCGCGCCGAAGCTCTCCCAGGCGAGGACATCGACCGGGCGCGGGCCGAGAAGCGACCACATCGCCATCTCGATCGCGCCGGTGTCGGAGCCCGGAACGATCCCGAGCTTCCAATCCGCGGGCAAGCCGAGGATCTCGCGGCTCCGCTCGATCACGGCTTCGAGCCGCTTCTTGCAGGGCCCCGCTCGATGCGACCGACCGAGGAGGCTCTTCTCGAGCGCAGCGAGGCTCCAGCCCGGACGCTTGGCGCAGGGCCCCGACGAGAACTCGGGTCGTCGCGGCCGCTCGGTCGGCTTCATGGATCCCCTCTGGATCGGGCCCTGGCGGGATTGCGCGGCCCGGGAGGGGCGAGAGACTAACGGACCTGGCGGCCCCTCTCCCACTCGTAACGAGCGACGCTCGCACTCTCGGCGGGCCGGTGAGACGCCTCGAGCAGCACGCTCGCCCCGCTCGGGGGGTGGCCGGCCGAGTCGAGGAGGGCTCGCGCCGCGACGGCCAGGCCGATCAAAGCGACGCCGGCAAGAGCGATCGTCGCCAGGCGCCGCTCGAGGACAGCGGGGGCTTCTTTGCGCATGGCTCGCAGATCGTCCTCTCGCGCCGCCCGGAGTGTGAGGTCGCGCACGCTCGCGTGGAGGGTCGCCGCTCAGCCCGCGAGCAGGCTCCGCGCGATCTGAGAGATCTGGATCTCGTCGGTCCCGGCGTAGATCTGCAGCACCTTCGCGTCGCGTGCGAGCTGCTCGACCTGGTACTCGGCCATGTAGCCGTTGCCCCCGAAGAGCTGCACCGCCTCCATCGCCACCTCCGAGGCGGCCCGCGCCGAGTAGAGCTTCATGGCCGACGCCTCGGCGAGCGTCATCGACTTGCCGGAGGCGACGAGTTCGATGTGCCGGTAGACCATGTTCTGCACGTTCACGCGAGCGACCTCCATGGTCGCGATCTTTTCCTGGATCAGCTGGAACTCGCCGATCGGCTTTCCGAACTGCACCCGGCTGCGCGCGTAATCGAGCGAGAGCTCGAGGCAACGTTCGATGATGCCGAGCGCCATCGCGGCGACCCCGGAGCGCTCCATCGAGAACGTATCCTTCGCGCCGGCACGTCCCGACGCGGCAGCTCGCGCTTCGCTCTCGCCGAGCAGGCGGTCACGGCCCACGCGCACGTCCTCGACGAAGAGCTCACCCGTCGGCGACGAATGGAGCCCCATCTTCCGCATCGGCTTCGATTGGACGAGGCCGGGCATTCCGCGTTCGAGGACGAAGTGGAGGATCTTCCGATCGCGGGGGTCGACCTCGGGCTCGTCGAGCTTGCAGATGAACACGATCGTGTCGGCGTAGGGTCCATTCGTGATGAACGTCTTGTTTCCGTTCAGCACGTAGCCGTCGCCGTCGCGGCGGGCGGATGCCTTCATTCCGCCGAAGGCGTCCGAACCCGACCCGGGCTCGGTGATCGCCCAGGCGCCGATCTTCTCGAGCGTGAGGAGATCGAGCGCCCAGCGCTCCTTTTGCGCGATCGTTCCCTTGCTCATGATCGACGCCGCCGTGAGCCCCATGCTCACGCCCATGGCGGTCACCAGCCCGGGGCAGAAGCGGCACAGCTCGATGATCGGGATGATCTGCATCGCCGCCGAATCGCCGCCGTCCGAGCGCGGCCTCTTCTCCTCGCGGGGCGAAGACTCCCCCCCGGCGCGCGCGGCCTCGGCCTTGCGATCCTTCTCGATCTGGTGCCCGAAGCGCTGCCTCGCGAGCTCGTCCATTCCGAAGGTGCGGATCATCTTCCGGAGCACCTCGTAGGGCGGCGTGTCGCCGTGCTCGAGATCCTCGACCCGAGGCTTGATCTCGGTCTCGACGAACTTCCGGACGGCGTCGCGGATCATCTGCTGGGACTCGCTCCACTCGATCATGGGATCTCCTCGGGAGGCGGCCGGGGCCGAATCGGGGAAGGCGCTTCGAGGATGCGACGCATGCGACGGACGCGCCAGCCGGCGTTATCCTCGCGGGTTCCCGGGAGCACGGCGCCGGCGTGCGCCGCGCAGGAGAGGAGGATCATGCCCACGGACGAGTCGAAGCTCCGTTTCGCGACTCTCGCCCTCCACGCGGGACAGACCCCGGACCCCACCACCCACGCTCGCGCGGTCCCGATCTATGCGACGACGTCGTACGTCTTCGATTCGAGCGATCACGCCGCGAGCCTGTTCTCGCTCTCGGAGTTCGGGAACATCTACTCGCGTCTCATGAACCCGACGTGCGACGTCCTCGAGAAACGCCTCGCGGCGCTCGACGGGGGCGTGAGCGGCCTCTCGTTCGCGAGCGGTCAGTCGGCGATCACGGCCGCGCTGCTCACGATCGTCCACTCGGGCCAGAACTTCCTCTCGTCGACGAGCCTCTACGGTGGCACCTGGACGCTCTTCAGCCAGACGCTCCGCAAGCTCGGGATCGAGGTGCGATTCTTCGACCCGGACGATCCGAAATCGATCGCCCGGCTCGCCGACTCGAACACGCGCTGCGTCTATCTCGAGAGCATCGGAAATCCGAAGAACGACGTTCCGGACTTCCGTGCGATCGCCGATGCTGCGCACTCGATCGGCGTCCCGCTCGTCGTCGACAACACGGTGACGACCCCCGCGCTGCTCCGGCCGATCGATCACGGCGCCGACATCGTCCTCTACTCGCTCACCAAGTACCTCGGAGGGCACGGCGTCCACATCGGCGGTGCGATCGTCGACTCGGGCCGTTTCCGCTGGGCCGACGATCCGTCGCGTTGGCCCGAGTTCTGCGCGCCCGATCCGTCCTACCACGGACTCGAGTTCGCAAAGGCACTCGAGCCGATGGGCAACATCGCGTACAACGTGCACATCCGGACGCACTGGCTCCGCGACACGGGAGCCGCGCTCTCACCGTTCGCTGCGTTCCTGATCCTGCTCGGGATCGAGACGCTCCACCTGCGAATGCCGCGCCATTGCGAGAACGCTCTCGCGGTGGCCGAGTGGCTCGCGTCGCGGCCCGAGGTCGAGTGGGTGAACTACCCGGGACTCGCCTCGCACCGCCACCACGAGAACGCTCGTCGCTATCTCCCGAATGGAGCGGGTGGGATCCTCGGCTTCGGGATCCGCGGCGGACGCGAGGCCGGTCGCCGGTTCATCGACTCCGTCGAACTCGCGAGCCATCTCGCGAACATCGGAGACGCCAAGACGCTCGTGATCCATCCGGCCTCGACGACGCATCAGCAGCTTTCGGACGACGAGCAGCGCGCGGCTGGGGTCTCGCCCGAGTACGTGCGGATCTCGGTCGGGCTCGAGGACATCGCCGACATCCTCGACGACCTCGATCGGGCGCTCCGGGCGTCGCAGCGGTAGCGACGTGGCCGCCGAGGACGAGCGTTTCCGGAGCTCGGACTCGATCCGGAATGCCAGGCCGCTCCGCCACGGGCGGATCGAGCGTTTCGAGGGGCCGTTCCCGCTCGAGCATGGAGGCTCGCTCGCGGAGGTCGAGGTCTGCTTCGAAACCTTCGGAGAGCTCGATGCCGAGCGCTCGAACGCCGTCCTCGTCTGCCACGCGATCAGCGGCGACTCCCACGCTGCCCGCCACGGCGAAGACGACGATCCGGGCTGGTGGGATGCCGTCGTCGGCCCCGGCAAGCCGGTCGACACCCTCCGCCACTTCGTGATCTGCCCGAACGTTCTCGGCGGATGCCGCGGAACGACGGGGCCCGGTAGCGTCGACCCGTCGACGGGGCGTCCGTACGGCCGCTCGTTTCCGACGATCACCGTCGGCGACATGGTCCGCCTGCACGTGCAGCTCCTCGACCGGCTCGGGATCGCGCAACTCTTGGCGGCGGTCGGCGGCTCGCTCGGCGGGCATCAGGTTCTCGAACTCGCGACGAGCTTCCCGGACCGCGTTCGCGGAGCCGCCGTGATCGCGAGTTCGCCGCACCTGACTGCGCAGGCGCTCGCCTTCGACGTGGTCGGCCGCAACGCCATCCTTCGCGACCCGAACTACCAGGCGAGCGAACCGGGGGAGGGGCCGGGCCCTGCGGTGGGGCTCGCCATCGCGAGGATGCTCGGCCACGTGACCTACCTCTCGCGCGAAGCGATGATGGAGAAGTTCGGCGGAAGCCGTCTCGCGCTCGAGGCGTCTCCCGCTGCGTTCGAGCGACGCTTCGAAGTGGGGAGCTACCTCGCGCACCAGGGCGAGAAGTTCGTCGAGCGCTTCGACGCGAACAGCTACGTGACGCTCTCGCTCGCGATGGATCTCTTCAGCGTGGGCGAGACTCGCGCCGATCTCGTCGAGCGCCTCGGCCGGAGCCGCTGCGACTGGCTCGTGGTGAGCTTTTCGAGCGACTGGCTCTTCCCGCCTTTCCAATCGGAGCAGATCGTCGACGCGCTCCTCGCAGCCGGACGGACGGTCTCGTCGTGCGTCGTCGAGAGCCGATTCGGACACGACGCCTTCTTGCTCGACGACGACATCGACCGCTACGGAGCGCTCTTGCGCGGGTTCCTCGACCGGATCGACGCCGGTCCGCTTCCGGATCCGGCCGAGGAGATGGACGCAGCAGGCCTCGATCCGACGAGCATCTTCCATGCACGCCGCGTCGATTACGACCGGATCGTCGAGCTCGTCGACCCCGGTGCGAGCGTGCTCGACCTCGGCTGCGGCGAGGGCGGGCTCCTCGCGAGACTCGCCGCGCGCGGATCGCGGCGTCTCGTCGGGCTCGAGATCGACGAGGACGAGGTCGTCGTCTGCGCGAGGAGGGGCCTCCCCGTCGTGCACTCGGACATCGTCTCGGGCCTTGCACGCTTCCACGACGGAGAGTTCGACGTCGTGATCCTCTCGCAGACCCTCCAGAGCGTCCGCGACGTCGACCTGGTGATGACCGAAATGCTCCGCGTGGGCCGGCGCTGCGTCGTGAGCTTTCCGAATCTCGCGTTCCGGGCGAATCGTGAGCGGCTCGCGAGCGGAGGGAGAGCGCCCGTTCCGGCGTTTCTCGGCCCGCGCCATTGGTACGACACGCCGGACGTCCGAGCGCTCTCGATCGCAGACTTCGAGGATTATTGCACCGAGCGCGAGATCCGGATCCTGCGCCGCGTGGCGCTCGACACGACCACGGGGAAGCTCGTCTCGCACGACCCGAACCTCGATGCCGACGTTGCGGTTTTCGTGATCGCCCGCTGATCGGATCTTTCGAGCGAGCGCGACCCCTTCTCCGGCATGCGTATCGAACGCAGCACGGTCGCTCGATCACGGGAGGAGCCGGGGCTCCGGTTCGACCCGCAAGGTGGTCACCGTGCGCATCGGTTGCCACCGGCAGCGGCGTTGCGTAGGCCGGCAACGATCCACGCAACGCGCCGGCGAGGCGGGCTCCTCCACTCGCGAGCGATCGCGAGCCGCGGCTGGCATCGAGGTTGCAAGGGACAGCGCCCACCTGGGAAGCGGGATGTGTGGCTTCGACCATTCCGCCGGCTCGAGTCTCGTCGCGGTGGCAAGACCCGAACCGGAGGATGCGGAGGAAGCGCACGCATGTTCCGACTCAATCCGTTCCACAAACTCGCCACGCTCGCGTTCGGCGCAGGTCTCGCGCTCGCGCCGGCCGGTGCGGACGCCTTCACGATCCAGTCCGGGGATCTGCCGGTCTACGCGGCCGACGTCGATCTCGGCTTCGCGAAGGTCACCGCGGTCCCGACCGTCTTCGCCCACAAATCGGTGGCCGGCTACGACGTCGTCGGCGTTCTCGGCGGCTGGGAGGGTGGAGAAGTCGACCTCGCGCAGGAGTCGCTGGTCTTCGAGTTCGATGCCCCCTCGATCATCACGAGCCTCGACCTCGGTCTCTTGTTCGCGGCCGGCGAGGAAGACGACCTCTGGAACGAAGTCGCGAAGGTGATCGTGTACGATGGCTCGGGGTCGACCGAGTACACGCTCTCCGTCGTCGACGGAACGACTGCGATCTGGTCCGGTCCGGGCAGCGTCGCCAACCTCTCGCCGGCGACCACCGGGAACGCCGCCGTCTGGTCGATCTCGAACCCCTTCGGCACCGCGGCGATCACGGGCTTCACGCTGGTCGGAGAAGGTCCGGACACGCCGGCCGACTTCCGCAACAACGATTACGGCTTCGTGGGCGTCTCCGGCCGTGTCGTTCCGGAGCCGGGAACGCTCGTGCTGATGGGCTTCGGCCTCGTGGGCCTCGCGGCAGCCGGCCGCAAGCGGTAGGCCTCGCAGATCCGCGGCCACCGCGGCGCTCGGAGAACGTCTCTGCGAGCGCACGGCAGCCACGGTCGTGAACGCGAACGCCCCGGGGCGCTCAGTCGCTCCGGGGCGTTCCTTCTCCCGAACCGCCCGAGACGCTCGCGAGCGCTCTTTCGATCTGTGCGCGGTACGCGGAAAGATCGGCGATCCAGGTCCGGTCCCCGAACACGGCCGAGCGGGGTCGTTGCGCCGAGATGCCGAGCATCACGCCTGCGAGCTTCGAGCCGCCCGCGTCCCGGACGAAGACCGGCCCCCCGGAATCCCCGACACCGGCCTGTGCTTCGTGCTCCGTGGCTCCCGCCCCGGGCGGACGGAACAGTGTGCCGAACACGAGTGTTCGGGTTCCCTGCGGGCCCGGAAAGAGCTTCTGCCCTCCGTCGACCACGTTCGTTCCCCAGCGCGGGGCGTTGGTCGGCGGGTCCTCGGGCTTCTCCTTCGTCGGCCATTCGAAGCCGCAGCGGATTCCCGGACCTGTCGCCTTTGCCGGTGCTCCCGCTGCATCCCAGCAACGGCTCGCCCCTCGCCGTGGGCCGTTGCCGGCGAGAAAGAGCGGCGTTCCCGGCGTAGGCGTCTGCGAGGTGATCGCAAGGGGAGACGCGTCGGGTGGATCCGCGATCCGCACCAACGCGAGATCCGCCTTTCCGGCGTCGCCGGAGAGCGTGAGCGCCGTCTCGGGGAGCAGGCGATACGAAACGCCCTCGATCGAGACCTCGAGTTTCTTCTGGTTGCGTGCGGTCGCGAGCACGTGGCCCGCGGTGAGCACCCAGCCGCGACCGAGATGCACTCCCGAGAGGCCGGCGACGATCGCGAGTCGCGAGAAGCCGGGGTCGGGAGTCGGTGCGGCGGCGGTACTCGCTGCGTCGCCGGTGGCGACGATCACCGCACGCGCCGGATTTCCGGACGCGATCGCGAGCGCCACGAGTACCGGGCCCACGAAGCCTCGAACCCTCGAGAGCGCGCGGCGTGCGCGAGCCGCACGCTGGCGGGGATCCGTGTGGGCTCGAAGGGGCGGCTCGTCTCGCGTCACGCCGTGCCAGCATCGCATCGGCGCGAGCATCGCGCGATGGAGCGCTGCCGGCGCCCTCCGAAGAGGGCGCCGGCAGCGGTGCTCGAAGCCGGTTACTTGCTCGCGGGACCGGTCGGGATGTCGCGGAAGGGCAGGTCCTTGTCGACGCGGATCTCGGGCGGGAGCCGCAGCACGCGCTCGGCGATGATGTTCTTCAGGATCTCGTCCGTTCCGCCCGCGATGCGGATCCCCGGCGAGCCGAGCCAGCTGTTCTGCCAGAGCGCCTCGTGCAGGGTGTGGGACTTGTCGCGTGTGGCACCGAGAGGGCCCTGGAGCTCGACCGCGAAGGCCGCGATCTGCTGCGCCATCGGCGCACCCACCGCCTTGCCGATCGAGCCCTCGGGCCCCGGCACCTTGCCCTGCGAGAGCGCCGAGAGCGTCCGGAAACCCGTGTACTTGAGCCCCTGCTGCGTCACCCAGAAGTCGGCGAGACGCTGGCGGACGGCGGAGTCCTCGATCGCAGGACGGCCACCGCGGCGGCTCTCCCGAGCGAGCTTCATGAGCGTCTTGAAACCCGTCGCCGCGGCGCCGGCACCGATCGCCACGCGCTCGTTCATGAGCGTGGTGAGCGCGACTCGCCAGCCGTCGCCCTCGGCCCCGAGACGGTTCGAGTCGGGGATCCGCACATCGGTGAAGAAGACCTCGTTGAAGCCGGACCCGCCATTGATCTGCTTGATCGGGCGGATGTCGATCCCCTTGGTCTCCATGTCGACGATGAAGTACGTGAGCCCCGCGTGCTTGCCGGCATTCGGGTCGGTTCGCACGACGATCATCCCGAAGCGGCTGAAGTGCGCCCCGGTGCTCCAGATCTTCTGGCCGTTCAGCACCCAGTCGCTGCCGTCCCGGACGGCCAGCGAGCGAAGGCCGGCGAGATCCGAGCCGGCCGCGGGCTCGCTGAAGAGCTGGCACCAGATCTCCTCGCCCCGCGCCATCCGCTTCACGTACTTCTCTTTCTGCTCCTTCGTGCCGTGCGTCATGATCGTCGGCCCGAGCATGCCGTGACCGATCGTGTAGATGTTCGGCGGAAGATCGAACTTCGCCTGCTCCTGGTTGAAGATCACGTTCTGCATCGTCGTCCCGCCCTGGCCGCCGTACTCCTTCGGCCAGGTGATGCAGGCCCAACCCGCGTCGAACTTCTTCGCCTGCCAGTCCTTCGCGGCCTGGATGGTTCGATCGTCCTCGCGTTCGGAGAGCGGGTCCTTTCCGGTGTCGTTCGGATCGAGCGGAGTCGCGTGGGCCTCGAGCCAGGCACGCGCCTTCGCGCGGTAGGCAGCCTCTTCGGGGGTGTCGTTGAAGTCCATGGGTTCTCCTCGGAGAAATGGTGGAAGCGACGGCGCGGCTACGCGGCGTCGCGAGCTTCGAGGCGGCAGACGAGCTTTTCGCGCCAGTCGCTCGGGCTGCCGAGCGCGAGCGAGAGCAGCTTGCTGCGGCGGTAGAAGAGGTGGCAGTCGTACTCCCAGGTGTATCCGACGCCGCCGTGGATCTGGATCATCTCCTCTCCCGCCAGCTCGAAGGCCTTGCAGGCCGAGATGCGCGCCCCGCACGCAGCGAGCGAAAGCTCGTCGTTTCCGTGCGAGAGCGCCCACGCGCCGTAGTAGGCATTCGAGCGCGCGAGCTCGATCGCGCAGTAGAGCTCCGCAAAGCGGTGCTTCAGGCCCTGGAACGACGCGATCGGCCTTCCGAACGCGTAGCGGCCCATGGCGTACTCGCGGGTGATCTCGAGCGCGCGCTGCGCGCCTCCGAGCTGCTCGAATGCCATGAGCACCGCGGCGCGGTCGAGGAGACGCTCGACGAGCCTCGCGCCTTCCCCCGACTTCCCGACGACTTCGGCAGGAGCACCCGCGAAGACGATCTCGGCCTGCGATCGGCTCGGGTCGAGCGAGTCGAGAGAGCTTCGCGAGACGCCCGAGCCGCCGAGGTCGACCCACACGAGCGAGTGTCCCTTGCCGTCGCGCGCGAGCACGAGCGCGGCGCCGGCCACGTCGCCGTCGACGACGGGGAGTTTGCGTCCCGAGAGCCGACCGCCCTCGAGCCGGGTTTCGAGGCTCGCGAGGTCGGGATCCCCTGCGCCCTCGGCGAGCGCCAGGGTTGCGATGAGCTCGCCCGATGCGAGTCGCGGCAGGTGCTTCTTCTTCTGGTCCTCGCTGCCCGCGAGGAGCAGCGCTTCGCTCGCGAGGTATACGGACGAGGAGAAGGGGATCGGCGCGAGCGCGCGGCCGATCTCCTCGGCGATCAGCACGAGCTCGAGATGGCCGAGGCCCGCGCCGCCGTACTCTTCGGGGATCGCGGCGCCGAGCCAGCCCATCTCTGCGACGCCCTTCCAGAGCGTGGCGTCGTAGAGTTCCTTGCCCTCGAGCACGCGGCGGCACACGCCGAGCGGTGAGTGCTCGGCGAGGTAGTCGCGAGCGGTCTTCTGGACCAGCTTCTGGTCCTCGGAGAAGTCGAAGTTCATCTGGGGGCTCCTTTGACTCCGGAGTCAATCGCCCGCGGATTATAGAGCGCGAGACGGGCCGGACACGCCCCTTCGAAGATTTCGCGAGGCCGCTGCGTCGAAGCTGCAAGGCCGGCGCGCACGGCGCGTGACCCGGACCGAAGCTGGGCGCTCCGGACCCCTCCTCCCGGTGCGCCGCCGAAAGTCCGACCCCGAACACGCGTCGTGCGCGCCGGTGCCTTACCGCTGCGGGATGACGCGTAGCGTCATCGGCCGCTGCTCGGAATCTTCCGGGCGGGCGCACGAGTGCGGCGGCCACGGTGCCCCGCCGGACCGCCCCGCATGCGGCATTCGGCGCCGGGGTGGCTAGGGCCGGATTGCGTAGAACGCGTTCACGGGATGCCCGAAGTCGAGCACTTCGAATCGCGAGAAGCCCGCCTGCTCGACGAAGCCACGCAGGAGATCGGCGTGCAGTCCGAGCGTTCCGAGCCCCGCACCGCCCGGCTCGGAGAGCGCCGACGACATGCAGGTCAGGACCGAGGTGCCGTACATCATCGCCGCCATCGGATTGCGCGCGACGTTCTCCTCGTAGCTCGGATACGACTTGATCTCGCAGACGAGCCAGGTGCCGTCGCTTCGGATCGCACGCCGGACGGTCCGTGCGGCGCCGGCGGGATCGGTCATGTCGTGGAGAACGTCGAGTGTGAGCACGAGACCGAAGCGGCCGTCGTCCGGAAGGGGCTCGCTCGACACGTCGTGGAAGCGGAGATTTCCGAGCGCCTCGGCGTTCCGATTCTCGTTCGCTCGTGCGAGCGCGTGCCTCGAGAGCTCGTAGCCATGGAACTCGGATCGTGGGAACGCCTTCGCGAGCGCGGCGAGCGCGTGGCCCGATCCGCAGCCGAGATCGGCGACGAGCATGCCTCGCTCGAGCGCGTCGCGGAGGCCGAGCCGCGGGACGACCAGTGGAACGAGCAAGGCGCGGAACCAAGGCGCCGTGCCGCGTTCGATGCTGCGCGCCCCTTCCTCGCCGAGCGCGTCGTAGGGAAGCCCGAGGCCGGTCCGGAACGACTCGAGGAGAGGCTCGAGGAGGGCCATCGTCTGGGGCAGCGACGAGAAGAACCCGACGCCGAACGCGGGATGCGCTTCGTCGGCGAGCACGGCGACGCCTTCGGGGGAGAGTCCGAAGCGTCCGGTGCCGTGATGCTCGAGCAGGCCCGCCGCGCCCTGCTGCTGGAGCCACTCGCGAAGCCAGCGCTCGGAGAGACCGGTTCGCGTCGCGAGCTCTTCGCTCGTCGCCGGCCCCGAATCGGCGAGCGCTCGATAGAGCCCGAGGCGGTCGCCGAGCCAGACCATCGCAGCGGTGAGTGCGCCCGTGAGCGCGCCGAAGACGAGCTTCGCGTACGACTGGAACCGCTCGGCATCGATCGACGCGGCCTGCTTCACGTCAAACCCTCCCGCGAGTGCGCGGGAGTCTACCGGAGGGCGAAGCGACCGTGATAGGTTCACTCGATGCTCTCTCGATGGATCGGGAGGTTTGCTCCGAACCTCGGCGGCGTACGACGGACGACGTTCGCCCCCGATCTCCTGGCGGGCCTGACGGTGGCGGCGCTCGCGATTCCGCAGGGTCTCGCCTACGCGCTCATCGCGGGTTGCCCGGCCGAGATGGGCCTCGCCGCCGCGGCGCTTCCGACCGCCACGGCGGCACTTTTCGGATCGAGCCGCTTCCAGGTGAGCGGCCCGACGAATCCGATCTCGCTCCTCGTCGGCAGTGCCGTCGTTGCCCCGGCGATGGCCGCCGGCATCTCCGATCCCGTCCCGCGAGTCCTCGCGACGGCGTGGGTCGCGGGACTGCTGCTCGTCGGCTTCGGCATCGCTGGCATCGGACGGGCCTCACGTTTCCTTTCGGATTCGGTCGTCGTGGGCTTCGCGACGGGGGCCGGCTTGCTGATCGCTCTCGGGATCCTGCCGAAGCTCGCCGGAGACACGCCGCCACTCGAGCCCGCCGGAGGGTTCGTGCCCGCGTTCTGGCCTCATCTCGAAGCCGGGATCCGCTCGCTCATGAACTCCGATGCCCGCACGCTCGCGCTCGCGGCAGGAGTTCCGGCGATCGTCCTCTGCTTCCGGCGGGTGTCTCCGCGAGTCCCCGCAGCCCTTCTCGCGATCGCGCTCGCTTCGATCGTCTGCTTCGGTCTCGGTTGGAGCGAGGGCGAGGGCGCAGTCGCCACGCTCGGTCCACTTTCGCTCGGCTGGCCGGATCTCCACGCGCCGCCGCTTCCGGATCCCGAGACCGTGCTCCCTCCTGCGCTCGCGATCGCGATCCTCGCGACGCTCCAGTCGATCGCGGCGGCGCGAACGGTCGCGCCGGCGAGTGGACCGCGCTTCGATCCGGATCGCGAGCTCTTTGCGCAGGGCGTCGCGAACCTCACCACCTCGGTGGTCGGTGGCATTCCGACCTGTGGATCCCTCTCGCGATCGGCGCAGCTCCGTGCTGCGGGGGGACGGACACGGTTCGCCTCGGTGGCGAGCGGCATCGCGATGGCGCTCTGTGTGCCCTGGCTCTCGACGTGGCTCGCCTACATACCGCTCGCGGCGCTCGTGGGACTCGTCGTGCTCTCGGGGATCGAGCTCATCGATCCGCGCACGCTGCGACGCGCGACTGCCACGCGGAGCGATGCCCTCGTGCTCGTTGCGACGCTCGCCGCCACGCTCATGATCGACCTGGTCCAGGCGCTGTACGCGGGTCTATTCTTCTCGCTCGCGCTCCTCGTTCGGAGGGCCGGACGCCTGCAGCTTTCCGAGATCGTTCGGGCCGGGGGAGAGCGCTTTCGGGAGATTGCAGTCGACGCGAGGACGGGAACCCATCCGGCCGTCCTCCTCCATCTCGAGGGGGACCTGAACTTCGCCATCGCCCCCGAGCTCCACGATCGGCTCTCCGAGATCACGGCTCGGGGCCCTCGTGTGCTGTTGCTGCGGCTCAAGCACGCTCGACACGTCGATGCGACGGTGCTCGAAACGCTCCGCCAGGCTGCCTGCGAGCTGCGAGCCGGGGGAGGCGCAATGCTCGTGTGCGGTCTGACCGAAGGCATGGCACGAGCGCTCGAATCGTCCGAGCTCGCGAAGGTGGTCGGAAGGGAGGGACTGCTGAGAGCGGGAACGCGGCTCTACGAGGGCTTCGAACGCGCCCTCACCGAGACGCGCCGGCGACTCGCGCCGCTCGCTGACGAAGAGATCTTTCGCGGCGAGCCGGCGCCGTCCGATCCGTCACCGATCGAAGATGCGCCTCAAGATCCGGAGACCTTCACCGCTCGAAGCAGCGTGGGGACGATGCACGAGAGCAGATCGAAGCGCGGCCGGTAGCGCGAGAAGAGCCCGCCGAGCGCGGCCATCACGCGGCCGAGCAGGACCGCGTCGGTCGGGATGCGGACGATCGGGCTCTCGTGGAGAAGCTCGAGAAGCGTTCGCAGGCGCGCTTCGGGGTCGCCGCTGCCCGGAGCGAGCGCCCCGCCGGGCGCGAGCGCCGATACCAGACGCTCCGCGAAGGCCTCGAGGGCTCGCGGATCTCCTTCGGCAGTGAAACCGAGTTCATCGAGCTCCTCGAGCGTGCGCGGAACGTCGCGTGCCGCACCGGCGAGGACGGCCGAAGCCCACGCGCGACGCCGCTGCGGCGCGATCTCGAGCACGGCTCCGAAGTCGAGGACCGCGAGCTCGGGGCCCCTGGACGTCTCGACGACGAGGAAGTTCCCGGGGTGCGGATCGGCGTGCACGAAGCCTCGCTCGAGGATCTGCGCCGCGGTGCTTCGCGCGAGCACTTCGAGAATCCGATCCCGGTCGGCGAGACCAGGCTCGCCTCGCGCCTCGCAGGCCTCGAGCCAATCGGGAAGCCGCGCGCCGTCGATCCGCTCGAGGCAGAGAACGCGGCTCGCGCTCCTCTCGAAATGGACCCGGGGCACGCGGATGCCGTCGTCCGCTGCGCTTTCCCGGGCGAAACGCAACGCGCTCTCGGCTTCGCCGGCGAGGTCGAGCTCGGCGCGCAGCGATCGCGCGAGCTCGCCGAGGAGCGTCTCGAGGTCGACACGCGGCCAGACCTCGCGAAGCGCCGGAGCGACCGCACGGAGCGCCGCGATGTCGGTCTCGATCACGTCTTCGATCCCCGGTACGAGGACCTTCAAGGCGACGCGCTCTCCTCCGGGCAGGACGGCGCCGTGCACCTGCGCGAGCGATGCGGCGGCCAGGGGCTCACGGTCGAACGACTCGAAGAGCGCGTCGATCGGGGCTCCGAGCGCGGCTTCGACCTCGGCCTCGATCGCCTCGGCGGGAACGGGCGGCACGCGATCCTGGAGGCGGCCGAGCTCCTCGGCATAGACGGGAGGCAGGAGATCGATCCGCGATGAAGCGAGCTGCCCGAGCTTGAGGACGCCGCCTCGGAGGTCGACGCAGAGGTCGTAGAGCCTCCGGGCTCCCTCGCGATCGAGCCGCGCACGCGCCGAGTCGGCAGCGGCCTCGCCGAGGAGCTCGGCGCCGGGGCCGCGCGTCACCTCGTGGATGCGGTAGGCGGCGACCAGCAGCGCTGCCTCGCCGATGATCCGGCTCGCGCGCGGCGCAGCGCGCACGACGCCGCGAAGCGAACGGCCTCGCTCGAGCGCGGCTTCGCGGAGCCTCGCCGCCTCGCTCGCGACCGAGATCGAATCCGTGGCCAGCTCGTCGACCATGCGGCCGATGCGGCCGACGAAGCGGCCGAGCAGGGCGGCGGACGCTCCGATCCGAGCCCCGATCTCGGTGCCGAGTTCCTCGATGTCGGGGCCGAGACGCTCCCGCAGGTAATCAGTCGTGCGGCGCTTGCGGTCCATGATCGGTGGGTTCCTCTTCGACGCAGCGCTCGCAGCGAAAGCGCGGCGGAGCCGGGGACGAGAGCAGCGCAATCGCAGCTCGCGTGCCGCGGGGAAGCAAGCCGTTGCATCGCTCGCAGACGGCGTTCACGGCAAGGACGGCGCTCTGCCAGCCGAGGAGCCTCGGATCGGAAGCAGTGGGCGGCGAGGTTCCGGCTCGCCGCGCGGCCTGCACGGCCTCGGCGCCGTCCGCGACGATGTCCTCGACGAGGCCGATGGCGTTCTGGAGGATGTTCCGGACCAGGTTCGAGACCGAGACGCCGAGGCTCTGGGCGCGGCGCTTGATCTCTTCGTCGAGGTCCTCGGCGACCCGCGTGTGGATGACGCGCTCCTTGCGGTCGGCGTCGCGGCGCTCGCCTTCGCTCATGTCTACGATTGTATACATGTCGTATACGACTCGTCAAGCGCTGCGGGGACGGGGCCCGCGCGGCCGCGGATCGAGGCCCCGGGGTATGCTGCCGCTCATGGAGCGATTCCCGCGCGGCGGCCGTTGGTGATGGCGGGATCGAGCGCGGGGGGCTCGCGTCGCATGGCGGGACGGGCTCTCGAAGGCGTCCGCGTCCTCGACCTCACGCGGGTCGTCGCGGGTCCGTTCGCGACGGCGATCCTCGCCGATCTCGGCGCGGACGTCGTCAAGGTCGAGAGGCCCGCGACGGGCGACGACTATCGCTACGGGCCGTCTCGCAAGGGCGAGACGTCGCTCTCGTTCCAGAACACGAACCGCGGCAAGCGCTCGATCACGCTCGACGTCGCAACTCCGGAAGGCCGCGAGCTGCTGCTCCGCCTCGCCGAGCGCTTCGACGTGCTCGTCGAGAACTTCCGCGCCGGTTGGCTGGCGAGCCGCGGGCTCGGTCCGGACGTTCTCGCGGAGCGCAATCCTCGGCTCGTCGTGGCCTCGCTCTCGGGCTTCGGCGCCACCGGTCCACTCGCGGGGAGCGCATCGTACGACATCGTCGCGCAGGCGGCAGGCGGGCTCCTGGCGATGACGGGGCCCGAGGACGGACCGCCCGTCCGGGGCGGAGGCGCGCTCGCGGACTTCGTCGGCGGGCTCTATCTGGCGGTCGGAGTGCTCGCGGCGCTTCGCGACCGCGACCGTACCGGGCGCGCGAGGAGCGTCGATCTCTCGAACCAGGATGCGATCTTCGCCGTCACCGATTCGGCTGCGACGATCTACGCAGGTCTCGGAGTGCGATCGGGCCGCGTCGGCAACCAGCACCCGTTCACGGCTCCCTACGACGCATTCGAGACCCGCGACGGATTCGTCGCGATCGGAACCGCGAGCAACAAGCTCTTTCGCCGGCTCTGCGACGCGATCGGCCGCCCCGAGCTCGCTTCCGACGAACGCTTCCGCAGCCATCGCGTGCGCGCGTCGAACCGCCGCGAGCTGAACGACCTCGTCGCCGCGTGGACGCGCGAACGGAGCTCGGCCGAAGTGATGCGCACGCTCGGACCACAGGGCGCAGACCTTCCCTGCGCGCCGGTCGCCGCGCCCGAGGACCTTCTCGACGATCCGCAACTCGTTGCGCGGGGCATGATCGAGCGCGTCGCGCATCCACGACTCGGCGAGATCGTCTTCCACGGCAACCCGATCCGGCTTTCCGGGGCCGAGCCGCGAGTTCGTTCGCTCGCACCCGAGCTCGGCGAGGACAACGAGGCGGTCTACGCCGAGATCGGGATCGGCAGGGACGAGCTCACCCGGCTTCGAGCAGCGGGCGTGATCTGAGCCGGATCCTGCCCGGGACGATTTGCGGCCGGGTTCTCGCGGTGTCGGGTATGCTGCGTCGCGCCGCCCGCTTCCGGAGGTCTCTTGAGGATCCTGCTCGTCAACCCCTCGTATCCCTTCGAGGAGTTTCCGCGGCTTCTCGTCACGCTTCCCTACGTGGCGGCGGCGCTCCGCGCCGAAGGCCACGAGGTCGAGATCCTCGACCTCCTGCTCGCGAGGACGACGCCGGACAAGATCGAGCGGCGGATGGCGCGCCTTCGACCGCAGCTCGTCGGCATCACCTCGGTCACGCTCAATCACCACATCGCCGAAGGCATCGCGAGAGTCGTCCGCAAGTGCGACGAGACCGTGCCGATCGTGATGGGAGGGCATCACGTCGCGTTCGAGATCGAAGGATCGTTCCGAGCGCTCCCGGAGCTCGACTACATCGTGATCGGAGAAGGCGAGCGGACGATCGTCGAGCTCGCCCGCGCGCTCGAAGGACGTGCATCGCTCGCCGACGTGAACGGCCTCGCATTGCGCGATCCCGGGACCGATCACATCGTTCGAACGGCGGCTCGTATCGCCGAGGACGACCTCGATTCGCTCGCCGTCCCCGCGCGAGACCTCGTCCCGCTCGCTCGCTACCTCGCCTTCGACAGCCATGCGAGCGTGATCACGAGCCGCGGCTGCCCCTATTCTTGCATCTTCTGTTCGGCGCCGGCCTGGAACGGTCGCTCGGTCCGTTACCGGAACCCTTCACTCTGCGTCGACGAGATCGAGGAGGTCGTCGCGCTCGGCTTCAGCGAGATCACGATCGAGGACGATCTATTCACGCTCTACCGGAAGCACTTCCTCGCGGTTTGCGGAGAGATCGGCCGGCGCAACACGGGGATCCGCTGGAACGCGTTCTCGCGCGTCGACACGATCACTCCGGAGATCGTCGAGACGATGGCGAAGGCGGGATGCCAGGCGATCTGCTTCGGTGTCGAGAGCGGAAACCAGGAGATCCTCGACCTCGTCCAGAAGAAGTCGAACCTGGAGCTCGTGAAGAACGCGATGCGGATGACGCAGCAGGCGGGAATCAGCGCGCTCGCGTCGTTCATCATCGGGCTCCCGGGCGAAACCGAGGAAACGCTTCGCAAGACGGTAGAGTTCGCGAACGAGCTTCGCGACGAATTCGGATCGCTCTACGGCTTCCACGTGCTCGCGCCCTTCCCGGGGACCGAGGTTCGCGAGCGGGCCGGAGACTTCGGCCTCGAGATCCTCTCGAGCGACTGGAGGCAGTACGACGCGAACCACGTCGTCTCGCGAACCCGCGGAGCGGACGTCGCAGCGATCCAGGCGGTCTCGGACGAATACGAGGACACGATCCGCCGCTACATGGCGTACCAGGACCACCTCTTCGCGACCGGCGGGCTCGGCGGATTCGAGAAGAAGATGTATCTGCGGCGCAAGCGGCAGACGCTTCTGTGGAAGCTCTTGCTCGACGATCTCGTCGAGGGGTTCCCCGCCTGGCGAAACGATCCCGTCGGCGAGCTCAAGCGGGCGGTCTCCGAGGCGACCGCCACGCCGGCCGAGCTGGTCGGCGAGGAGATCGATCGGGTTCTCTCGCTGCGGGCGCTCGTGCCGCAGTCGACTCCGGAAGGTGTGCGCTTCGCCTGGACCGAGTAGTCGGCCACGCGTCTCCGGCCCCCGTTCGCCGCGCCACGCGCGCCGGACGCGGAACCTCGGATCGCGCGAGGCTACGGCGCGCCGGAAGCGAGGACGTCGCGGTCGACGAGCATCGCCGCCAGCCGGTGGCGATGGTGCGGCGCGTCGCCGAGGGTGGCACGGCTCCAGAGTGCTCGCTTGAAGTAGTGGTGGACGTCGCAATCGATCGTGAAGCCGTAGCCCCCGTGGAGCTGGACACCCTTGCGGACCGCGAGCGAGAAGACGTCGCTCGCCATCGCCTTGGCCATCCGGGACGCGCTCTCGGCCTTGCAGGGATCGGCGTGATCGATCGCCGCGGCAGCTCCGAGGGCGTGGTTGCGGGCGAGTTCGACTCCGACCATGACGTCGACGATCGGATGCTTCACGGCCTGGAAGAAGCCGATCGGATGGCCGAACTGCTTGCGATCGATGGCGTACTGCCGGGTCAGCTCGAGGGTCGCATCGGCCGCGCCGACCATCTCCGCGGCGAGCGCCGCGAAGCCCCGGACGTGCGCGTGCTCGAGCGCCGCTGCGCCGGGCGCCTCGAGCCTGGCACTGGCGCCGACTCGGGTTCCCTCGAAAGCGACTCGCGCCGAGCGCCGCGTCGGATCGACTCCGACCTCGGCCTCGATCACGACGCCTGGCGACGGGAGCTCGATCGCGAAGATCGAGACCTGGCCGGAGGGCTCGCGGAAGGGCGCGACGACGAGTCCGGCGTTGCGCGCGTCCTGGACGTGCGTCTTCTGGCCGCGCAGCACGAAGCCCCCCTCGCAGGGCGACGCCGTCGCGCGGACCGAATCGGGCTCGAACCCGCCGGAAGGCTCGGTGAGCGCGAGCGTTGCGATCCGCGTCCCGCTCGCGATCTCGGGAAGCCAAAGCGCTTTCTGGGATTCGCTGCCGCCCGCATCGATCGCGAACGACGCGAGGAGCGAGGCGAGAAACGGCGACGGGACGAGTCGCCTCCCCATCTCGTCGAGCAGGAGGCAGAGCGCGACCGATCCGAGCCCGGCGCCCCCGTACGCCTCGGGCAGCGCCACGCCGAGCCAGCCGAGGCCGCCGATCTCCTTCCAGAGGGTGGGGTCGTGGCCGAGGGGATCGTCGGCGAGCCGCCGTACCTCGGACATCGGGCAGCGCTCGCCGAGAAAGCGGCGAGCCTCCTTGCGGAGCAGGTCGTGTTCCTCGCGGAATCCGAAGTCGATGGGGATCTGTCGCACGGGCCTTCCTATCGCGTCTTCGGGAGCCCGAGGACGCGCTCGCCGAGGATGTTGCGGAGGATCTCGCTCGTTCCTCCTCCGATCGTCATCCCGAAGGAGTTCATGTACGCCCGCGGCCATTCGGCGCGATCGGGAGCCGAGGGCTCGCCGAGCCAGAGCGCGCCGTCGGGGCCGAGCATCTCGCATGCGAGATCGGTGAGGCGCTGGTAGTACTCCGAGAAGACGAGCTTGTTCATGAGCTGGAGCGCATGCGGGCGATCCGCCGTGAGCGCGGGGATCCGCATCCGCATCGCCGAGAGGCGGAGCGCCTCTTCTTCGATCCAGAGCTGCGCCATCCGATCCCGGAACACCGGGTCCGCCGCGGCGGATCCGTTCTCTCGAGCCGCACGTCGCGCCACCGAGACGACGCGCCGGATCCCCTCTCCGGAAGCGCTCGCCTGACCGCCTCCCGAGCCCTCGGCCGCGCCGCGTTCGTAGAGCAGCGTCGTGAGCGCGACCTGCCAGCCCTGTCCTTCCTTTCCGAGCAACGCATCGGCGGGCATCGGCGCCGAATCGAAGATCACCTGGTTGAAGCCACCCTCGCCCGTCATCTTGATGAGCGGTTGCACCGTCACTCCCGGGACGTCCATCGGGAAGAGGAAGAACGAGAGCCCCTCGTACTTGCCGGCGTTCGGATCGGTGCGTGCGAGCAGGATCATCCACTTCGCGTGATGCGCGAGGGTCGTCCAGACCTTGTGCCCGGTGACTCGATACGATCCGTCGGGCTGCTTCTCGGCACGCGCCTGCGCGCTCGCCAGATCCGATCCGGATCCGGGCTCGCTGAAACCCTGGCACCAGATCTCCTCGGCGGAGAGGATCGGCTGGAGCATGCGCTTTTTCTGCGCGTCGGTGCCGTAGACGAGGATCGTCGGCCCCGCCCACTGCAGACCGATCACGTTGACGAGGAAGGGCGCGCCTGCGCGAGTGAGCTCCTGCGAGACGACTCGCTGGCGCTTGAGGGCGTCGCCGCGGCCGCCGTATTCGGCAGGCCAGTCGAGACCGAGGTAGCCCGCCTCGTAGACTTTCCGTTGCCAGTTGCGGAGGAAGTCGAACTGTCGCTCGGATTCGACCTCGAGGAAGCTCTGCGGGAGCTTGAAGCCGGGGTCCGGCGGCTTGTGGGCCTCCATCCAGGCTCGGACCTCTCTGCGGAACTCCGCGATCTCACGGGGCTCCACGTCCTCCTTCGGCGGCGTCATGCGGCCTCCCGTCTACCTTTGACTCTGGCGTCAACCGCAGTATACGAACCTCGCAGGGGGCTGCGCCCCCGGGACGGAGGGAGGCCGCATGAACTTCGGGTTCACGGAGGAGCAGGAGTTGCTTCGCGATGGCGTGCGGAAGTTCCTGGCCGAGCGCTGCCCGATGTCCGAGGTGCGCAGGCTCTCCGAGACGGCGGAGGGGTTCTCGAGGGATCTCTGGCTCGAAACCGCCCGGCTCGGCTGGCCCGGCCTGGCCGTCGCCGAGGAGTACGGAGGCGCCGGCCAGGGCTTCGTCGATCTCGTCGTGCTCCTCGAGGAGACCGGGCGCGCGCTCCACCCCTCGCCGCTGCTCTCGACCACGCTCGCGGGCGTCGCGATCTCGGATTCGGGAAGCGAAGCCCAGCGAGCGCGCTGGCTTCCAGGCCTCGCGAGCGGCGAAACGATCGGGACGGTCGCGCTCCTCGAGGCGAGCGACTTTCCCGGCGCCGATGGTGTCCGCCTCGAAGCCCGGCGCGACGCCGACGGCCTCGTTCTCGACGGAGAGAAGCGCTTCGTTGCCGATGGGGCCGCCGCCGACCTCTTCGTGGTCGCGTGTCGCATCGAAGGCTCGCCGGTGCTCGCGATCGTCGATCGCGGTGCGACGGGCCTCGAGACCGTGGACGTCCCCTGCATCGACTCGACGAAGCGGCTCGCGACGCTTCGCCTCGGCGGCGTCCGGATCTCGCGCGACGCCGTTCTCTCGGGCCGTCCCGGCGACGAGGCACTCGAGCGCCTCGTCGATCGCGGAGCGGCGGCCGTCAGCGCCGAGATGCTCGGCGCCGCAGACGCGGCGCTCGCGCTCACCGTTGCGTACGCGAAGGAGCGGATCCAGTTCGGATCGCCGATCGGCCGCTTCCAGGGCGTCAAGCATCCGCTCGCCGAGCTGTACGTCGACGTCGAATCGTCGAAGTCCCTGCTCCATGACGCCGCGTGGGCGCTCGACCAAGGCGCCGCCGACGCCTCGAAGGCGGTCTCGCTCGCGAAGGCCTACGCGACCGAGACGTTCTCGCGGCTCGGGATCGACGTGGTCCAGCTCCACGGCGGAATCGGGTACACCTGGGAGTACGATGCGCAGCTCTACTTGAAGCGCGCCAAATGGGCGCGGCCGGCGTTCGGCGATGCCGATCACCACTACGACCGCGCTGCGGCGCTCGGAGGGATGTAGCGATGGACTTCCATCTGACGCCCGAAGAAGAGGCGTTCCGCGCCGAAGTGCGCGCCTTTCTCGACGCGAACCTTCCGCCCGGGACGAATACCGCTTCGTTCGGCTTCCTCTCCGAATGGAATCGCAAGCTCCGCGAGAAGCGCTGGATCGGCTTCTCGTGGCCGAAGGAGGTCGGCGGTGGTGGCGGCTCGCTGATGCAGCAGGTGATCCTGAAGGAGGAGATGGCGAAGCGGAAGGCGCCTCCGCTCGGAACCTGCTTCATGGGGCTCGCCTGGGTGGGGCCCGCGATCGTCCAGTACGGGACCGACGAGCAGAAGCGGCGCTTCATTCCCGACATCCTCGACGGGCGGGTGCAGTGGTGCACGGGCTACTCGGAGCCCGGCGCGGGGTCGGATCTCGCCGCGCTTCAGTGTCGCGGCGTGCGCGACGGATCTCACTACGTCGTGAACGGCCAGAAGATCTGGACCTCGATCGCGATGTGGTCGCAGTGGATGATCCTCCTGGTCCGCACCGATCCGAACGCGAAGGTCAAGCACGATGGGATCACCTGTCTGTTGGTCGAGATGAGCACGCCCGGGATCACCGTGCGTCCACTCAAGAACATGTCGGGCGGGACCATGTTCTCGGAGGTCTTCTTCGACGACGTCCGGGTTCCCGTCGAAAACCGTCTGGGGGTCGAGGGAGACGGCTGGCGCGTCACGATCTCGGCGCTCGCGAACGAGCGCTCGGGGATCGCCGAGGTCGAGGGCCTCCGGCGCAATCTCGACGCACTTCGCGATCTCGCACGCCGGACCGAGCGACGCGGGCGAAAGGCGCTCGAAGATCCGACGATCCGTCGCCGGATCGTCCGCGCCGAGGCGCGGATCGAGGCGATGCGTTTGAACGGCATGCGCTTTCTCACCCGACAACTCCGTGGAGAGCCGCTCGGATCGGAGACCTCGATCAACAAACTGCACCGTGCCACTCTCGAGGTCGACCTCGGCGAGCTCGCGATCGAGCTGCAGGGAAGCGCCGGTTTGGTCACCGGACGCGATGCGGCCGACGGAGGCCGCTGGCAGCGCTTCGCTCTCAACTGGCCGGAGGTGGTGATCGGTGGAGGCACTCCGAACATCCAGAAGAACATCATCGCCGAACGCATCCTCGGGCTGCCCCATGACTAGGCCGGATCGGATCGAGGCCCGGCTCCGCGAAGCGCTCGGTGCGACGCGCGTCACGGTCGTCGACGAAAGCCATCTCCACGTCGGGCATCCCGCCGATCGTGGCGGCGATACGCATTTCCGCGTCACGGTCGTGTCGCCTCGTTTCGCGGGGCTCTCGAAGGTGGCGGCCCAGCGCCTCGTCTACGAAGCGCTGGCCGAAGAGTTCGATCGGGGACTCCACGCGCTCGCACTCCATACGCTCGCCGAGGAGCCCGGAGTCTCGTGAGCGTCGCGTGCCCGTCCATCGGCTGAGCGACCTCCTGATCTTCCCTCCGCCCGAGCGCGCGGAGCCCTCGGGCCTGCTCGCCTTCGGAGGCGACCTTTCCCCGGAGCGCCTGCTGCTCGCGTACGGACGGGGGATCTTCCCGTGGCCGATCGGCGATCTTCCGCTCCCCTGGTTCTCGCCGGATCCGCGCTGGGTGATCGTTCCCTCCGAGCTCCACGTTCCGCGAAGACTCGAGCGGTCGCTCCGCCGGCCGCGCTACGAGATCCGACTCGACACGGCCTTCGGCGAAGTGATCCGTCGCTGCGCAGACGCGCCTCGGCCCGGCCAGGACGGGACCTGGATCACGGGCGCGATGATCGCGGCGTACGAGCGGCTTCACGCGCTCGGCTTCGCGCACAGTGCCGAGGCGTGGCGCGAAGGCGAGCTCGTCGGGGGGCTCTACGGCGTGTCCCTCGGGTCGGCGTTCTTCGGCGAGAGCATGTTCACGCGTGCGCCCGATGCCTCGAAGACCGCGCTCGTCACGCTGATCCGGAAGGTCGACGAGTGGGGGTTCACGATCTTCGACTGCCAGACGCACACGCCGCACGTCGAGGCGCTCGGCGCCCGGCCATGGCCGAGGCGTCTTTTCCTCGACGCGCTCGCGCGCGCGATGTCGGAGCCGACCCGGCGAGGCGCCTGGCGGCTCGCTGCGGGCGGACCTCTGCGAGGTTGAAGCGAATTCCGGCATGGAAGCGAACGAGGCCGCGATCCTTCGCCGTCTACAGGTACTTCGACATCCACTCCGTGAGCGGAACGCTGAAGCCCGCAGCGTTGCGATGGCCGCCTCCGCCGAGCTCCGCAGCGATCCGGGCGACGTCGAACTCGCCGATCGAATAGAGCGACGCTTCGACACGGCTCCCGACGATCCGGTACACGACGCCACAGGGCGCGCCGTGCGTCGCGCGGAGCGCGAGCTCGTGGCCGATGTGACTTCGCAGATGGACCGCGTTCACCGCTTCGAGGCGATGCTCGCCGATCCGGATCGGATGCGCGTTGCGGATCGTCCTCTCGATCTCGACCCGATTCGCACGCAGGATCGGTTCGCCCTCGGCCGCGAGATCGTCGATCGGACGGCGCACGAGCGCATCCCAGCTCTCGAAGGTCCGCGGATACGAGGCGATCGCCGCGCAGACGGCGTCGGAGCCGGGCAAGGTGAAGCGCCAGAGATCCTGGTCCTCGACGTAGCGGAGGAGGTCGGGTGGCGTCAGATCCCCGTGGAAGTGCTCCCAGGCGAGGATCGCTCCCGAATGCGAGAGGTCGAAGCGGACGACGTGGCCCTTCGATCGGAGTCGTGCTGCGAGCGCCGCGTCGCTCTCGAAGCGCCGCTGCGCCGAAAGGTGGTGGTCGAGGACGACCAACTGCTCGACCGCGTCGCAGAGTGCCGCGAGCGTACGGTTGTCGGTGGCGATGTCGGCGAAGACGACCTGCGCGCCTTCGTAGCGTCGCGCATGGATCACGTCGTCGTGGCCGCGCGGGAGGTACGACGCGCGATCTCCCCAGGCCCTCCAGATCGCCCATGCAGCGCCGAATCCGTCGGGACAGCCGGCGTGGTAGAAGCAGACGCGCCTCAGCGAAGCCATCGATTCACCGGATCGTCTCGGGAGGTCGCGAGACGTATTCGTCGATGGCTTCTGCCACACGAGCCGGGATCTCCGTCTCGATCGAGTGACGTGCGCCGGGGAAGACGCGGAGCTCGTTTCGTGGAAGCAGACGATGCAGGCGCGCGACCCCGGCCCCCATGTTCGCGCCATGATCGCGATCACCCCAGAGGAGCAGCACGGGTTGGCGGATCTCGGGGGCGATGTCGAAGAGGCTCGAGTCGACCTGATCGGTCGCGATCTCCCAGTACATGCGAACGAAGCCGGGGCTCATGATCTCGTCGTAGTACGCGAAGGTCTCGTCGAGCGCCGCGTCGCGCCCGGGGAAGTCATCGGAGTACCAGAAGCGCGACTGGACGAAGACCGTCGGCCAGAAGAGCACGGACCCCCCCACGCTCCGCATCGCCTCGGCGAGCCTCGGCTGGCGATGCCAGGCACTGCCGGGCGCCCACGCGACGAGCCTCGGAAAGCGCTCGGGAGAACGATGTCCGAGCCGCAGCACGAGGTTGCCACCGAGGCTTCCGCCCACCGGGATCGCCCGGTCGATTCCGAGCGCGTCGAGGAAGCCGATGGCGACGTCCTCGTAGAAACGGAGCGTGTAGGGTCGATCGGGCTTGTCCGAGTACCCGGAGCCCGGGAAGTCGAGGACGAGCACACGATTGCGTTTCGAGAGCGGTTGGACGATCGCATCGTAGCCTTCGATCCGCGACGTATGGCCGGGAAGGATGACGAGCGTCTCGGGCCGGCCGACGGGCGCCGTCGGCCCGACGTCGATGTAACGGAGCCGCGAGCCCTCGACGACGACGTCTTGCTGCGGGAAGTCGCTCGCGCGAACCGAGACCGGTCGCGTGGGGGGCGGGGCCTCCGGAGGAAAGCACGCCGTCCACAGCGAGAGTACGGCGGCACCGAGCCCACGGCTCACGGCGAGCGCCTCGGGCATCGAGGCGCCCGCTCGCCCGAGGCCGGGGCGCGGGGGGCAGGTCGTCGGGCGCGGGGCATCCGGGCAGGGTAGGCCGCCCCGGAGCCGCTGCGCAGCCCGCCGGGGCGTGGCCACCCCCTCGGAGGTAAGCTGCGCCGACACTTCCCCCTAGAGGAGAGAGGATTTTCATGAGAACACGAGCCCTGCTCGCGTTCGCAGTCGCCGCGGCGATCGCGAACGATGCCTCTGCGCAGAAGGCGCCCGAGACGGACGATCAAAAGGTTCTGTACGCAGCGGGTGCTTTGCTCGCTCAGAACGTGAAGGATTGGAACCTGAAGCCCGAGGAGTTGATCTTCGTCGTCCAGGGGCTCCAGGACGTGGCTTCGGGAAAGAAGCCCGCCGTGAACCTCGACGAGCTCCGCCCGAAGATCCAGGCCTTCTCGAAGGCGCGTGCCGCCACGGCTGCAGTCGCCGAGAAGAAGGCTGCCGAGCCCTTCCTGCAGAAGGCCGCCGCCGAGAAGGGAGCGAAGAAGACCGCCTCCGGACTCGTGATCCAGAGCCAGAAGGCCGGGAGCGGAGCGTCGCCGAAGGAGAGCGACCGCGTGAAGGTCCACTACCACGGCACGCTCCTCGACGGCAGCGTCTTCGACAGCTCGGTCGATCGCGGTGAGCCCGTGACCTTCCCGCTGAACGGGGTGATTCCGTGCTGGACCGAAGGCCTCCAGCTCATGAAAGTCGGCGAGAAGGCGAAGCTCGTCTGTCCGTCCGAGATCGCCTACGGAGACACGGGCGCGCCGCCCCGGATCAAGCCCGGCGCGACGCTCGTCTTCGACGTCGAGCTTCTCGGCATCGAACCCGCCGCGAAGCCGGCCGAACCTGCTCCCACGCCGTAGCGGCGAGCGGGCGGTTCGCAGCCCGAACGACGAAAAGGGCCGGGTGGCTCACGCCACCCGGCCCCGCATCCGTCCCTCTCGGGCCTCGTCGGCCCTCTCGAGGGCGCCTACTTGAGAGCGCTCAGGCTGAGCGACTTCCTCCACAGCATGCACTGCCGCTGGAGCGGGCCGAACTGATCCTTCTCCATCAGCTCCCGGAGCTGGACGTTCCGGTTGATCTGGAGATCGGCCTTGGTGTTGCCCTTCACGATCGGGCGCAGCTTCGAGTAGCCCTCGGCGTTCACCTGCGTGTTCGTCGCGCCGTTCTCGGTCAGGTACACGATGACCGAGCGGTAGCGCTGGTTCGACAGGCGCTGGTTGTATTCCACGCCACCGCGGCGGTCGGTGTTGCCGTCGACCTGGACGCGAGCGTCGGGGTTCGACTTCAGCACCGAAGCCACCTGCGAGAGGTTGGACACGCACTCCTTGCGGAGGTTCCACTTGGCGGTGTCGAACTCGCAGTTCGGAATCGCCCAGCAGCCCTTCGCGTCGACCTTCGCGCCGGCCGGCGTGTAGAGGCACTCGTCACGATCGTCGGAAACGCCGTCTGCGTCGATGTCCGGGATCTTGGCCATCATCGCCGTGGTGACGAAGTTGGTGATGCTCTTGCCGTCGGCGAGCTGCGAAGCCTGGATGTAGGCGCCGCAGGACGACATCGAGGCGAGCTCCTTCATGAACTCCGTGCCCTTCGGGTCGTTTCCGACCTGCACGGCATGGAGGCAGAGGGTGCCGTCCTCGTGATCACCGATCAGGTTCCGAGCGGCGATCTTCGCCTTCTCGGCAGCCTCGGGCTCCGGCAGGCCGTCGCTCACGAGCACCACGCTCGTGCGGCCGGTCGTCCCGAGCGTGCAGACGTGGTCTCCGCTGTACGCTTTCAGCGCCACGTTGACCTCGTTCAGCACGTCCGAGATCGGCGTCGTGCCGCCCATGCCGTTGATGTCACCGAGCGGCTGGAGCTCGGCGACCTTCGAGGCGAGGGCGTTGCGGTCGAACTTCCCGAGCGGCGCAACGAGCCGGTCGTCACCGCCGAAGCCGACGAAGCCGGCGCTGTAGCCGCCTTCGAACGGCGCCTGCACCGTGGCGTCCGGGAGCCCCGCGATGATCGCCTGCGAAGTGCTCTTCGCCTGCGGGAAGTTCCCGTGGTTGTAGATCGTCCCGGAAGCGTCCGTCACGAGCACGAACTGATCCGCTGCGCGCCAGTAGCCCGGAGCCGAATATTTCGGCACCGAGGGCGCGGGCGCCGGTGCAGGCTCCTTCGCGCAGCCCACCAGGAACGCGCCCATCACAAGAATCGTCGAAAGCTTACGCATCAAAGCTCCTCCCGCTTCGAGGCGGCCCTGAGAGCACTCGCTCCTGGTGGCCGGAAGCAAACTGCGAAGTCCCTTCGAGGGTCCATAGGCTCCACCCCTATCGGAGCCCACCCCTTGAACTTGAGAACGGCAAGAACATCGCACAACTGTGTATGTACACAAGACACTTCGTGATTTTGAACGACTTCATGCAGAAACTACCGGTCTGCTGCCGCCGGCATGCCGCAGTGTAGGACCCCGCGCGCACCTCTCCAACTGCTTTTCTGCGTACGAGCCGGAATCCCGTTGCGGGCAGCGGGAAGATGAGGGTCCGAGCCCACACTTCCCTGTGATGAACGGGTTTCATGGGCAATCCAGCACGAGGTTTTGGGTGATTTGTAGGGATATTACCCCTCACGCGAGCTCGCCCTCGTGTTCGCAGGCGGCGAGGCACTTCGTCGGTCGTTCGCCGCGCGATGGGCGTATTCTTGCGATGGGGGGTGTGACGATGAGCAGCTTCTCGATCGACATGGACGATCCGAAAGAAGCCTGGGAAGCACTCTTCCGCGAGCTCGAAGCGAGTGCCGAGCCGGAGGCCGCAGAGGGATCGCTCGAGACGGCGGAGGGGGTTCCCGTCATGGTCCGCTCGGTTGGGGCCGTCGAGGACCTCGTCGGCTGGCTCTGGCTCATGCAGGCCTGCTGGACGGACGACGCTTCCTGAACGAAGCAGGGCCCCGGCGAGCCGCAGCGGCAGCGTCGGGACCGGCGCGCCGAGCGTGCCGGATTGGGACCGCAGAAAAGGAGAACCGATGCAGCTCGGGATGGTGGGGCTCGGACGCATGGGTGCCGGACTGGTGCGCCGGCTCATGCGCGCGGGGCATTCCTGCGTGGTCTACGACGTCGATCCGGCCGCGGTCGATGCGCTCGTGAAAGACGGCGCACTCGGCGCGCGGACGCTCGACGAGTTCGTCGCGAAGCTCGCAAAGCCGAGGGCGGCCTGGGTCATGGTCCCCGCCGGCGCGATCACCGAGAAGACGGTGACCGAGCTCGCCGCACGGATGGAGGCCGGAGACATCCTGATCGATGGCGGGAACTCGTATTACCGCGACGACATCCGTCGCGCCGGCGAGCTTCGGAAGCAAGGGATCCACTATGTCGACGTCGGGACGAGCGGCGGCGTCTGGGGGCTCGAGCGCGGCTTCTGCCTCATGATCGGCGGCGAGAAGGGGGTGGTCGAGCACCTCGACCCCGTCTTCGCGACGATCGCTCCCGGAATCGCCACCGCGCCCCGGACCCCCGGGCGGGAGAAGAAGAAGCCGGGCGGCACCGCGGAGCAGGGCTACCTCCACTGCGGGCCGAACGGAGCCGGCCACTTCGTGAAGATGGTCCACAACGGGATCGAGTACGGCGTGATGGCCGCCTACGCCGAGGGGCTCGCGGTCCTCGAGAAGGCCAACGTCGGCAAGCAGCGCCGAGATGCGGATGCCGAGACCGCGCCGCTGCAGCATCCCGAGTACTACCAGTACGACATCGACGTCGCCGAGGTGAGCGAGCTCTGGCGGCGCGGGAGCGTGATCGGGTCGTGGCTCCTCGATCTCACGGCGAACGCTCTCCTCGAGTCTCCCAAGCTCTCGGAGTTCGCCGGGAGAGTCTCGGATTCCGGAGAGGGGCGCTGGACGGTTCTCGCGGCCGTCGAGGAAGGCGTTCCGGCCCACGTGTTGACGGCGGCGCTCTACGAGCGCTTCGGCTCGCGAGGGGAAGGTGAGTTCGCCAACAAGGTGCTCTCTGCGATGCGAAAGCAGTTCGGCGGCCACGACGAAAAGAAGTAGAGCGATCGTCCTCGCCGGGCGCTCCGCATGGCCGTGGATCGAGCGGGCCGAGCCTCATCACGCGGAGTGAGCGGTTCGAGCCGGCCCTCCCGGCCGAGCCGGAGTGTTCAGCGCTCCACCCGCAGCCACACGCCCTGCTCGGGGCCGAGCTCGCCATCGAACGCAGCGCCCTCGGAGCGGCCGGTGCTCGACACCTCGACCGTCGCCGGGGCGTCGAGGTCGATCCGGGCCTCCGACGCTCCGAAGTTCACGAGCACGATCCGTCGATCGCCCGGCGCGGTCCGCTCCCATCCGACGACACCATCGGGTGTCGGTCGAAACCGGAGCTCGCCCCTGCCGAGCGCCGGAGACCGACGCCGCGCGGCGAGGAGCCTCCGGTAGAGGTGGAGGATCGATGCCTCGTCCCGGCGTTCGCTCTCGACGTTCCGCGAGCCGGCATCGGGAGGCCAGGGAAGCCAGGGGGCGGCTCCCGCCCAACCGTGGCCGGGAGCAGGCTCCCAGGGGATCGGTGCGCGACAGCCGTCCCGCCCCCCCGGATCGAGCACGCGCTCCGGCGGGATCGTGGCGTCCTCGAGTCCGAGTTCCTCGCCCGCGTAGAGGAAGGGCGTCCCCCGGAGGCCGAGGAGCAAGACCGCCGCCGCGCGCGCCCGGCTCTCGCTTCCGCCGTAGCGCGTGCGATGCCGCTTCTGATCGTGATTCGAGAGCACCCAGGTCGGCCATGCGCCGATCGGGTCGAGCTCGCGCGCGGTACGCTCGATCTGATCGCGCCAACTCGACGCATCGAAGGGCGCGAAGAGCGGCGGGAAGTTGAAGGCGAGGTGGAGTTCGTCTCCGCGTCCGTAGTGCCTCGCGACCATGTCGGTCCACGGCACGGCCACCTCCCCGACGCTCACCCGATCGCCGGGCCAGGAGTCGACGAGCTTTCGGATCCGGCGAAGCCGCTCGTGTGTCTTCTCGTGTTCGTTCAAGACGCAGTACGGGAGCTTCGCTCGTTCGGCCGGAACGTCGGGGAGCCGCGGGTCCTTGCCGATCAGGTGGATCACGTCCATGCGGAAGCCGTCGACGCCGCGGTCGAGCCAGAAGCGGAGCGTGTCGTGCATCGCCGCCTCGACCGCGGGCTCGTCCCAGTCGAGGTCGGGCTGCTCGGGCAGGAAGCAGTGCAGGTACCACTGGCCCGTTGCGGCGTCGAAGGTCCAAGCGGGCGTATCGGAGAACGCCGCGCGCCAGTTGTTGGGAGGCCGCTCCGGAGTCCCGTCGCGCCAGACGTACCAGTTGCGCTTCGCTGAACTTCGCGACGCGCGCGCCTCGACGAACCACGGATGCTGGTCACTCGTGTGGTTCGGAACCCAGTCGATCAGAACGCGAAGTCCTCTCGAGTGCGACTCGGCGAGCAGCCGGTCGAAATCGGCGAGGGTTCCGAACAGGGGGTCGACGTCGCAGTAGTCCGAGACGTCGTAGCCGTAGTCCTTCATCGGCGAGCGGAAGAAGGGCGAGATCCAGATCGCGTCGACCCCGAGCCAGACGAGGTGGTCGAGGTGCCGGCGGATTCCCTCGAGGTCGCCGATGCCGTCGCCGCTCGCGTCGCAGAAGCTCCGCGGATAGATCTGGTAGACGACCGCCGACTTCCACCAAGGCGCTTCGGGCATCGCGCGCTCCTCCCGGAGCCGGGCAGGTAGCCGAAGCGGCAACGGCGCGCACCCGCGGCGTCGGGGAGCTGTCGAGACGGACGCGCCGGGCGTAACGTCGGGGCAACCCACGAGGAGCCCCGAATGAGCGATGCCGCGATCGTTCCCTTCCGGATCCGGATCCCGACCGACGACCTCGACGACCTGCGCCGGAGGCTGCGCACCACGCGCTGGCCCGATCGCGAGACGGTCGACGACTGGTCGCAGGGCATTCCGCTCGCCTACGTGAAGGAGGTCTGCGCGTACTGGGCCGACGGCTACGACTGGCGTGCGCGAGAGGCGCGAATCAACGCGTTCCCCCAGTTCCGGACCGCCGTCGAAGGGCTCGGGATCCACTTCCTCCACGTCCGTTCGCCGCACCCCGACGCGCTCCCGCTCGTCGTCACGCACGGCTGGCCGGGATCGATCGTCGAGTTCCTCGAGGTGATCGGTCCGCTCGCGAATCCGACCGCCCATGGCGGGGACGCCCGCGACGCCTTCCACGTCGTCTGCCCCGCGATTCCCGGGTACGGGTTCTCCGACAAGCCGCGCGAGTCGGGCTGGGACGTTCGCCGCATCGCCGCCGCGTGGTCGGTGCTGATGGCGAGGCTCGGCTACGCGCGCTACGTCGCGCAGGGGGGAGACTGGGGCGCGCTCATCACGACCTGCATCGGCATCCAGGATCCGGAGCACTGCGCCGGGATCCACCTGAACATGCCGATCGTTCCGCCCGACCCCGCGACGCTCGCAAACCTCACGGCCGAGGAGCAGTCCGCGCTCGCTGCGATGAAGCATTACCAGGATTGGGACTCCGGATACTCGAAGCAGCAGAGCACCCGGCCGCAGACGATCGGATACGGGCTCGTCGACTCGCCCGCGGCGCAGGCGGCATGGATTCTCGAGAAGTTCTGGTCGTGGACCGATTGCGATGGACATCCCGAGAACGTCCTCTCGCGGGACGCGCTGCTCGACAACGTGATGTTCTACTGGCTTCCGGCGGCAGGTGCGTCGTCGGCACGGCTCTACTGGGAGAGCTTCACGAAGCCTCCGATGGATCCCGTGAGGGTCCCGGTTTCCTGCAGCATCTTTCCGAAGGAGATCTTCCGGAGCTCGCGGCGCTGGGCGGAGAAGCGCTTCGAAAAGCTCGTCTACTGGAACGAGCTCGCGAAGGGAGGCCACTTCGCCGCGTTCGAACGCCCTGCCGACTTCGTCGCCGAGGTTCGTGCCGCGTTCCGCCACGCGCGTCTCGCGTAGCTCCGTGCCGAGATGCGCAGGAAGGCGCGGTCGCTCATCCGATCCACACGAGCGTCCACTCGCGGAGCTCGCCTCGGATCTTGACGGCGACGCTCTCGCCTTCGCGGCGTCCGATCAGGGCGCCGCCGATCGGCGAGTTCGGCGTCACGACCTTGAAGAACCCGTCTCCGCCCGGCCCGTGGATTTCCTCGCCGGCTCCGACCGGAGCCAAGAAAAGCGTCTGCCCTTCGCCCGCTTCGTCCTCGATCTCGACCAGGGCACCGAGCGCCACCCGCGCACCCCGCGCGATCGGAGCGGGATGGAATCCCGCGAGGACGTCGATTGCGTTGCGGAGCTCCGAGGCGCGGAGCGCCTGCGCGCGCGCCATCCGCGAGAACTCGAGGGCCGTCCGCGAGTCCTCGCGCCGTTCGGCGGGAGTGGCGCCGTCGCGAGCCTCTTCTGCCGCCGCGTCGCTCGCGGCCTCGGCCGCGCGGGCCGAGGCGCGAAGCTTTTCGACGAGCTGCGCGACGAGGAATCCCTTCTCCATCCCGACTCCGGCGTCGTCCGGATCAGCGCGCCGCTGCCCTGAGGAGCTCGGGTTCGGGTCTGGCCGCGGGCTCGGTCTCGTGGAACAGGCGCCGGTCTCTCTCGTGCATCCAGCGCCGCGCGCCCTTCTCGTCGAGGAGCGCGAGCAGGTGTTTCGCGGTCGGCTCGATCCGATCGGTGAAGGGCTTCGGATAGAGGCCGATCCAGAAGATCAGCACGATGATCGGCGCAACGGCCGCGATCTCGCGGGGCGAGAGATCCTGGAGCGTCTCGTTCACCTTCTTCGTCACGGGGCCGAAGATCACGTGCTTGTACATCGTGAGCAGGTAGACCGCGCCGAGGACGACGCCGAGGGTTCCGATCGCACCCGCGATCGGATATGCGCGGAAGGCGCCGATCAGGATCAGGAACTCTCCGACGAAGCCGTTCGTTCCGGGAAGCCCGATCGACGAGAGGACCACGACGAGGAGGAGCGCCGAGTAGATCGGGACGATCCCCCAGAGGCCTCCGTATTCGCTGATCTCACGGGTGTGGCGTCGATCGTACATGTAGCCGACGAGGATGAAGAGCGCGCCGGTCGAGAGGCCGTGATTCACCATCTGAAGGACACCGCCCGTGAGCCCCGTGACGTTCCAGGCGTAGATCCCGAGCATCACGAAGCCGAGGTGGCTCACCGACGAGTAGGCGACCAGGCGCTTCATGTCGGGCTGGGGCAGCGCAACCATCGCGCCGTAGAGGATCCCGATCACGGAGAGGACGACGATGATCGGGAACGCGAGCTCGGCGGCCTGCGGGAAGATCGGAAGCGCGAAGCGCAAGAAGCCGTAGGTCCCCATCTTGAGCAGGACGCCGGCGAGATCGACCGAGCCACCCGTCGGCGCCTCGGTGTGCGCGTCGGGAAGCCAGGTGTGGAACGGGACCATCGGCACCTTGATCATGAAGGCGAAGGCGAAGGCCGAGAAGAGCCAGATCTGCTCGGTCAGCGAGAGGTCGTTGTCGTAGAGGCCGACGATGTCGAACGAGAGCGGTCCGTCTCCGGCCTGGCGGAGCACCAGGTAGATCATCGCGACCAGCATGAGGCCGCTTCCGACGAAGGTATAGAGGAAGAACTTGAGCGCGGCGTAGCGCCTGCGCGGACCTCCCCAGACGCCGATCACGAGGAACATCGGGAGCAGCATGAGCTCCCAGAAGACGATGAAGAGCAGGAGGTCGGCGGCGACGATCGCGCCGATCATGAGCCCTTCCATGATCAGCATCGCGGCCTGGAACTGCTTCACGCGCACGTGGATGTCCGACCACGACGAGAGCAGCACCACGGGGGTGAGGACGGTCGTGAGCACGATCAGCCAGAGCGAGAAGCCGTCGACGCCGAGCGAATAGTACGCGCCGAGATCCGGGATCCATGCGACGTGCTCGCGGAGCTGGAGCGTTCCGACCGTGGGGTCGAACGCCTGCAGGATCATGAGCGAGAAGACGAGCGGAAGGAGCGAGAAGACGAACGCCGTCCGCCGCGGGGTCTCGACCGGCTCCGAGGGGAGCGCGAGGACGATGCAACCGAGGACGATCGGAGAGAGCATGACGAGAGAGAGGAGAGGAAGCCCTTCCACGGCCTAGATCCCCCGGACCAGCGCGACGAGGAGGCCGACGGCGCCGATCACCATCAGCACGAGATACGACTGCGCGAGC